>CAZZIZ010000123.1:0-10515 GCA_964654535.1 uncultured Chitinophagales bacterium
AGTTGGCATCGTACGCTCATCAATTTTTAATTTCCCACCGTTCTTCGAATACAAAGTCAAAAATCTAAAATTTGAATATCTACCACCACTTTTCGACCAATTCAAAAATGCTCCTAAGTTGAATGATGGAATTTGTCTTAGGTCGTTCCTTTTGACGGTATGCTTTTCAATCTCACTTATCTTTATCGTCTTTTTAAAAACAAAATTCGATTTAGTCAACGAATCCCTATTTACTTCAATTTGCTCAATTTTTAAAAGACCAATTCCAATAGTGACTAAGCCCAAACCTAAATACAACTTTCCGATTAATGTAGTCCAGAATGAGCTAGCAAAGAGTAAAAGAGCTGGAACCAATAATGCTAAACCAAACATTATTATAAGAAATGTTAGTGACATGTCTTTTTTCGTTCTCATTCTATGGACTTGGAATTAGTTGCTCACAACTTGTATACAACGCTCATGAGCGCTATTTATCAAAAGAGCATGTTAGATCTCACTAATATAACAAAATACAAAATCAATAAGTTTACAAACAGATATAAACGAAAGCAAACGTAATTTTTACGAGTAGCTACGTTTTTATTTGCATGCCTCCTTTCTGAAATATCCGCGTATGTAAACATTGCTAACGAACCCACAGATTTCTCGGCTTCGCACTAAATGACCGCTTTTTTTATGTCTTAATGTCCATCGGTTTTAGCAATGCTCACATTCCCCCGCAGCCAGGATAGAAGCGGTTATGAGGTGGGACTAGAAATGTGTGAAGCAAGGAGTGCGGGTGGATGACCGCCTAGGGAATACGCACGCACGACTATGCTGAACCATTTCTAGGCGCGCCGAATTTGAGCGGATAGCCTGTTGCTGCCCATATCAACACCACCTAGACCTATTCTTTCCACAGCATTGGCAATTTGAGCGTCATTTCTACCTTAAGTATGCTAATAGATTGAGCCTAAAGCCTTATAATTGTATTAAGCTAAACCAGCTTTTTAATATGAAGGCAATTAAGATTGTATTGGCGCTTCTCCTGATCGTAGCCAATGTTTTTATGGGTTTCAAATTGGTAGAAACCATCAAGGAACCAATTGATTTTGAACGCATTAGTGGTGAACGCATTGCTGACGCGGTTTCAAATCTGGAAGATATTAGAGCTACCCAGATGGCTTATCGTACTATGAACGGTACTTACACCGCTTCTTGGGACACTTTACTCTCATTTGCACGCGATAGCTCGATAGTTTACGAAAAGATTATTGGTGATCCGAACGATTCTACTGTGGTAGTGACCAGGGAGACCATAACTGTGGCGGTAAAAGACTCACTTTTCAAAGGTGATATGGGCCGTATCAACTCGCTAAACAAGGTTCCACATACCTCGGACAGAATTTTTGATCTTGCTGCCACGACGATTGTTAAAAATGAGGTTGAGATTCCTGCTTTTGAGGCCGCGGTTCCTTACCGTGTCCTATTCAATGGCTTGGAAGGCAAGTACTTCAAAGACAAGTGGTATGACCTACTCAAAGTTGGGGACATAAACCTCGGAACGACTACAGGTAACTGGAAGAAGTGATTCCAGTCATTTAAATCCGTTTTATAAATACTTATGGGAGATCAGCTCTTTCTTCTCTTTACTCCCAAGCACTCTATTAGCCGTAAGACAAGTAGTCTGGGCGAAACGGTTGACTTACATAAAGTAAGGCATCGAGAAGGCGCTTCTTGGATTCAGAATCTAGACGAACTTATTGGGCACGACCTAAAGGCCGATTTTTCTAAGGTCACGGCAGCAGTCTGGATGGGCAAGCATGCCTTGGTTCCTAATGCGCTTTTCCAAGAAAAAAAACGCAAAGAGCTCTACAGCATCGATAACCAACTGGTAGATAAATGCGAATTGCGTAACGAAAAGATGCTCAGTATTCCTTATGAAGTAATTTATAATGCACCACTTGAGTTGGAGCAAAATATAAACGAACGTTTTCCAAATACTAAGCTGCGCTCAGGTTTCAATTTTGCCGTGTCGCAATGCAAACAAAAGAATCCCGATGTAGCTAGGTTATTCTTACACTTGTTTGAGGATGAGTTTTCGCTGACTTGTTTTGACGAAGGGGAATTGGTTTTTCAAAATCACTACAACTACCGCAGCGCGGAAGATGTATTGTACTACAGCCTCAGCGCTGCAAAACAATATGACTTGAGCTTCTCTGAAACCCCTATATACATTACGGGACAGCTGGAAACGGAGGGTAAAATTATTCAGCTCCTGAGGAAATACTTGCCTGGGTCGCTAATACCTCCATTGGCGAGTTCAGAATCGTCGCACACAAAATTACGGTCTAACCCACAGGAGTATTACCACATCTTCTCTTTGAAATAAGAAGGAAGATGAAAAATAAATTGAGATGCGAATAATAGGCGGTCAACATAGGGGTCATCGTTTTAACCCTCCGAGAAAAACGCCCGCGCGTCCTACTACGGATATTGCTAAGGAGGGTTTGTTCAATATCATCATCAATAATTTTGACTTGGAGGAAACCAAGGCGCTAGACTTATACGGCGGGACTGGTAGCATCAGTTATGAATTGTGTAGTCGCGGCTGCTTGGATGTGACCAACGTGGAGATAAGCAACATGAACATTCGCTTTATCAAGGAGATGAAGGAAAAGCTGGACTTTCCGATCAAAGTAATAAAGGACGACGTCTTTAAGTTTATGAAGCGCTGCGACGAGCGCTTCGACTTTATCTTCGCTGGTCCACCCTACCCTTCTAAGCGTATCCCAGACCTACCGGAATATGTGTTTGGTGAAGACTTGCTTAATAAAAATGGCTGGTTCGTTATGGAACACAATCCGAACCATACTTTCAAGGACCATCTTCATTATTGGAAAGAGCGTAATTATGGAACTACCATATTCAGTATTTTCGTTACTAAAGAGAACGAGCACGTATGAGTAAAATAGCAGTCTTCCCTGGGTCCTTTGATCCGATTACAAAAGGACACGTTAATATCCTTAATCGTGGACTTGATCTCTTCGATAAGGTGATCATAGCCATAGGACACAACTCCGCCAAGAAATACCTTTATTCCTTGGAGCAGCGCATGGATATGCTCAATGCCATCTGGGCCATGGAAGACCGAGTAGAAGTTAGTTCTTATGAGGGTCTAACGGTGGACTATTGTCGCTCTATTAAAGCGAGTTACATACTCCGCGGCCTACGCTCGACTACTGACTTTGAATATGAAAAAACCATAGCCCAGCTCAATCATAGTCAAGAGAACGAGATAGAGAGTATTTTCTTAATGACTGAGCCTAAATATGGGCATTTCCACTCTTCGGTGGTACGAGAAATCATAAAACACGGAGGCGACGCTAGTCCATATATACCTGCAGCAGCTTTTGCTCTTATTTGAAAATCCTTAGCTTTGGTCGCCTCACATTATTGACATTATGGCTACTTATTTAGACAACGCTAGTACTACCGCAATTGACAAAGAAGTCTTGGAAAGCATGATGCCCTTCTTGACTCAGAACTTTGGAAACCCTTCCAGCACCCACTCTATTGGCCGGACGGCCAAAGGGGCTATTGAAAAAGGACGAAAAGACCTTGCTGGACTTCTAAACGTCTCACCTTTGGAAATTTGCTTTAATAGTGGCGGAACAGAGGGAAACAATACCGCGCTTAACGCAGCAGTAAAGGATCTGGGCGTTACCCGCATCGTGACCTCACCAATCGAGCATAAATGCGTCTTAAACACCGCCAAAAGCCTGGTCGAAACTGACAACGTAGAATTGGCTTTCGTCAAACTGGATGCGAATGGCGTTTTGGATATGGAATCACTAGAATCGCTATTGAAAGCTTCGGATAAGAAGACCTTGGTCACTTTAATGCATGCCAATAACGAGATTGGTAATATGATTGACTTTGCGGCGGTTTCGAAAGTCTGTGTAGACAATGAAGCATTATTTCACTCTGATACGGTTCAGTCCTTTGGTTACCATCTTTTCGATTTGCAGGAAACTCCGATTGACTTTATGACCTGCAGCGCACATAAGTTTCACGGACCCAAGGGAATTGGCTTTCTCTACGTGAACAAGAAGCATAAGATTCAATCACTTATTAAAGGTGGTGGTCAAGAACGCAATATGCGCTCGGGTACCCTAAACTCATACGCTATAGTAGGATTGTGCACCGCCGCACAGATAGCTTACGCCAAGCGCGAGGCCAATGTTGAACATATACTTGGACTCAAGCGTAAACTCATAGACGGCCTAAAACCAATGGGTGTTCGCTTTAATGGCGATGACCCAGAGAAAACGCTTTGTAAAGTGGTCAATGTAGCCTTTCCTCCCTCTAAGTACTCCGACATTTTTATCCTTAAACTCGACCTAGCTGGATTCTGTGTTTCGGCAGGCAGTGCCTGTAGTTCGGGTGCCGGCATTGGCTCCCACGTGCTCAATGAAGTTGGCGCAGAATCAGGCTGGCCTTGCATTCGCATTAGTTTTGGTAAGTATAATACGACCAAAGAAATTGATGAACTTTTGTTCACAATTTCCAAATTATTACAGCCTGAAGTAGCGGTGTAATAGAACGACTGTTCAGAAAATATCGGTGCATTCCTGCACAAAAATTTAGTGTCACATATTAAATTCCCTTATCCACAGCAAAATATGCTTTTGTGGATACACGGACTAAGTAGCTCTAAATCATAAAATTACCTTGTGCGCATAGTTCGTTCACTATACTACCGTTCATAAAACATGACCCTGAGAAGAAATCTAAGTGATCTATTGTTCAGGTTTTTAAGCTTCTTCGCGCTAATTTTTTGCCTACCTGCTCTCGGCCAAAACTTAGTCCCGAATCCAGGCTTCGAAATTCTGAACAACTGTCCAACTGGGCTTGACCAAATTGATGAAGCCGACGATTGGTTTTCTCCCGGAACTGGCATCGCTGATTTATTTAACACTTGTGCTGCGGGCAATGCAGCGGACGTGCCTTCTAACCTTCAAGGTTCTCAAACGCCAAACGGCGGAAATGGTTATGCAGGAATTTTTGTTTTTGGTGACGAAGACTTACGCGAGTATTTAAGCGTTGAATTGAATAGTCCTCTAGAAGTAGGTACTACCTACTGTATAGAATACTGGGTCAGCGCAGGCGACTTCTTCGGAAGTGGCATACAAGATCTCGGGTTCTTTTTTTCAGAAAATATTATTACGTCGGACAACGATGGTCCTTTAAATGCGGTCCCCCAATTTGCAAACACAAATGGCCCAATTGAAGAAGCAACTGACTGGGTCTCTGTATCCAGTCAGTTTGTTGCCGACGCTGCATACCAATACTTGACCATTGGAAACTTTTTCGATAACGCGAATACTGTGGGCGGCAACAGCACCCCTGGAACGCCATTCGCGGAAGAAGTCTATTACTACGTAGACGATGTTTCCGTCGTCGCACAAGCCAGTCCACTTAGCTATGAGCTGACTGATGCAAGTTGCGACTCAGAAACGGTGACCCTTACGGCGAGTGGTGGCTCGGGAGCATACACCTGGTTAAACCTCGACAATCCGGATGTTCCATTGTCCTTCGAGGAAACGCTGACAATTTCTGTTAACACGGAAACTACTATACTACTCAGCTCAGATTCTGGTTCCTGCGAGTTAACAGAAACCATCAGTCTTTTTCCAGCAACTCAACCAATAGTCAATATTCAGGTAAACAATCCTTGCGGAGGCTTCCCAACCGAGATATTAGCTCAAGTCAGCAATTTGAGCGAGGATGCAACTTATGCCTGGGAGATTTTTGAAGCAGGAGCGACTGCTGCCACTTTTATCAGCACCAATATTGGTAGCATTTCAACCATACTACCCGTAGGCGAGTATACAGCGACCTTAACAGTGACGAACAACGATGGATGTAGCGATGATATCAGCACCAACTTTACTGTCGATGCAGAATGCGACGAGTGTAGCGACTATGTTAACTTGGTTCCCAACGGAAACTTTGAAGCCTTAAGCGAATGCCCAGAAACCTTAGGTGCGCTTTTTAATGTTGACTTCTGGGACAACGCAACATCGGCTTCTCCAGATTACTTCAATGCTTGTGCTACACAAATGAGCGGCGTTTCTGTTCCCGACAATGATTTAGGATTTCAAAATGCAGCTGACGGAAATGCCTATGCCGGATTTTTCGCCTTCGGCGAGCAAAACTTTCGCGAGTACATTACTATTGAATTACCAACGCCAACTCAAGCCGGGATTACCTATTGCTTTAGCTATGAAACTTCCTTGTCCGATGAAAGTACACTAGCAGTAAACAACATAGGCGCTTTATTCAGTCCAGGCTCAATAAGTATAGTAGGTTCTGGATTCATCAGTAACCTTCCCTTCAGTCCTCAAATCGAATCAAACGACATCATTACCGATTCGGAGAATTGGACAACGGTTACTGAAACCTTCGTAGCAGATGGGACTTTCACTCAGCTGACTATGGGTAACTTCCGAAGCAATGGTTCTACTGCAGGACAAATAGTTGATAACACTGGTGAATTAGTTTCCTACTACTATATCGACAATGTCAAGCTATACGAAGTGCCTAGCTTAACTATAAACTCGCCAACGGCGAGTTGCATTGGGGTAAACATATCTGCTACAGTGAACGACGAGTTCTGCGATTATCGTTGGTTTGAAATCGATGATCCAGAAACAACACTTGGCAACGAAGCAAGTTTTGAAATTCCAACCAATAGTGCAGGTACAAATCAATATGTAGTCAACGCAGTCTTTGGTGACTGCGTGATTGCGGATACATTAAACTTTGAAGTCTTCCCTTTACCAAATGCTTCCTTCACTTCTCCAGGTGGTTGCGTTGGGACTTTAACACCGTTCATAGTTCCTAGTCCTCCACCAGGCGAAAGTTTTAGTTACGACTGGGACGTAGATAACGATGGCGATATCGACTTAAGCAGTGACAATTCTACTGGTTTCGTTTTCGAAGAAGCAGGAACCTTCACCGTAAACGTTCTAGTACAAAGTTCAGGCGGTTGTGTTAATGGTAACAGTATCGAGATAGTCATTGAAGAAGATTGCCCGGATTGTTCAGAGAACAGCCTGATCATAAATGGCAGTTTTGAAACGCTAACTACCTGTCCCGATGATTTCGGTCAAATACAAAATGCTTCGGCTTGGATCAGTACCGCAGCCGACGATGCCGATTTGTTTGCCACCTGTAGTGGAGATGGAACCAACGTTGGGGTACCGACCAATGCATTCGGATTTCAAGTACCAACCGATGAATCACTGAACTACGCAGGAATCACAGTGTTCGGACCTGACGATCAGCGTTCATTCTTAACCATTCCCCTTCTTACGCCAGTCACCCCCGGTCAAACTTACTGCGCAAGTTTCGACGTGAGCTTAGCCGAACTGAGTGGAATCGCGCTAGACGAAATTGGCTTGTACTTTAGTAATGACGTTCCGACAAACATACTAGGTTCAAGCCCGCAAATAACCAGTGGTAACGAAGAGATACTAGACGAGAAAGATGCTTGGACGACTATAAGTGGCTCTTTCACCGCGAGTAGCGAGTTCGAATTTGTTACCATCGGTAACTTCGCTACCAATGCTAACACAAATACCTTCATCCAGCCACAAGGCATTATGTCCAACGTGGCTTACTACTACCTCGATAATATTCGCCTCATCACCACAGAAATAAGCATTCCCGAAAATGTTGTTGTTTGCCAAGGAGAAAGCACAGAGCTCTTTGCTACCAGCGATTTCTGCGAACACGAGTGGGTGAACGTGGACAATCCAAATGATATACTCAGTGCAGGCGCTAGCGTAATAGTTAGCCCAGAAAGCACAACGACATATCGCTATGCTGGTTTAAATGGCAACTGCTCTGCAGAAGCTCTGGTCGAAGTTGTGGTAATTCCTGCTCCTTCTGCAGGTGAAGATCGCAACCTTTGCCCCAACGAATCATTGCTTATAGCACTAAGCGGAATAGATAATGCAACAGATATAGTTTGGTCCCCCAATAATGGAATCGACGTAAGCGATCCAGCCAATCCTGTTTTCACAACTACCGAAACAACTACTTACACCGTTTCGGTAACATACCCAGAGGCAAGCGATTGTCCTACCACAGATGAAATAACCATTACTCCGATTGCCGAATTTGCGGTGGTTAGCGAAGTATTGGGAGCGTGCATCGACGGCAGTACACAATTGTTTGCCTCTGGAGGAGACAGTTACTCTTGGTCTCCAACAACTGGACTCGACGACCCAAACTCGCCAAGCCCTATTGCTTCACCCGCTACCAGCACAACTTACACAGTAAGTGTTACCGACGATAGCACAGGTTGCACTTCTCAGCTAGAGGTTTTCGTTCCTTTATTTGAGTGCGACGAAGGAGGCCCTGTATGGCTCAATGCCGCTGGCGATACCACCGATATGGTACTCTTCGATACCCTACTCTTAAACACAACAGACACAACCTTCCTACCAAGCTTCTTTGATCCCGATTTACCAGAAGATGTAGTAACCCTAAGTTTTGATGGGCCAGAAAATGGCGTATTCCAATTTTTAGTTGACTCCGCTTTCTATACCCCAGACCTGGATTTTTTCGGAATGGATACGGTGAGTATGGTCGCTTGCGATAGCCTATTCCCAATAGAGTGCGATACTACTTTAATCGTCTACACAATTTTACCACCACCAAATCAGCCACCGACCTTGAACGGACCAGAGACCATTATGTTCGATGCTGTTGCCGATTCTTCGGTTCTGTTTTGCCCAGATATTATCGATCCAGACGGAGACGAAGTAATGCTCGTTTTTGATCCACAAGACATAGAAGGTGAAATAGAAATAATAAATAGTGTTTGTTTCAATTATACCGGCCCCGACGATTTTATAGGCGAAGACTCTTTCGTCATTTCCATATGCGATGAAAACGACGCCTGTACCAATGTCACCGTAAGCGTTGATGTACTCGACCGAACTCTAATTGCCAACGACGACTTTGTAAACGTATTCATAAACGATCCCGTCAATGTAGTGGTCCTAAACAATGACTCCCTGCCCGACGTAGGCTTCGACGAAATATTCCTAATTGAAGAACCAGAACAGGGTACAATAGAACCTACGGACACGTCCTTCTTCTACTTCCCCGAAATGAACTACATCGGCCCGGATACTTTCCAATACGCTATTTGTGGTAATACCTGGGGTTGCGATACAGCTACGGTGCATATACAAGTCATCAATTTCCTCGCAGGTACTGACGACAATTTCTTCGGAGCTCCAGACGAGCAGCACATTATAGAAGTACTCAACAACGACTTTATACCCTTTGGCGATTGCGTTACCATAAACGTACTCGAACAGCCGATGAATGGCACGATAGAAGAAGTCATCTTAACCATTATCTATCAACCCGACCCCGGTTTCGTGGGCACCGACCAAATTGTCTATGAGGTCTGCTGTCCCGGCTTCGGCTGCGACATAGCCACCGTTAGTATTATTATTACCACTTTGCTACCCCCAATTGCAGAAGACGATATAATAAGTATTGGAGCGGATACCGACGTCTCAATTGAGGTGCTCGGAAACGACTCCGATCCAAACGGCGAGAGTTTGAGCTCAGAAATTTTGATGCCGCCCCTCAACGGAGACGCAACACTCGAAGGCAATTCCATCATCTACTCGCCAGACCCAGGCTTTATGGGCATAGACAGTTTGTTGTACCAAGCGTGCAACGAAACCAACCTATGCACTGAGGCTTTTGTTTTCATAACCGTCGGTGAAGTTAGCAACGAGCCTTGCGATTTGTGGTTCCCAGAAGCCTTCAGTCCAAACGGCGATGGCATTAACGAAACATTTTACATCAGTGGCATCGACAATTGCCAAGACCTACAGAACAACGAATTCAGAGTGTTCAACCGCTGGGGCAACATCGTATTCGAAGCAGAAGACTATGGCGTCGTTGGCGATTTGTGGGATGGCACCTATCAAGAAACAGGAGAAGATGTTACCGTAGGTACATACTTCTATATCCTAAGAAAACCGAACGCCCCAAGAAATGAAAATTTCCATGGGACTGTTGAGGTGTTCCGATAATCATACCCCAAGTATGAGAATGAAGGTGCTTTCCTTGGACGGGAAGCACCTTTTCTTTTTTTGAGAGCTTTAGTTTTTCGGTTTTGTTTTGGGCGTGCCCCTTCTGCCTGCGGCAAGGGTCGGGCTTTCGGCAGTCGCTCTGTTCTGTTTTTGTACGCGCAAAACACTTCTAGCTCTAAGGAGCTAAGTGTTATGGCTTCAAAACAACAGGAGCTCCAACAGCGACCAAGGAAGCAACATAGTGTCAAGAATATTTCGGTACAAATTTCCTATGGCGGCGTTGGAAATGCTCGCCGTGGCTTTGGCCACGTCTGCGCTTTCCGCCTTGCCCTAGAAAATTTTTCCTCAAAATATTCTTCTGACCCTAAGTTCCTTCATTGGTCTTGCCTCTATCCCTCACGCG
>CAZZIZ010000124.1:0-10389 GCA_964654535.1 uncultured Chitinophagales bacterium
CCCCAGCCAGGATAGTAGCGGTATGAGGTGCTTGGAAAGTGTATTGAGCCTTACCGTGCAGAGCGACCAAAGGAAGCTCCTGCCAAGGTGTTAGGCGAAAACACTTTCCAAGTGCCGAGTACAAGCGGATAGCCTGTTGCTGGCCAAATAAAAACCTTAATTAAACATTTTGTAATCCACTATTAATCTCTCAATTCGAAATTAACGTTTAAGCACTTTTACACGACTTTCGACGGTTCCGTTGGAACATCTAATCACATATAAACCTGATGGAAAACCGCTAAAGGACAAACTTGCTTCGGTATTACTTTTCACGCTTCGAGCTGTTAACATGCGCCCTTGGCTATCATAAATTTTTAAATCAATATTATCAGCGGCTTCAAAAACATCACCAAATTGAATTGTCAAATTGTTTGTAACGGGATTGGGATAAACCTTCAACGCATCCTGAACTACTAGATTTGTTGTTCCCGAAACAATCTCCTCACTCTCTCCACTTGTACAAAATTCTATTTCGGTCGAAGTATTGAACTCGCCATTACTGAAACCGAGCGATTCTCCTTCCGAATCAACCAAATTAAAACTTCCTTCTCCAAAACCACAGCAAATGCCATCGCCGAATTCATCATAGAACTTAAGTGTATAGCAAGTTCCGTTCAAAGCACAGATTTCATCTATAAAGTCCCCATCCTCAAAATCCCCAGTGGATTCGATCTCGCCTGTTGCTTGATTGATTAATTCCCAAGAACTTTCTTCAGGGTAATTGTCTGGTGTTAATACCAGCGATATAGACTGTGAATTCGATGTTAAATCTGTTTCTAGTAAGAATTGATTATTGTCGTTGACAGCGTCTACTTCTCCATTTACCGTCAGCAACTCCACTAGTATTTCATTGTTTTCTAATTCCAAATTTTCACTTACAAGTATGGTGAGTTCTTCTGAAGACTGAAAGGGTACTGTAACATCATACTGAACTGATTCAAGTAATTGTCCATTTACGGTAACTTGTATTTCAGCTGTTTCGATAACTGATTCACCAAAATTAGTCAACGATGTATTGACTGCAATTTCGTCAGCACAAAGGACATTTGAACTTAACAAATCCAGCCCGCTTTCTAACGCGTGAAGGTTTGAGATAACAGATTCTAAGGTATCGTTCTGACTGAAGCCATCATCTGGATGAACAACTACAACAGTGATTTTGTAATCTCCTTTTTCCGAAAAGTTTTGAGGTATTGAAAATTGATGATCCAAATCAGTAAACTTCAAAAGCGTTCCACTTATGACACTGGTTTCTTTTAACTCATCGTCTATATACAGTAAAAGTTCGAAGTTGCTCATATCTTCCAAACCGCTGTTTGCAACATTAATTGATATCAACTCCTCATCTCCTAGCGTAGCGGCACTTTGAGGGCTCAAAACTTCCACTACTTCCAAATCAAAGGCTGCTTTGAACTCAGCCCAGAATGAAACCCAAGGCCGCGCTTGTTTGATGACCAATTGGTCTTGAGCGGTCACTTTGTACTCGATATCCATACCAAATCCTTCTGCTCCTACCACATCATATAAAATTGCAAACTCTTCGTGGATGGTACTTAAGTTTTCTCTCATTTCATTGAGATACTGTTCATTCATAACCAATTCTCCTGGTTCAACTAAATTTGATTCTCTTACTACAGTATAGCCCGCGCTAGGATCTTCAAACAATAAAAGCTCTTCGGGAATTGAATTAACATCGGGATTCGTCACCAAAGACTCCCCTACTTGTGTATTCAAAAAATAAGTATCCTGCGTGTCGTAAATAGGATCAAGGCTCACTCCTACTCCATTTGACTCTTCATCTTCGAAATTAGGATGACATAAAATACCCATGGCTGCAATGAAATGATCAACTCTAAAAAAGTCACGCTCTTCGTATGCTCTAAAATTCCACATACTGGCATAGACTTGTTTTATTGATTTAGAGATATGCCCTTCATCTAGATGTTGCGTTTTTGAGGTATATAAACCGGCACCACTAAATCCTGGCAAATCTTCATTATTGGTACTAGAACGACACCTAACTCTTGTGCCTTCGGGAAAAGCGTCATGCATAACTTGAAGGTCGTCGAGCATCCATTGAGGCATGGTCGAACTTCTGATATCTTTCCTAAAGTCTTTTAAGGTTTCTATTCTTACCTCTAAGTCTGTTTGGAAAACAGGATCGGCTAGCATTTCTTCTACTCGCTGATAAAAGTCATTGAACTTCATAAATTCATCGTAGTAGTAAAAAGGAATTCCGAAACCGTCAGGTATGGTTCCCTCGACTAAGCCGAAATCTCTCATGGTAGCTACGTTAGAGCATTTAGCTCCAAAAGCAGATGACATGTCAAAATTAATATCATTTAGGGGTAAGATATTTGTAAAGCTCAAATCTCTCTCTGGTATTTGCGGTTCAGTAGGTCTCAAGTCTTCGTACCAAGCATTAACTTCTTCTAAAGTTGCTTCACGCATCTCATAACCGTCTTCTTCTACTTTATAATACACGTAGCCATTGAGCAATTCTGCTATAGCTGGTTTTTCGAGTGGGTCCTTGATAAAGGCGTTTGGCACGTCATCTTGTATGGCCCTAAGATTAACGTGCGATAAGGGCGTCTGAATAACTGAGGTTATAATCCCACCTACTCTGGGTAAAGAGTTTGGTAGCGCATCATACAATACTACATCTCTAGAACCAGGAGTTTCTTCTAAGGTCATTGCTTTAAAGAATCCGTAGCCTTCCGCTTGATGAAAAGGGATAAAATCTACGTCGCCAAAAAATTCAGATTCAAATACGACCTCAATGCGCGAACCTTCAAAATCACTGGCATATTGATTCATATGTTGCGATTCACCTGCGTCGCCAATAAAGTGCTTTAAATTATTTCGCAGGAAGGGCATACTTGCTGCTAAGAGCTCATAGGTACGTTGAGTATTCTCGAAACTTTTAGCTTCTCCGAATGAATAGCTAAACGAGTAACTCCCAAGAGTTCCATTTGAATTTATGTCGTTTGGGTTAAAAATAATTTCGCCGGATCCATCTTCAGTAACATTAATTCCTATGGCCGCAAAAAATTCTGCGTGTATAAAATGAGTATTACTATTTATAAAATAGACTCTTGGCGCATCAGTATTAATGTCAAGAATTCCAAATTTTACAAACTCTTGATTATTTAGGAATGGTGCCCAGGGAACTTCATCGGTAATAACAGCTAGGTTTGAAAATGTTTCTTCGCTATCAATGGCTGTTGTACCATCCTCAAATTGTACTGCTTGCGCAGCATTGAGTGGAGAATTGGTAGGCATATTAGTGTACTCGGTATAGTCATCTATTCCGTCCCCATCTGTGTCATCAGGATTGGCAATTGAATGTTCTGTAACGCTATAGTTTTCTTCGGGATATGCACTAAGCGCATCAATTATACTTAGGGTTCCGTCAACTCCTAAAGTCATAGAAGTGATGGTTTCATAATCATTGTTAGGTTCATGTTTCGCTGAAAGTAAATAATACTTGTCTGCTTGTGCTTGAATTTGCAATTCTGCTTGTCCCCAGACATTTACAAAATAGTTGTCTATTGGAATTTCTTGTGCAGTGCAATATTGAGATGCCAGTAGGAAAAGTAAAATCGTTGCGTTTCTCATTGTTTTAATATAATTCCAGAACCAAAAATTTAAACATGTAACTTTTCGAAAGTAATCTAAAATAACTTCTCGATTGGGTTAACCATGGTCGTTTTACCCAAATTTTCTTATATCATCAAACAATGCTTTTGTTCGGACGTAAATCGCCCCCGGCTTAACCGGTTCGAAATAAGTGGGGGCTTGTAGTCCGCCTGCTATTCTACTAAGATATCGTACGTAGTCATTGCATTTGGGTTATGAAGACGTTTTTGCCTTGCACTATGAAAAACTATCCCAAAATACCTTTGCAACAATTCGTACCTGAACTGGTGTGGTGGATGACCATCTAGAGAACCAGCGACTTCGCTGAATAAAGCGCAGACGTGCCGAGTAAAAACGAAAAGCCTGTTGCTCGCCAATCTAAAACCTACTTCACCATTATTTTGGGAGATCGTAACTGAGGAGACTTGACGCCAGAACTACGCGGATTTGATTGCAACTTAACCTTATTGGTATCGAGGTCGTAGACCAATGTATGTTGCAGTGCGCGGTCTTTGAGTGCATCGAATAGTACTTGGTAGAAATCGAAATTGTAATGGTCTTCAACCAAACCTGTATCGCGGTCTCGGCTTGCTTGTTGATGTTGCATAACGTTGTCACTTGCGTAGAAGTATAGGTTAGCGCATACTCTTTGCTGGGCGTCTTTTAAATACAAGATGGCTACAGGTGCTTCGTCACTACCATAATTTCCGGGCATTAAATCACTGGCATAACTTCTCAGGTCGTAAGAAACTTTTGCATCGCCGACTTTGCCCATTGGCTTTTGTGCATAAGTGACAAAGCAGGTCACGGTCAATAGCAGCACACAGAGGATTATATTCTTAGTTTTCATAAAATTCATTATTTAAATCGCTTATAAAGTTCAAGACTTCGTCGCGTCCGACTTTCTTTTCGGAGGAGCTAACAAATTGTTGAGGTACTGATTCCCAACTTTCTAGCATGGCGTTTTCGAAATTCTTGACGTTCTTATTTAATTCTCTTGTTTTGTTTTTGTCGGACTTGGTGTAGACGATTACAAATGGTACGGGTATAGCTCCTAACCAATTGGCAAACTCTAAATCTATTTTTTGTGGCGACAATCTAGAGTCGATTAGTAAAAATACACACTGCAGATTTTCGCGACGCTTCATATAGGCTCGTATAAAACGGGTCCATTTCTCGCGCTGGTATTTTGAAATCTTGGCGTAACCGTAGCCCGGAAGATCGACTAAATACCAGTTTTCGTTGATGATAAAGTGGTTGATGGTCTGCGTCTTACCAGGCGTAGAAGACACCTTCGCGAGCTTTTTACGCTCGACCAGCATATTTATCAGTGAAGATTTTCCCACATTGCTTCGACCTATGAATGCGTATTCAGGTTTATTGTCTTTGGGGCACTTCTCCACGTTTGTATAACTGGCAACAAAATCTGCGCTATGGATAATCATCTCTGCAAAAGTAGTGCTTCGTTTTGGGTATCTTTGCAACAGCAAAAACTTCCATTTGTCTTCCGAAGGAATAAAACCATATTACTCTGGCGCTGAGAAAAAGAAAGAAGTTGAACAGATGTTCGACAACATCGCGCATCGCTATGACTTTCTAAACCACTTCTTAACCGTGGGCATTGACCATTTATGGCGACGCAAGGCTATTTCTTTGCTCAAACCGATTGCGCCGAAGCGGATTCTGGACGTGGCGACGGGTACCGCTGATCTGGCTTTGGCCAGTATGAAGCTAAACCCAGAAGAGGTGATCGGGATAGATATCTCGGGTGAGATGTTGGCGCTGGGAGATAAGAAGATTGAGAAGCGTAATCTGGGTGACAAGATTACTTTGCAGAAGGGTGATTCGGAAGATTTGAGCTTTGAGACCAGTAGTTTTGATGCGGTGACGGTGGCATTTGGGGTTAGAAACTTTCAAAACCTTCGAAAAGGCATTGCGGAGATATACCGAGTCACCAAACCTGGTGGAAAAGCAGTGGTGCTGGAGTTTTCGAGGCCGACTAAATTTCCGATAAAACAAGTTTTCAACTTTTACTTTAAATATGTATTGCCAGGTATAGGCAAACTTATTTCTAAGGATAGTCGTGCTTACAGCTATTTACCTGAATCTGTGGCACTATTTCCCGAGGGAAATGCGTTCTTAGGAGTATTAAAAGACAATGGCTTTTCCCAATTAGAAATGTATCCGCAAACCTTTGGTATATGCACAATCTACACCGGTATAAAATAGTTGCGCTCATCGGGCTGCTCTTGTTGCCGCTTTTTACCAAAGCGCAAAAGAACCTGACGTCCATAGACAACAAGAAACTCCATTTCGGAATTTTGGTGGGATACAACTCTTCTCGCTTTACGATTATACATTCACCGGAATTTGCTTTTCACGATTCGATAAGAGTAGTTGAATCGCCCAATGCCGCTGGTTTCAATGTTGGTATAATCAGTAACCTCCGACTGAGCAAGCGCTTCGACCTTAGGGTTATTCCTACTATTTCATTGGTGGAACGAACCATTCGTTTCAATGAACTACGGGACGATGGAAATTTTAACGATTTAGACAATATTGTAGAATCCATTTTTCTAGATGTTCCTATTGGAGTCAAATACAAATCGGATCGATTTGTAGATAATATGCGTTTCTATGTTCTGGGAGGCGGCAAGGTCGGTTGGGACGTAGCTTCCAACTCGAAAAAGAGGGAGGCCAATGACATTCTAAAGTTAGCGCCCATAGATTTGGGCATTGAGTACGGTTTTGGATTTGAGTTTTACTTCCCTTATTTCATGTTTACTCCTGAGATAAAAATCACTCAGGGCATTAGGAACGTGCATCAACCGACGGATGGTTTGCAGTACTCAGATGTGATTCAACAATTACGTTCGAGAGTGTTAACTTTTAGTCTTCAGTTTGAGGGGTAACGCAATTTGACAGCGTTTAGCTCCTTATCCCAACTTTTCTTTTTTTACGGTAGTCCCGAGTCTATATTGGTTCGTCGTTTAAAATATAAGGTCTGCCGTAATTACCTTACTTTTTTCCGACGCGACAAGGCGGGCTAATGTAAATCAAGTGCAAATTTTGATCCTGGGAACGAAGGGAACATCATTTAAGCGAGGTCGATATATTCCCTCCCTATTAAGGCTGGGGAGGGTCTAAAAGTGCTAAAAGCGTTCTTAAACAATGACTTTGGGCTATCGCTTAAAAGCGATTCTTCCACATCATAGATTCGGTTGGCTTAACCGAGCGTTCTACATACTTCGCACCTCGTTTGGTGTTGTAGTAGTTTTTAATCTCTCCTTCTACGCAGAAATAAATGAGTTGACCGATAGGCATACCGGCGTAAACACGAACAGGTTGTATGGCAGAAAGTTCCAGTGTCCAAGTATTACAATAACCAACATCACCTTTTCCTGCAGTTGCGTGAATATCAATTCCCAATCGACCGATACTCGATTTGCCTTCCAAAAAGGGTACGTGCTTATGGGTTTCGGTATACTCTTCTGTAACGCCTAGGTAAATGGTGTTGGGCTGCAAAACATAACCACCCGCAGGGATGGTGATGTGTTCTATTTCATTGTGGCGCTTGGCATCAAGCTCACGATCTTTGTAAGTTGCTAGATAACGGCCGAGATGCACGTCGTAAGAATTGGTGCCCAAACAACTGCGCTTAAAGGGCTCCACGAGGATGCTCCCTTCTTTTATTTCCTTCAATATCTGTTTATCGGATAAAATCATAAGCCTGAATCAGGACGTCGAAATTAGTGAGTTCTTTTCAATTATTTTTGGGCAATGCCGATTCATAGAATTATCCATCTCGACCCCAAATCTTGCATTGCTATTTGGCAGGTGACCGAGTCAGTGGGCGAGCTGCTGGGCTTGATAAAGGCTAGGGAAAGAACGGAGAAAGAGATTGCCAGCTTCCAATCGGAGAAACGCAAAAAGGAATGGATAGCGGTGCGCATATTGCACGAACACTTGTTGCCCGAGTCCAAAGCCGAAATACAATACACCAAACATCGCAAGCCTTTTCTGCTTGACGACGATCCTAGTCACATTTCTATTTCCCACTCTGGCGACCTAGTCGCCCTAATGATGCACGAGGACAAAGAAGTAGGGATGGATCTGGAAGAGATTCGGGATAAGATTCAAGTCTTATACAAGAAGTTTCTGTCCGAGGATGAGAAGGCTTTTTGTTCTATCGATGAAATTGAAAAACTCATCGTTATGTGGAGCGCAAAAGAGAGCATCTACAAACTCTACGGAAAAAAGGAACTCACTTTTTCTAGAAATATTTTGCTGCAACCTTTCGAGCAAAGTAAACGTGGCAGCATTAACGGAGCCTTGGCATTAGAAACCGAACTAAAGCTAACCATCGAGTATGCCTTGATTGGCGATGTGTTCTTGACTTGGTGTATCCTAGATTAGATCCGGCTCATTATCACTTTCACTAAGCCGACTATTGTAAAGCCAACACCCGCCAATGACATCAAAGCCGCGATGGGATTGGGATCCATTGTTAGTGAATCCGCCGCTGACATAACTGAGGCCAGAACTAAGGACAAAATTATTAGCACGATTCCGGCTATTAAATATTTCATGCGCTTGCAACTTTTTTACCAAAGGTTCTTACCATAAACCAGAGTATAACAACTCCGACCAGGAAGAGCACAAATGTAGGGATGATATTTAAAGCTGCCACATATCCAAGAATTAAACTTAGGAAGCCCACCGTAAGTGCATAAGGCAGCTGAGTGCGCACGTGATCTATGTGATTACAACTCGTAGCTAAGGAACTCAAGATGGTCGTATCAGAAATTGGTGAACAGTGATCGCCCAAAACCGCTCCTGCTAAGACACAAGAAATAACATTATAAAGTATCGGGAAGGCATCTGCTTCAGGATAACCCGCAGCGCTACTCACCATCCACGAGGCAGGTAGAATCAATGGATAGAGAATTGCCATCGTTCCCCAACTGGAACCAGTCGAGAAGGCGATAATCGCGGCAAGAATGAAGGTAACTCCCGGTAGCATAACTGGTGAGACATTACCCTGCATAATTCCTGTTAACCAATCTGCGGTATGTAAATCCTTCGTGATTTGCGCCAATGACCAAGCCATAATGAGAATAATAATTGCGGGCAGCATTGTTTTAAAACCATCAATCATCGTTTCAACAGCTTCGGTTAGGCGCATTGTTCTGGTGAGAACTGTACATAGTATGGCAACTATAACACTAGCCGTGGAGCTCCAGATTAATGCACTGTAGGAATCGGAGTTACCTACTAGGTTAGAGAGCTTTCGAAAGACGCCTACCCCTTCTTCGTTCCAAATTTCGGGTGTGTAACCGGTTACGGCTATTCCCGCTATAGTTCCGAATATAACTGTCAAGACAGGAAGTAGGGCATTCAAAGAATACTCCTTTACACCTTCAATCGGCTTTAAGTCTTCTAGCGAGTTGTCAACCTCTGCTTCTCCCCTATCTACTATACCAGCGTACAATTTTCCCGTCGTCCGCGCACGATTTTCTGCTTTAAGCATCGGTCCATAATCGCGATTTTGCAAAATTAGGATGAGTATAAAACTCAAGGTGAGTATAGGATAAAACGAATAAGCCAAGGAATTTATAAAAAGTGTGTAAGCACTTTTTCCCAGACCTAAAGTTTCAACCGCACCTTCTATATATCCTAACTCCGCACCAATCCACGTAGTAACAAAAGCAATCGCAGCAACCGGAGCAGCCGTAGAATCTACTAGGTATGCCAGTTTCTCTCGCGATATCCTAAACTTATCAGTAACCGGTCGCATAGTGTTGCCCACTATGAGCGTATTGGCGTAGTCGTCGAAGAATATCGCGATGCCCAAAAAGTAAGTAACAAGTTGAGAGTTGCGGGCACTGTTGGCGTACCGAGATAAGCGCTTTACAATCGCTGCCATTCCACCGTTTCGAGAAATAATGGCCACCATTCCACCGATAAGTATTGAAAATACGATTACCGCGAGGTGATCTACATCGGATATCGCATTGATGATATACTCTTGAACAACCGTAAATACTGAAGTAAACATTTCTTTAAAGCCAAAACCACCCAATATCCAAGTACCCAACCAAATACCAGCGAAAAGAGAAACAATAACCTCTCGAAAAATCAAGGCCAAAAATATGGCCAGAAGTGGAGGCAGAATAGAATACCAAAGAGGAATCTTACGAATGTCATTCTGACTTTCTTCAATGGCGATAAAATTATTGACCATCCGGCCCGATTCCGTGGTATAAGAAATCAAAATCTCGCCAGCCGTTTCTTCTTTTAATTGCTTGATGGCCCGCCCTTCCGTAAAATTCAAATTAGAAGCGCCTTTCTGATTGCTAAAATTAAATGGCACAAAACCGTTGACACTACGATCTTTGTTTCCTGCATCATCCAAAGCCTCAAAAACCAAAAAGCGATTGTCGCTTTTTGTCTCCATACTTATGGCCACATCAGCGGGTATTTTGGCTTGTGCAAAAGCGTTAGCGGACGTCGATTGCAAGAATGCAAAGCAGACACATAAGCCTATTATGCGACGGATAAACCTAATTTTACTGTAACTTGACATTCGCGTTTTGCCTTGAATTCTCCATATTTTAAATTAATAAAAACAAACAAGCCCTTGGCCAGAATTTCACTTTGTTTATTGCTAGTTTTTGGACTTCAGCTCCACGCTCAATCACCTTTTAC
>CAZZIZ010000125.1:0-10373 GCA_964654535.1 uncultured Chitinophagales bacterium
CTTCACAAAGGAGACTGCTCCCCTTCGGTCGCATCATTCCTATCCCTCACGCAAAAAACCCAAAGTCATTTCGAGCGCAGCCGAGAAATCTGTGGGTTCGATAGAACTCCGAAACATAGACTTGTCTGATATCGTTAGTGGCTACTTCAGATGCCGAGTACAAAGTTGGGATTATACCTACTTACTCAACATCAAATCCTTCCGCAAACCCTCATCCGCAACATTATGCTGCGACCAGTAAGGCGAATTAATACTCTTTTTCATAACCGCCTTCGTTACCAGCCCGCGACCATTGTCTTCCGTCCAAGCCATAATCTTATAAGGAAAAGACTGCTCCACATCGATGGTGACCGTTCTTTTCAAGCTCGGATACTCAATCGTGTACTTAATAAGTCCGTCAGCCATCGTTTTGCTGATACGCGCTTTAACAACTTTCAATTCCTTATGCGAAAAGCGGCTTTGCAAAACCGAAGGCAGAATAGCTACTTCTCCTTCTGGTAACTGACCTTGCCTCAAGCGTATACGATTAAAGAGCTCATCTTCCAATAAAACCGCATCAAGCTTTACCTCCTCGTCTCCTTCCGATTCGAAGTAGGAGAATTGCTTCATGTTGTAATTGTCTTTATCCAAATTCAACTGCGTAAAAGTGACCCCGCACCATTCTTGTACGCTGGTTGTAGTCTTCAAAGTGCGCGGATGATCTTTGGTATTAATTGGTGTAAACGTTGAAGTCAAAATTGAGTAGTCATAGATACCCGTGTTGAACTTGCGCACGTTGTTTAGTTTTAGTACCGACACATCATCTTTCGGCGATTTCTGAGGGTAGTCCAACTTCACTTGTTTGCTTTTCGAAAATGGCTCGGTTACAAAAACCAAAACGACCTCACCCTTGTGTATTTCGCCATAGCGCGCTTGCTCTAGGGAATAGCTGTTAAGCTCAGCGTTTCCTCCATACCAGTATTCGTTGAACGCTTTATCAGAAGCGTTGTCGCTCATTCCGTTTTGCGTGGTTTGCGCCACAGTGTAATTCTGCGTGGAGTCGCAGCTAAATAAAGTTAAAAGCGCTAGGCAGATGATTGTACTTACGTGTGCTTTCATATTAGAATAGGTTTTAAAAATTCAGCTTTAAAAAGTTTCCTAGATTTTGCTTAGCGACTAAGTTTTACTCGAAAGGGAACGGTGCTGGCTAAATCCATAATCAACTCTTGATTTCTACTGAAGGTGTTTTCCTGCAAATAGCAAGGTTTGTAGTAGGACATTATGTTGTGTAAAATTGGCTTGTACATATAGCCATCTGGACCTTCTAGCCCAACCATTTCACAAGTGGCATAGTTCACATAAATTTCAAATACTGTTCCGGGGTCAGGTGGTGTATCGCAAATCAAATCTCCAGTAGTGCTACATTCATCTTTGTCAAAAGATTCTCGTCCGAACAAGCCAGTTTCAAAGGTGTGAAATAGCCCAAAGAAATGCCCGAACTCGTGCGCGACAATTTTAGGGTTATCGATATCAAAAGGGCTCATTACAATGTTGTTGGCGCGCTCTGATAAAATATAGGAGAAGCCACCTACTTTTGAGCAACTAAGTTGTTGCCCGTCTATTGTACAAAATTCACCTCTATGATCTAGGATGAATACAGTTATCATTCGTGGATCATCGTGAGTTTGTGAAAAAGCGTCGTACACATTGTCAGCATTTTCCGATAGGTCTTCCAGTTTTATTTTAGAGACCAGGATTTCTACTTTGTCTACATAGAATCGTGAACGCGTATTTCTAAAAGAGTAGTTCAGGTTTTTAGTAACCTTTTTCATCCTTTCTTTCGCCGCGCTGCTAATTGTTTCTTTTTCTTCTTTAACGAAAACGAATCTCAAAGGAAATTTCACTTTTTTCAATTTGGATAAAGCCTTGACAATCGAGTCGTTTAAAGCATAACCATTCATCATATCGACGTTCTCTCTATGAATTTCAGGATCGCAGTTAAGCAAGCATATATGCTTGCCGTCTTCTACTTGGCCAAAGGCCAAAAAAGCGTTGAAAATCAAAAGGGTAGTAAGTAGGGCTTTCATTTATTGGAGCTTTAGAGCGTGCTCTTAAAGATATTCTAATTCAGGAAGGTTATTGAATGTAACCAGACCAGATTGCTGCTTGTGTGACAATGAACGGAATTAAATTTGAGATTGTCTGGGTAGACTTTTTGAAATTGCAATGCTAATCTCGATGAAGATGCGTGAGGGATAGAGCCATTGTTGAAGCTCCTGTTGCTGACAAGCGCCGAGCCCTCAGCACCTTAGTGCTGGAGGGGCGATGCGCGTAGGAAGCAGAACAGAGCGACTGGCGAAAGCCCGACCCTTTGCGCCCGTAGCAATATCGCTTTCCGAAGGAAGAAGCGATTTGCGAGTTGCGCAAGAAGGGACACGCCCAAGTTAATTTTCACTCGCTACATCCACTCGCTTTAAATGCAGCAGATTTATCCCATTACTCCCCAAACCAGAAACGCGTTTATTGACAAAACGCATCACCTCATCGTAAAACAAAGGCATAACCGGAGCCTCATCAATTATCATTCGATCCATCTCTTGATACATTTTCACGCGTTTTTCCGCAGACGGTTCCGCCAAAGATTTTTCATAAAGCGCATCGAACTTTTCGTTTTTGAAACGAGTATAGTTCGGCGGTGCGGGATTGCCTCCGTAAAAAACGGTTAAGTAGTTCTCGCCATCGGGATAATCGGCCAACCAAGATCCACGGAAAAACGATGACTCACCTTTGGAAATTTTTTCTCGCAGGTAAGCGGGTGGAGATAATTCCATTTCGACTTTCACTCCTAGGTCGCCAAGTTGATTTTGAATGTAAGTGCAAAGATCTTTATAGGCAGCGGTTGTTTCCAACTTTATGGGTGCTAGTCCTTTACCATTAGGAAAACCTGCCTCCGCTAATAGTGCACTCGCTTTTTTAGGACGGTATTCGTAACCCGGAGCTGCTTTGGGATTGTAAGCAGGAAGCCCAGATGGAATAAAGCCAGCATTGGCCGGCAAACCGATGTTATTTCGTAGAAAACGAATCATCTTTTTGCGATCAATTCCATAGTTCATTGCCTGACGCAATCTTTTGTCCCTCAAAACAGGGTGGTCAGTTTTATTCAAATTAAAACCGAGATACTCCGTATTTAGATAAGGCGACTTAATCAAGCGAATCTTGTCTTTCAATTCGTCGCGCAAATTCCCTTGATCGTCCAGTGCAGCATCGCGGTAAGTATCGTCAATGCCACTAACTAAGTCTATTTTTCCTTCTAGCAAACTCAGCCACGCGTTCTTCATGTTTTCTGAAAAAGTGACGCGCACGAAATCGAGGTAGGGTAGTTGCTTGCCTTGCACATCTTTCTCCCAGTAATCCGGATTCCTTTCAAGAATGAGCACATCGTTTTCGCGCCAGTTTTTTAAGGTAAAAGGTCCAGTACCAGAGGGATGCGACCGCAGGTCGGCGCCGTATTTTTTTCCAGCTTTTTCAGAAATCACGGAGCAATATTGCATCGCCAGAATTCCCATAATGGGTTGAAAGGGTTTTTGCAATCGCAGTGCAAAAGTGCGCTCGTCTACGGCTACAAAAGGATTTTCTTCTGCCACGCGTCCGTTAAAAATCCAAGCACCAGGAGAAGCTACTGCCGGATCAATAATGCGGTTGAAACTGTAAACTACATCTTGGGCTCTTAGCAAGCGAGCATCCTTGTTTTCAAAAACAGCATCGTCCTGAAAATAAACAGGATGGTTCAACTCGAAAGTAATGGTCAAGCCGTCGTCTGATGTAGTCCAAGATTTCGCAAGTGCAGGTTGCACTTTTAAATCGTCGTCGAATTGGACTAAGCCGTTGTACAACTGATTGGCGATCCACATACCAGCTTGATCCTTTGAAAAAGCAGGGTCGAGCGAGTTCAGGGCTGAGTCTTGGTTGTAGCGAAAGAACTTTTTTCCATCGGATTTCGTCTCATTAGGTGAGCAGGACACCAGAAGAAGGCCGATGAAAAGCGCAAAAAAGAGTAGGTTCAGTCCAGTGATTTTATCTCGATACATTTAATGAACACTTGTTTAGTATGGCAATTGATAGAACGCTCAAAACCCTTGAATTTAGGCGCACGCTAATAAAAGGAAAAGGACTTCAACGACATAAAATGTCTGTCCACAGCCCTTCCCTTGGTACGGTTTGTGTCGCATATATAGTGAGCGATTCTTGTCGTTCAAACTAGATCCGTGACCAGGATTCACACATATTGGAAATATCTTAGCCTCCCATCCTTAGTATTTATCATTTTGGGCGGCTTTGGGGACTATTTTAGTCAACCTACGCCAGAGCTCGAATCAGCGATTCCAGAGCTACGCGAGCGCCTAACCGAAATAGAACAGGATTTCTACGTCCTGGCCGATACTCCAGGTTTGGTACGTTCTCTGGTCGCCAATACCTTCGATCAAGAGCTTTATAAGCGTTTAGCCGAAAAGGACTACAGCATATTGGTTTACCAAAACCAACAATTGGTTTACTGGAACAAGAACGATATCAACCTTGCTCCGCATGAAATCGAAAAGTACCCAGTTGGTATCAACTTCGATGAAATGAAAAATGGCTTTTACCAAGTCATAAGAATTCCTTTCGAGTCTTCGATCCAAAACAACAGTTCAATAAATGCTTTTGCATTTTACAATTTGCGTCGGGACTTCTTTATTGAAAACAAGTATCTCGAGAACGCTTACAACGCGGATATCAATCTTTCGGAGCAAATTCAATTACACGCTTTCGAGAAACGTAACTCCACTGCAGTTTGGCCCGACAATCCAGAACGTAACCTCTACGTCAGCGTCGATAAGGACAATGCGCAATCTAGCTCTTCTGGTTTTTCGATAGTGCAGATTGCTGGACTGTTTTGCTTATTGCTCTTTTTGTGGTTCGTTTTTGTAGTTGGACTCAAAAATCTCAACCCTTGGTTGAGTGTTGGTTTGTTTGGAGCCGTTCTATTGTTACTGCGTTTCTGGATCCTGAAATACAATATGCCTATAGACTTCTCGGGCTCATCGTTTTTTAATTTAGAAGGTGTAAATGAAGTTTGGCCTTTTTCTATTGGTGGAACTTTCCTTACGATTTGTATGACCCTGTTTTGGTTGGCGGCTGCTGAAAGCCTTTTTAGGCCAATCAAAAACTACGAGAAGACTTACTACTTAGAAAAGTTCATGCGCTTTATTACGGTGCTGCTGCTTTGTTTCATACTACTATTCATCTTTAGTTCGGTTGTGCAACTCATTTTTGAGGACGAAAGAATGAACTTGCTCTTTTACGATTTGTTTTTGGCTAATAAACAAACGTATCTCGGTATTCTTTCTTTACTCTTGCTAACTGTTGCTGCTTACATTGTTGGTCGACGCCTTTTCAAGTATGCTAGCATTCTCGATTTAAACTTGAAGGGCAGAGTGCAAGCATTCGTACTCTTGCTAATTCCAGTTGTCGTTCTCTTTAGTTTCGAAACTTTTGACGCTCGATTTTTCTTCTGCGTTTGCGCTCTGTTTTTCTTCGCAATGGGCGCCACGTATTACAAAGAGAAGTTTGACGCTCACTTGGGTTTTCGAACCTTATTCTCTTGGTTATTGGTAATCTCTTTCTGCAGTGGTTTGTTTTTTCATCTACTGGGAAAAGAACGTAAGCTTATTGTTAGAGAGCAATTGGCTGAGCAGGTTTCTACTACTAAGGATGAGGTGACAGAGTTTCGTTTTGAAGAAATTTCTAACGTCATAGTTGATGACGCGGTTATAAAACGCTATTTCACCCACCCGTACTTGCCCCTAAATGAAATGACCGAAAGGGTAAAAGAAAAGTATTTCGACGATTACTTTGCCAAATATGATATTCGGGTCTATCCATATTTCAAACAGGGTCAGCCAGTAAAGTCTATGCGCTTGCCTGATTATACAGAGTTTGAAAGCAAAATTATGAAGGCGCCTCGAACCGAGAACAAGTATCTGTTCTTGATCCCCAATCTGGATGGCAATTATAACTACGTAGCCAAGCTTCCAATCTTCAATAAGAGACTAATGGGCTTCTTAATTATAGAACTAAGACAAACCGCAACGCAGCAGTCCTTGGTCTACCCGGAGTTGGTTATAGAGGACAAGTATAGGCAACCTGCTTTTCAGGAAGATTACTCTTACGCTATCTACGATGACGGTAGCTTGAAAAATTCAAAGGGTAACTACAAGTATTCATTTATTATCAGCGATGATTTCGCCAATTCTTATGACGGACAGTTGCTACAACAAAATGGCTACGACCACTTCTTCCGAAGATATAATGGAGATAAGGTTGTCGTAATTTCTGATAACCATGAAGGCGTCGTAAAGCTGCTTTCATTATTCTCCTACATTTTCCTACTACTTTTCATTTTCAGTCTAGTCTTATTTGCAATAGCTGGACTGTTCAACTGGGGACGAGGAACCTACGGTTTAAGACAATTATTGCTTTCGTCATTGACGAAAAAAATAAACGCGGCAATGGTGGCAACACTTTTTATTTCTTTCCTGGTCATAGGATTGGTCACCATTGCCTTTTTCTCTCAAAGATCTTCCGACAATCACTTCCAAAGACTCGATCGGCGAACGGCTTCAGTCCTCGGTGGTATAGAATCGGTTATAGAAAACTACGATAACAAGAACAGCCTATTGTACAACCGAGAGCAGCTCGAAGCTCAAGTGACCACGCTATCAGAAATTCACGCCATAGATATGAACGTCTATAGCCTAGAGGGACATCTAATTGCAAGTTCGCAGCCCTTTATTTTCGAAAAAGGACTAGTAGGCAACCAAATAAATAGTGAGGCCTACAATAAACTCTATCGTTTAGGAGAACGAAAGTTTATCCAAAACGAAAAAGTTGGTAACCTAAGTTACCTTTCAGCTTATGCACCTATTGCCGACGAACTCGGCAAAACGGTGGCCTACTTAAGTGTTCCTTATTTCGCGAGGGACAAAGACCTTCGTCAAGAGATATCCAACTTCTTGATAACCATTGTCAACGTTTATGCGCTTATTCTTTTAATTGCGACACTCTTGAGTATTCTTATTTCAAATTACGTGACCCGTTCACTAGGAATGATCTCTGAGCGTCTTAAAGAAATTCGTCTTGGACAGCGCAACGAAAAATTGGACTGGCCAGATGATGATGAGATTGGTGATTTAGTAAATCAATATAACCAGACCATTGAAGAACTCGATAAGTCGGCAAGGCTCTTAGCGCAATCGGAAAGAAAAATGGCCTGGGAGTCTATGGCCAGACAAGTAGCGCACGAAATTAAGAATCCGCTAACCCCTATGAAGTTGAGCATTCAACATCTACAACGAGCACAAAGGGAAAACCATCCACGTGTAAAGGACTTAACGGAAAGAGTTTCTCGTACACTAATCGAACAGATAGATCACCTCTCTACCATCGCATCAGAATTTTCGGATTTTGCAAAAATGCCCGAAACGCAAGAAGAAATGATGGACATTAATCATTCGCTTAGAAGTGTAACCGATCTGTATATGGATTCGGAAGTAATAGATATTGTACAGGAAATACCAGCGGAGCAATACATTGTCTACGCCGATCGCAATCAGATGAACAGACTCTTCCATAACTTGGTGAAAAACGGAAAACAAGCCATTCCAGATGAACGACGCGGCCGAATACAAGCCAAAGTCTATTTGGAAGGAACGAACGTAATCGCGGAAGTAACCGACAATGGTAAAGGTATTTCCGATGATGAGAAAGACAAGGTCTTCGTACCAAGCTTTACTACCAAGAGCTCTGGAATGGGACTCGGCTTAGCCATATCAAAAAACATAATAGAAAATTTAGGTGGCGAAATTTATTTCGAAACCATACCTGGTGAAGGAACCTCCTTCTATATAAAGCTGAAGCTTCAAGAAATTAAGGATAAAGACACCTAGGATTGTTATCTTTCACGTAAATGACAAAGCCCTTTGTATCATTTGGCGAGATTTTATGGGATGTCTACCCCGAGTATAAAAAGCTCGGAGGGGCGCCATTTAACGTAGCCGCACACTTGAATGTACTTGGAGAAGAAGTGCAGATAATCAGCCGTATAGGTATGGGGGCCAAAGGCAAAGAAATCCTAGAAAGGGTAGACAAGCTAGGTATATCCCAAGAGTATATTCAACACGACAAGGATTTCCATTCTGGTTTTGTGCGCGTTACTTTAGACGACGCAGGTAGCCCTTCGTATGAAATAGTTCATCCCGTAGCTTGGGACAAAATTCAATTGACCAGCGAGCTAAAACAGCTAGCGAAATACTCAAAGGCATTCATCTTTGGAAGTCTTATTGCTAGAGATGCAGTTTCTCGTCAAACACTTTTCGATTTACTCAGTGTTTCCGAATTCAATGTCTTCGACGTTAACCTCAGACAGCATTATTATTCCCTAGAACTAATTGAAGCCTTGTTTGAAAAAACGCACCTGCTAAAAATGAGCGACAGCGAATTAGATTGGCTCGTTAACCAATGGCAAATGGAAATTCCAGATGCTATGGCTCGACTAATTGAAAAATACCCCATCAAGCAAGTAGTCTTAACAAAGGGAGCCAATGGAGCCAGCTCATTCAAAGAATATAAAATTACCGATAGTCCAGGATATAGTATTACCCCCAAAGATTCTGTCGGTAGTGGCGACGCATTCTTAGCGGCCTTTTTACACAAGTATTTTAGCAGAGCGACAACACGAGAGTGTCTCCAATTCGCTTGTAAAATGGGTGCCTTAATTACCACCAAAGAAGGCGCTATTCCTGATTACACTTTAACAGAATTGCACAATTTGAAGTAGTATTTTTGCGCCCGATGAAAAAGTCAATAGAGCGCTCAGAAAAACTATTCTCAGAAGCCAAAACCATTTTTCCGGGAGGAGTTAATTCACCCGTGCGTGCATTTCGCTCAGTCGGTGGAACGCCCAGATTTATGGAAAAAGGTCAGGGCTCCCAAATTTGGGATGTAGATGGCAATCAGTACACTGACTTTTGCTGTAGTTGGGGTCCACTCATCTTGGGTCATAAGCCGCCGGCCGTAGTAGAAAAGTTAGAAGAGGCAATGGTCAAAGGAACCACCTTCGGCACGCCCACAGAATACGGACTTGAACTCGGCAAAGCCATAGTCGAGAACAATCGCTTTGTAGAAAAGATACGCTTTGTCAATAGCGGTACCGAAGCCGTTATGTCCGCAGTACGCCTCGCGCGAGGATACACAAGTAGAGAACTAGTAGTAAAGTTCGAAGGCTGCTATCACGGACACGTTGACCACCTAATGGTAAAGGCAGGATCGGGACTAGCAACTTTCGGAGAATCATCATCCGCAGGAGTGCCCCAATCCTTTGCAGACAAAACTCTAGTCTTGCCTCTTAACGATGAAACTGCACTAAAAACACTTTTCGAAAAACACGGAAAGGATATTGCTTGTGTAATAATAGAACCCATTCCCGCCAACAACGGATTGCTACTGCAGGACAAAACTTTTTTAAACGCGCTGAGAAGTATCTGCACAGAAAACAATGCGCTACTAATATTCGATGAAGTCATTTCAGGTTTCAGAGTTGGCTTCGAAGGAGCCGCAGGTTTTTTCGATATCAAACCCGACATCGTTACCTACGGAAAAGTAATCGGCGGCGGATTGCCCGTAGGAGCTTACGGAGCCAGCGCAGAAATTATGGCCCACGTGTCACCAGATGGCCCAGTTTATCAAGCGGGTACTTTATCTGCAAATCCATTAGCGATGGCCGCGGGTCTCGGACAAATAAGCACCTGCCTCCAGCCAGGATTTTATGACGAGCTTCAGAAAAAAACAGCAGGACTAGTGAGCAAAGTCAACGCCCACGCGGAAGAAAAGGCTTACGACTTTAAAATGGTGAACATTGGTTCAATATTCTGGCTCTGTTTCAACCGCCAAGAAGCGGTGCGCCAATCTTCACAAATCGATGCCGACAAAATGGATTACTTCAAAACCATGTACCACGACTTGCTAGACCGCGGCGTCTACCTTGGCCCCAGTGGTTACGAAGTCGGATTTGTTTCCGCGGCGCACAGTGAGCAAGACCTACAAACGGCCGCACAAGCCTTTTGTGATTCATTAGACCTTGCCTTTCAAGCATAAGGCTTTAACTTGTCGGCTCGATAATTTTTCGAAATGTCATTGAGTATTGGACATACAGTTATGCGATTGCCGCAGGCAATCGCAGAAATTCCCCTCTTGAGAGGGGCTAGGGGAGTGTCCACGTCCGTAAATTTCGTAAGTCAATTTTTTAAGCAAATTATTTTGGGCGTGCCCCCAAATCTATCTGTCCATCTTGTTGGTCA
>CAZZIZ010000126.1:0-10132 GCA_964654535.1 uncultured Chitinophagales bacterium
ATGGCAAGGGAAAATTAACAACGCGCCAGAGCCGCGCTCAAGGAAAGTACGAGAATCCGCGTGAGGGATAGGAAGGATGCGACCAGAGGGAGTAGTCGCTTTTGTTGAAGCAGTAAAGACTTACCGCCTTAGCGGTAGAAGGATTTACTTTGCTGAAACAAGAAAGCGACCGAAGCGAAGCGGAGTCCTGGATAGCCCGACCCCAAATCTATCTGTTCCCTTGTTGGTCCTCTGACCAACAAGGGAACAGATAGATTTGGGGGCACGCCCAAATTATTAACTAAACCAATTCACAAAATTCGCTGAGCAGTTTGTCCAATCGAACGTATCGATCTACAATTCCCGTTTCGTTGAGCAAAACCAGCAACTCAAACATCTCATCGCGCTTAAAAGAATTGTCGGTCGCCCATTCTGTTTTTTCAAACCAGGCCGCAACATCTTCTTTTTTCAATTCGTAGCGCTCTGAAACGAGGTCAACAAAGTCATCGGATTCGGTAAATGTCTTCGCAGACTTATTGATAACCGCTTGCATCGCTTTAATGGCCTCCTGATTTTCGTCGATAAAAGCACTCCGCCCAGCAATAACAAAACAAGGCCAAGGGGTTACTACTTCACCGGCGCGTTTGAACTCACCACTGTCGACATAAGGTTTGGTGGTATACTTTTCCCAAAGCAAACAATCCGATTCATCCTTTTTGAATGACTCGCGGGTTCCTTCTAAACCACCGGTGATGACAAAATTGAGTTTCTCCGTATTCCAGTTCAGTTGTTTCGAAAGTAGGTAGGTGATTAAATGCGAGCCCGATCCTTTTCGACTTATGGAAAACCTCGCGCCCTGTAGCGAATTCAAGTCTGTGAACTTGCTATTGGATGGACAGTGTGCTCCCCAAATGAGTGGGCTCTTGATATACTGTTGAATAATACGCGTCTCGTTACCATTGATAATGTCGCGGACAATTCCAGCGGTGAGAATAATGGCTACGTCTATTTTGTCTTCCCTGAGGTCTTTGGCCATAGCGCCCGTGCCTCCGGGATAGTCAGTCCATTCTAGGTCAATGCCTTGTTCCTCAAACCAGTTTTTCTCCTTGGCCAGATGCCAGGGCAGGTTAAAATGTTCTGGTACACCGCCGACCCTTATTTTCACTAAATCTGCCATATTCTTTATTCCTTTGCGCTACACTTATAACAACGCAAGCGCGAAAATAGTGTACGCAATGTCAAATGTCAAAAAAGAAGAAATAGCCGCTTGGTTTCGCAATTTGCAAGACCATATTTGCGCGGAACTGGAAAGCATAGACGGAAAGGGTAGTTTTGTCGAAGACCTTTGGCAACGCGACGAAGGTGGTGGTGGTCGCAGCAGAGTGCTCAGTGGAGGTGCTGTGGTCGAAAAGGGCGGAGTGAACTGCTCGGAGGTATTTGGCCCCTTGCCTGAGGCGATAAGCAAAGGCTTGGGAATGCCCAAGGGCGATTTCTATGCTACAGGAATTTCAATTGTCATTCATCCCGAGCATGCTTTGGTACCGATAATCCATATGAATCTGCGCTATTTTGAAATGGACGGCGGCCAGTCGTGGTTCGGTGGTGGTATCGATTTGACACCACACTATGTTCATGATGAGGATGCCCGATTCTTTCATCAATCTTTGAAACGTGTTTGCGACGCACACCACGCGAGCTACTATACTGAGTTCAAGGAGTGGGCAGACAATTACTTTTACATACCCCATCGCGAAGAGACACGAGGTATAGGTGGTATTTTCTTTGATAGACTTTCAGCTACGGACGAATTGACTATGGAAGACCGCTTTGCTTTTGTAAAAGAAGTTGGCGAGGCCTTTGTACCGATCTATTCCGAGTTGATAGAACGCAATCGAACTAAAGCAATTGGTGAGCGCGAAAAGAAATGGCAAATGCTGCGCCGCTCACGTTACGTCGAATTCAATTTGGTCTACGACAAAGGGACAATGTTCGGTTTGAAAACCAAGGGAAGAATCGAGAGTATTTTAATGAGTTTACCTCCAGTAGCTCATTGGGACTATAATGTTCAACCTGAAGCTGGTACTTTGGAAGAATTGACGATAAAAAAGCTTAAAAAAGGCCTTAATTGGGCGGAATCGATCTAGCCAAAGATGAGGAAAACACTTTCTGCGTTTTAATACATAGATGCGTAATTTTCTACCAAGGAGAGCAAAGTGAATACTGTTAAAAATAAAGGAAATCGTACTTCGTACATCTACTCAATTCTGAGTGTGTCATTGGTTCTGTTTTTATTGGGGCTTTTGGGCGTGTTGCTTTTGAACGCGACGCGTCTGAGCCGGATTATGAAAGAAAACGTGCAGGTTTCGGTTATTTTGAAAGACTCTTTTAAAGATCATAAAAAAGAAACTTTGCTGAATCTCATCGCTGGGAAACCCTACGTACAAAGCCTGGAATACGTGAGCAAAGACGACGCGGCAAAGATGTTTATCGAAGAGTACGGTGAGAACTTTGTGGAATTACTGGATGGAAATCCGCTTTATGCTTCAGTTAATGTTCGACTAAACGCGGACTTTATGGAGGAAGAAGATCTCGATAAAATTGAGGTGGACTTGCTGAATGCCGAATCGGTCGACGAGGTTTTTTATCAGCGAAATTTGCTCTCACTGATTAATGAAAATTTTAAGAAGTTGGGAATTGCTCTTTTGATACTTAGTGTCTTGTTACTTTCTATAGCGATTACCTTAATCGATAGCACGATTCGCTTGGCGATGTATTCAAATCGATTTTTGATAAAGAGTATGCAATTGGTTGGCGCGACCAGATGGCTGATTACCAAACCCTTTATTCAGCGTTCTATTTGGAATGGTGGTTTCAGCGGTTTGGCAGCGGGCACGGCCGTAGGCGCTTTGTTGTACTTTATAGATAAAAAATTTCCTAACCTTGGGCTTACGCAAAATCCGCTAGAATATTTATTGATATTTTCAGGTATTATGATGGTAGGTATATTCATTTCTTACTGGAGCACCCGTGCTGCAGTTCGTAAGTACTTGAAGCTAAAGTTGGACGATCTTTATTAAATTTACAAAGTGGAAAATCAGAATAGACCTTACTTATTCGGAAAGAAGAATATTTTCTTTGTTCTTGTCGGCGTAGCGCTCATGCTCGTGGGTTACTTAACTATGATTGGGGGTGGAAGTGAAGATCCGAACGTCTATCCCGTAGAGGAGATTTACGGATTTCGCCGTACGGTTATAGCGCCGATTCTGATTATTGCTGGTCTGGTTCTGCAAATCGTAGCCATACTCATTCGCCCCGATGCCTCTGGCGATGAAAGAGACTAGCCAATTTTTGTTCAGCTATAATTTGATTTGTCGGTAATAGAAGCCATCATTCTTGGTATCCTACAGGGGCTGACAGAGTTCCTGCCTGTAAGCAGTAGTGGGCATATTGAATTGGGTAAGGCATTTTTAGACGTTGAGCAAGCAGACAGTTTGCTCTTTTCACTTGTGGTACACGGTGCAACTGTACTCAGTACGATTTTGGTTTTTGGGAAAGACATTTTAAAACTTTTAGAAGGCCTTTTCCAATTTTCTTGGAACAAGGAAACCAAATACTTGTGCTTACTTATTGCTTCTGCCATCCCATTAGCATTTTTGGGATTGTTTTTTCAAGAACATATTAATCGCTTGTTTTCTGGTAATCTACTTTTGGTTGGTGCTATGCTTATCGTAACTGCCTTGCTGCTACAATTAACCAGACTGGAAAAAGAACAAAACACCGAGCTTAGTTTTTCAAAAGTGTTGGTCATCGGTTTGGCTCAAGCCTTGGCGGTTGTTCCCGGAATATCACGCTCTGGTGCGACTATTAGTACTGCATTGGCACTTGGCATTGTTCGAGAAGAGGCTGCGCGATTTTCTTTTTTAATGGTCCTGTTGCCCATTTTGGGTGCTAATACCATTCAATGTATGAGCCTACTTGATAGCTCAAGTTCTGCGGGAATAAGTACCTCTGCCCTTATCGCTGGCTTTTTTGCAGCATTTATTTCGGGTTTGGTCGCCTGTAAGATGATGATCGCCTTAGTGAAGAAGGGCAAGGTCATTTACTTCTCCATTTATTGCTTTGTCGTTGGTACAATCGCCATATTTGCAGCCTTGAATTAATGAAATACTTACCCAAAACGGCTGAGGAACTTTGGACAGGAGCAATGCTCTTAATTGATAAACCGCTGGACTGGAGTTCATTCGATGTTGTCAATAAAGTTCGCTACAGTATTAATGGCAAGATAAAGGTCGGTCACGCCGGAACCTTAGATCCGAGAGCAACGGGACTACTGGTAGTTTGTACGGGTAGGTGGACCAAACGTATAAGTGAGTTTGTCGGATTGGACAAAGACTACGAGGGTACTTTCAAAATGGGCGAGACTACCCCGAGCTACGATAGTGAAGCGGAGGTCGATCAAACTTTTTCCACCGAACATCTTAACGGTGAACTGTTAGAACAAGCCACGGAAAAATTCAAAGGAAAATTTGAACAATACGCTCCAATTTATTCTGCCCTAAAGGTGAACGGAAAAAGATCCTATAAACTAGCTCGAGCTGGGGTTGCCGTTGAGCGTAAAAAGCGCGAAGTCACCATTGATAGATTCGACCTCACTAAAATCGCTTTGCCCGAAGTCGATTTTTTCGTGACTTGCAGCAAGGGAACTTACATTCGATCACTCGCACACGATTTTGGCGCGGCTGTTAAATCCGGAGCCTACCTATCTGCACTGAAGCGAAGTAGAGTGGGAGAGTATAAACTCTCCAATGCACATCAGTTGGATACACTCATTCCTTACTTAGATACCCTAACCAAAGACCACGTGCGATGAAAGTATGGCGTAGCCTAGACGGATTGAAGTCCATAAAAAATGCCGTGCTAACCATCGGTACTTACGATGGCGTACACATAGGACATCAAAGTATCATAAAGCGTGTAAATGACTTGGCAAAAAGTGTCGATGGCTCGAGTGTCTTAATCACTTTTCACCCACACCCTAGAGTTGTGGTTAATACAGAGCGAAAAGTAATGTTGCTAAGTTCTTTGGAAGAAAAAATTGATTTACTCGAACAATACGGCTTGCAAAATTTGGTAGTCGTTCCTTTTACACGCGCCTTCTCGCAAATGTCTCCGAAGGAGTACATAAAAGGTTTTCTGCTTGAAAATTTCGACTTAAATACTATAGTCATCGGCTACAACCACAAGTTTGGAAAAAACCGTTCTGGTGATTTCAATTTTTTAATAGAACAGTCGAAAGAACTCGATTTTCAAGTAGAGCAAATTAGCGAGCAAGAGTTGGAATCTATTTCTGTAAGCTCCACTAAGGTACGTGAGTCACTAACCGAAGGAAATGTTAAACGCGCCAATTTTTTATTAGGCCACGAGTACTTTCTACGAGGTACAGTTATAAAAGGAAAGCAGCTTGGAAAAACACTGGGCTTTCCTACTGCCAATCTTTTAGTCGAATCAAAGGAAAAGCTAGTTCCGCGCAACGGCGTCTATGCAGTCCGCGTAAATCTCGCCGACAAAAATTACACTGGAATGCTCAACATTGGCTACCGACCTACCGTTAGCGGAGAGCATCTGAGTATCGAAGTCAATATTTTTGATTTTGACCAAGATATCTACGGAGAACAGTTGCAACTAAGTTTTGTGGACTTCTTGAGAGAGGAAATAAAGTTCGGTGGGGTGGTGGATTTGAAAAAGCAGTTGTCCAAAGATAAACTACGAGCGAAAGAAATTCTTAGCCCATAATTTTGACCAGCAACTCCTGCAGTAAATCTCCACTCTTGGTTTGTCCATCGTTTACCCCTTTACTGCGCAAATCGTATTGCAACAATACCTGAAAAATTCGCTGACAATCTCGCGGTGAGTAGTGCATCGCTGCCAGTTTGTAGTCTTTTAGGAAATAGCTGTTGCGCATTCCGATACGCTCCGAAATTTCTCTATCTGGCAAATGCTTAAAGTGGTGAAAGGAATAAATCTTTTGGAAGTACTTGAAGAGAATAGGAATGACCATCTGAATCGGACCTGCCTTGGGATTACTTCTGAAGTGTTGGACTATACGAAAGGCCTTGCCCTTTTGTTTGTTACCAATACATTTTTGCAAAGCAAAAACACTGTAAGTTCTATTAATCCCTACGTGCTTTTCTACTAAAGAGGCATCGATGACTTTGGTGCCTTTTATATTGATGATGAGCTTGTTTAGCTCATTGGTAATGTGCCCTAGGTTAGTACCCAAGTGATCGGCCAATAACTGCACGGCCTCTTCTCCCGCCTTAAAGCCTTTGCCTCGAAGGAATTTCACAATCCAGTTGCTAATCTGATACTCCTTAACCCCTTTGGACTCAAAGACAACGCCGTTCTTTTTAAAGCTCTTGTAAAGCGCTTTACGCTTATCAAGCGATTTGTTTTTGTGACAGAAAACGAAGACTGTACTTTCTACTGGGTTCGATACATAGTGATTGAGATTCTCAAACTCTTTCTTCTCAAGATGCTGTGCTTCTTTAACGATCACCACGTTTTTGCGTGACATCATCGGCGCACGTCGGGCGGTGTTCATGAGATCAACCGCATTGACGTCTTTGCCATATACCACTATTTGATCAAAAGCCTTTTCCGATTCGTCCAGAAAATTATTTTCAATGGCATTCGAGACCTCATCGATGAAGAAAGACTCTTCACCGTGCAGCAAATAAAGCGAAGCAGGTTTATGCTCCTTTATATCGCTTATGATATTCTCGTAAGTCATTTTAGAAATACAAGTGCTTGACTGATTCGTTGTTGTCCCTTAATTCTTCAAGAGCGCTAATGCCAATCTTTACATGTAAGGGAACAAAATCAGCGGTTACCTTTTTGTCGCTCTTACTGGTTTTAATGCCTTCCGGAATCATCGGTTGATCCGTAACCAAAAGCAAAGCCCCTGCAGGAATTCCATTGTAAAAAGCGGAAACAAAAATAGTAGCCGTCTCCATATCAATCGCCATAGCGCGCGATTTGCGAAGTTTCTTTTTAAACTTCTCATCGTGTTCCCATACCCTGCGGTTTACGGTGTAAACTGTTCCCGACCAATAGTCACGATTATAAGTACGGTTCATAACTGAGGAAACTGCTTTTTGTAAAGCAAAAGCCGGAAGCGCAGGAATTTCAGGTGGCAAGTAGTCGTTACTCGTTCCTTCACCTCTTATGGCAGCAAGTGGTAAAATAAAATCGCCGAGCTTATTCTTCTTTTTCAATCCTCCGCATTTGCCTAAGAACAAAGCCGCCTTAGGTTTAATGGCCGTTAGTAAGTCAACAATCAATGCAGCGTTCGGGCTACCAATACCGTAATTAATAATGGTTATGTTATCCGCCGTGCAGCTGGGCATTGGTTTTTCTAAGCCTCTAATTTCAGCTCCGTGCATTTCTGCAAACAACTCTACATAATGCTGAAAATTGGTCAGCAAGAAATATTCACCAAAATCTTCGAGAGGTACGCTGGTGTAACGAGGTAGCCAATTATCGACTATTTCTTTTTTGCTCTTCATTGGTTTCGAAGTTAAGGTTTTCCTAACTTGACGCTAAGCAATGACAGAGAAATTGGTAGAAATAATCCCTGGTTCTCATATAAAAACCAAGGTTGAAAACGGAAAAGAACTTCTTTGGGATGTTATTAGGGCAAAATACGTTGTGGCAGGCCCAGAAGAGTATGTGCGTCAAAAAGTTCTACATTATCTAATCAAGCATAAAAATGTGCCTAAGGGACTCATCGCGATCGAGAAAACGGTTAAGGTAAATGGCATGAATAAAAGATTCGACATTCTTGTATATGATTCCAAAACTCAACCGATATTCATAGTTGAATGCAAGGCGCCCAGGGTTCAGATTGATAAATTAACATTTGAACAAATAAGTAGATACAATCTTAGTCTCCAAGTTCCATATTGGTTGGTCACTAATGGTACAACGAATTATTGTTGTTACTTTGACGCTGATAAAAATGAGTTAAAAGTCTTATCTGAAATTCCTGATTTTAATGAAATGTTAGCGAGTGTTCTATAGTCACGATACGCCTATTGCACAGCCATAAAGTAGGCTAGTTTTGTAAACAACACACGAACACACTATACACTATTCGGGGTACAGTAAAAGACACTGAAACCGAAACTAATTATGAAAAAGCACAAAAAAACACTGGCCGTGTTATGCGCGGTTCTAATGGTTTGTGGTGTGCAAGCACAAAATCGTACTTACGATGGCTTGAACAACAACTTACTCAATCCCGAATGGGGTGCCACTGGACAAGAGCAATTGTACTATGGTGGAGTAGATTATTCAGACGGTATAGGCGAGCCGAGCGGGGACGACCGTCCTAATAGCCGCGCATTAAGTAACCACCTTTTCAACCAAGGCCCAGAAGAAATCATAAACTCACCTTTAGAGTTAAGCGACTTCGTTTGGAGTTTTGGCCAATTCTTGGATCACGATATTACCATCGCGCCTGAAACCGAAGATGAAACAATAATGATCCAAATACCAGAATGCGATCCATTCTTCGATCCTCTTTGTGAAGGCGATAAAGTGATGCCCGTTCATCGATCAACTGCAGCACCTGGAACTGGTCAGGATGTTACTGCACCCAGAAAAGCAATGAACGATCTGAGCGCTTTCATCGACGGAAGCAATGTTTATGGATCGGATGAAGGAAGAGCCAACTGGCTACGAACTTTCGAAAATGGAAAACTCAAAGTATCGGCTGGTAATATGTTGCCATACAATACGGATAATCTTGAAGTAGATGGCCAATTAGCGCCTGGTGCTCCATTAATGTCGATGATGGATTTTTCTGCGGCAAACTTCGTTGCTGGCGATAGAAGAGCAAACGAGCAACCAAGTCTAATTTGTCTACATACCCTATTCGTACGCGAGCATAATCGTTTGTGTGACGAAATCATAGCTGAGAATCCAGCTTGGCCCGAAGAAGCGGTATACCAAAGAGCACGAAAGATTGTAGGTGCGCAATTGCAAGCCATTACTTATAACGAGTTTTTGCCAGCACTGGGAGTTGAAATGGATGAGTACTCAGGATATGACATCGACGTTAATCCAGGAATACTTAATTCATTTTCCACTGCCGCTTTCCGACTAGGACATACTATGGTTAGCGAGAATCTAGTCTTACTAGACGAAACAACAGGTGAAACTGAAGAAATACATTTAACCGATGCCTTCTTTAATCCAGATCTAGTTTCGCAAGCCGATCTCGATCCCTTTTTCTTAGGAATGGCGCACAATATGCAACAGAGTTTTGATACCAAAGTGGTACACAGTTTAAGAAACTTCTTGTTTGGCCCTCCCGGGGCAGGAGGAATGGATTTGGCTGCCATCAATATTGAGCGCGGAAGAGAAAGAGGCGTACCTGCTTACAACGATTTAAGAGAAGCCTTTGGACTCGAGCGCTACACCGATTTCGATCAGATCAGCGACGATGCCACTCAAGTGTTCAATCTTAGTTCCATCTACGATACTGTAGACGACATCGATGCCTGGGTAGGTATGTTGTCAGAGAAAAAAGAAACAGGAAGAGAAGTTGGAGAGTTGACTATGACCGTTATTGCCTATCAGTTTGAAGCCCTCCGCTCTGGAGATCGTTACTTTTACAAAAGCGATCCTACTTTTACAAGCGAAGAAAGAACCACAATCAGCAATACCAGCCTTGCTGATATCATTATCAGAAATACAAACATTACATCATTACAAGACAACGTGTTCTTTTTCGAACCGCTGCCTTCAGTAACGACTTTTATAGATTCAGCTACGAATGCCAGCGCTCTAAGCGCTTATCCAAATCCGGCCAAAGATTATGTACAAATACAGTTCGAGGGTCAATCAAACGGAAATGTCTCATTAGAATTAAGCAGTCTTACCGGACAAGTGATACAACAGTGGAGCGATAATGCGGAATTTGGAAAGAACGAAATCAATGTTGATTTAGGCGCACTTGAAAATGTGGGCTTCTATCTACTCACGGTCACGACCGACGATTTTCGTTCAGTGGTAAAGCTGTCTATTCAATAGAAAGAAGAGTAGTTCATCCGAACTCACTCTAAGAGTATGCGCCGGAAAGGGTTTCTGT
>CAZZIZ010000127.1:0-10121 GCA_964654535.1 uncultured Chitinophagales bacterium
TAAATCTTCTCGCGTGAGGGATAAAGGCCTTTGTTTGAGCTCCTGTTGTAAAATACAAGAAGAGCACTTAGCTCCTTAGAGCTAGAAGTGCTTTTTGTTTTTTACAGAACAGAGCGAGGGCCGAAAGCCCGACCCTGAACTTGCTACGCAGTAGCAGAAGTGAGCGGGGCACGCCCAATGTCAACCAAATTGACAACGCCCTATTAATTTCTAGAAACTTCTTTCTAAGGACATTGCTCGATAGTACCATCTGAATCTGCGGTTTTTCCAAACCAGGCAGTGGCAAAGTTACCGTCTATTCCAACTCCAATTGCGTTCCAGTCGTCGTCCCAAAAACTTCTGTTCAGCAGGACATCATTATGTGGTTCAGATTCTATCCAGAGGTCAAGCGCTCCTTCTGTGTCTTGAAATCCCCAAGAAACAATTTCAAATCCGTTGTCTGGATAATCGGTAAGCTCTCGCGGCTTCTCCCACATGCATTCGGCATTGCTGTGGTCACCGACATAGCAGCATTCGTTCCAGGCCCCATCGCCCGACCAACTATGATTGTTGCAGTCGCTGGCAAATGAATTGGCGTTTTTTTGTAGATCGCTGGCGTGCATTTGCGCCACGGTGGTCAAGGAAAATGATAGCGGTATACTCGGCAAGCCGTTCTCTGCTCTATACTCCATGATTAAATCGTAGAGAGCACTCTCTTGGACTTTTGTACACAGCTCCATGTTCTCTGGCTCGGGTTCTGGTTCTACGATCACCTCGACGGAATCGTCGTCCATGCAGCTTGCGAGGAACAAAATACAGGTGATTATGCTCAGTATTCTCAATCTCATAATACAATATTATGGCAATTTTACTTTAAGGCACTGACTAAACTGTCAGTAACAGCGTAAAAAGCCGCCTTTTTCACAAGGCGGCTTCCTTTCTTTATAGGTGGGTAAAGAATTTATCCAGTCATAGGATTAGACAATCTTAGTCCTATTTTCTTAAACGGATTCAATTCATTATCCACTTTTGAGGTTTTTCAGATTAGGCTGCCGTGAATAAATCTGAGATTTTAGACATCGCTCACTAGAGCTGCAGCACCTAATATTGCGGCATCGCTCTCTTCCAAACCGCTCGAGAGTATTTTAATTTTACCTCGATATACTTCGAGAGCGTATTCCTCGAACGCATCTTTAACGTGATCGAGCAGAAACTTACCTGCTTTCGCGACTCCGCCGAAAAATATAATGGCTTCGGGGCTAGTATAATTTGCTGCATCTGCCAGTTTAAAACCAAGGATTCTTCCAGTCTCTTTGTAGGTTTCTAGGGCAAGCTGATCTCCGTTGACGGCGGCGAAACTTAAATTCTTAGGATCAATTTCCTCTGGTCGTTCTATGCTGAATTTGGTTTCATATTTCCCCGACAATAAGAACTCCATCGCGGTTTTCTTGATACCTCTAACCGATGCGTACTCTTCTATACAACCCTGTCGTCCGCAAGAACAAATTCGACCGTCGTGATAAACTATGCTGTGGCCTAGTTCTCCTGCGAATCCATCGTGGCCGTAGATTAATTCACCATTGCTAACGATACCGCTGCCCACACCAGTTCCGAGGGTTAAGACAATGAAATTTTTCATTCCTTTGGCACGACCGTATTTCATTTCGCCGATTGCTGCCGCGTTTGCATCATTGGTTAGTTTTGCGGGGACACCCAGCAAGTTTTCAAAAGTAGCGGTAACAATCTGCTCACCTTTCCAAGGGAGGTTCGGCGAACTTTTAATATTACCGGTGTAATAATTTCCATTGGGTGCTCCAATACCAACTGCCTTTAACTCGACATTTTGCTCGTCGAGCATTTTTTTAATGCGCTCCGCGAGTATGCCTATAAAAAAATCGATTGGTTTTTCTCTGTGATTGGCTATGGCTTCTCGGTCCTGTACAACTATATTACCGTCTGAGTCTACGAGCCCAAACTTGGTAGAGGTTCCTCCAATATCGATTCCTGCAATTATAGATTTCTTCAAGTCTTTGTTTTGATTATGAGCGCTTTGCCTGTCGAGATGTATTGACTATTTAAGATAAGATTTGTTCAAAGCTAAACTATAGTAGGGTTACAAAAAAAGTCTCCAAAGAATTGACTTTGAAGACTTTAGTACCCAGGGTGGGAATCGAACCCACACTTCCGAAGAAACTGGATTTTGAATCCAGCGCGTCTACCAATTCCGCCACCTGGGCAAATTTGGTAGCCCAAATTTAGGACTTTTTATTTCAATTCTAACTGCTCTTTTAAATCGGCAATACGAAAGATAAACTCGCCAGTTTCTGCAGTCCATTTTCCTTGCTGATTTGCGAAACCCAAATCATTGGCATCGATGGTAAAACTAACCTTCTTGGTTTCCCCAGGCTGTAGTTCGATTTTTTCGAATGCTCTTAAACGCTTTATGGAAGGAGTTATAGTCGCAACTAGGTCAGTCACATAGAGTTGCACGACTTCTTTACCCGTCACAGCTCCACTATTACTTACGCTAACGCTGATTTCAATATTACCCTTCATTCCCGCAGAGTGGTCAGCAATTTTTAAATCGCTGTACTCAAAAGTTGTGTAGCTCAAGCCGTAACCAAATTCAAACTGCGGATTAACCGCATCGGTACCGAAGTTGACATCCATACGATCGGTTCCTTTATAATCATAGGTTAGCAATGAGTTTGGATAACGTGGGTAGGTGTATGGCAGCTTACCCGATGGGTTTACTTTGCCAAATAAAACATTGCTTAGCGCTTCCGCACCTTCGTTGCCCGGTAGGTAGCATTGGATTATGCCTCCACAATTTGGCTCAATCTCTCTTATAATTCTTGGACGACCCTCAACTAGGACGAGAACTATTGGTTTTCCCGATTCCGCCAACTTTTCTACAAGCTCTGCTTGCTCTTTTGGAAGATGCATATCTTCTATGTTACCCGGAATTTCGGTGTAAGTATCTTCGCCTAAACAAACTACAATCACGTCTTCGCTTATTGACTTCGCGTCATCAACCGTTTTTTGATAGTTGACTTTCGCGCCCATCTCAGCTTGGAAGTATTCTGCAATAGATTTTTTACCCGGTGTATCGTGGGCGGTTTCTCTACCCTGCCAGGTGCCTGTCCATCCGCCATTTAAAACTCGCAAGTGTTCCGCGTTTGGTCCAGTTAAAAATATGCTGGTTCCTTCTTTGAGCGGCAAAATGTCTTTTTCGTTTTTCAAAAGTGTTATGCTTCCTTCTGCCGCTGCGAGGCTAATCTGGCGCGACTCTTCTGAGGCGAAGTTTGGATAGTCTTCTGGATTAGTGTAGGGTGTATCAAAAAGACCCAAGCGCATTTTTAACATTAGGATACGATGCACCGCTTCGTCGATACGCTCCATCGGAACTTCTCCTTCTTCTACTAGTTCTTTCAGTAGTATTGGAAAGTTGGAGTCTAAGGATACCATACTCATATCTACTCCTGCATTTATGGCAATACGAATAGCGTCCTTATGATCTTTGGCTACACGATGTCTAGTGTATAAGTAGATAATGTCTTCCCAATCGGTAAGGGCTATTCCTTCAAAACCTAACTCATCTCTAAGTAGGTGAGTCAAAATATCCTTGCTCGCATGAACGGGTACACCATTTACTTCACCAGAGTTTATCATAATAGTAGCAAGGCCATTTTCCATTGCGGCTTTGAAGGGTGGTACAACATACTCGTGCATAATGTGAGGTGGAACCCACGCTGGGGTTCTATCTTTTCCAGAAACTGGAATTCCGTATCCCAAAAAGTGCTTACCACAGGCCGCCACTTTTTCTGGATTGCTAATGTCTTCTCCTTGATAGCCTTCGAGGATGGCTTTTCCCATGGTACTGGCTAAAAGAGGATCTTCTCCGAATGTCTCCCAGACCCTTGGCCATAATGGATTTCTAGCAATGTCCAATACTGGTGAGAAGTTAAAAGGAATACCAGATGCTCTGGTTTCGTAAGCAGTAATAGTACCGATTTGTTCAGCGATAGCTGGATCCCAAGATGCAGCTTGTGCAATTTGCTGCGGAAACAGCGTGGAGCCCACGGTATAATTTGTACCGTGTATAGCGTCGATGCCGTAGAGCACAGGAATCTTCGATTTTTTCTTTTGAGTGTACTCGTAAATGGTTTTATGAATCTCGTTCCAATGTTCGCGAGTATAAGCATAGCCACCTGCGTTCAAGATGGAGCCCACGCGCTTTTTAACAAGTATGTCTTCCAGCTTTTCTGGAGATAATTTATGAGGCTTGTCTAGGTTGTAGGGCTCACCAAAGGAAAGCACATCTATGGTCAACTGTGTCATTTCCCCCACCTTGTCGGCGAGATCCATTTTGGACATGATCTTTTTTACCTTGCGCTCAGCCTTTGCCTTTGCCTTAGCCATATCTTTGCTTATGCTTTGCGCATTCAAACTCACCGAAAAAACGGTAAGTAACACAATTAAAAATTTGTTCATTATGAATTTTTGAAACCCATTCTATTTAGAGAGGCTCGGATAGATTAGGCAAGAGTAAAAAGAATTTTGAACGAGCTAATTATACAAAAGTATGTGCTGCGCTCAACAAATTCAAAACAACAAGCGACAAGCTAATACTAATTTGTATCAGCTTGTCGCTTGTATTTATAAGACTAGGTTTCTAGTCGACTAGTAATGTAAGGGAACGCTCTCTAATGAAGATGAGTCCAAAAGATAAAAATGATAAGGTTAAAGCAATTAGCCCCCACTCACCCGCTGTTGGTATAACACAACCTGGAATAGGCTCGCAAGTAGCTCCAACCAGTTCTACATTTTCATAAGTTACTACTGGTGTTCCTACAGTTGGCACTCCAGAAAAGTTTACTACCGATAGAACGATTGTACCTCCTAAGGCTGGGTCGAATGGACCAGAAGCACCTGGATTACCACCGGACAATAGACCTCCTATCGAAAAGGTACCATTAGCATTTACGGTTGTGAAAAAGTCTGTCCACGGACATGGAAAGCCTCCACAATCGTTCTCAATTCTAAATTCCAAGACTATTGGAAAGTCTGCGGGATCAGCATCTGCCAGGGTTAGATCTCCAGTAAGGCATAACTCGTCAAGTGCAAAACCGGCAACTGCTCCATCTACTGTTAGTCCATTACCTGCAAAAGTGCCGTCAGCACCTGGTAGTAAACCAAAGAATCCTTCACCCGAGAATGCAGTCGCTCCATTGAATGGGAATGCAAAAGTATTTGGTATTGGTGTTTCAACTAGCTCCATACAGACATCTGTACAAGTCACACATTGAGCTTGAACTGATACAAATGTTCCAAGAAACAGCATAAAAGCTGCACATAGTGTTAATGTATTTTTGATCATTTTTAGAAATTTGGTTTTAGCGCGATTAGACCACCCTTTCGCTGTGAAAAAGTACGAAAGGCCCCTACGTATAAAGATTTTAGCCGTACACTATCTGTACTCATTTCCTTTTGATAGCCTCTTTAATTTGAATAATAGTCACTACATTACTACTCACTTCAACTTCGCTTGGTTGAATTATGTAAGAAATGTTTAAAAGCAAGGTATTTACACATCTTATATTGGGACTCATCTTGAGCCTAAATGCTCTGGCACAAGGGATACCATTTTTACATTTTTACTCCAACGAGGAATATAAAGCCGGAGCATTAAACTGGAAAATTGCTCAATCAACAGATGGCATCCTGTATTTCGCAAATAATGAAGGCTTACTCGAGTTTGACGGAAGTCAATGGAAAGTCTATCCACTTGCAAAGAAGACAAACCTTCGCTCCATACATTATGCAAATGATCGACTTTATGCTGGCGGTCAAAATGAACTGGGCTTTTATGAACGCGAAGCTTCAGGAACACTCACCTTTAATAGCTTAGTTCAGGATATACCCGCGCGCTACAGAAACTTCGAAGACGTCTGGGACATATATTCTAGTAACAAAAAGCTCTTTTTTAGAGCCTCGGATAAAATATACATACTTGACCTTGGAGGTTCAGACGCCAAAGTTTGGATAGACCACGAGTACAGAGCGTTAGAATCTATTAATGAATCGATTTATTCACAAATAGCTAACGAGGTTTACGTGTATGACGATGAATCTTGGCAGCCAACCAATACCAAGTTCGCTTCGGTGCTTACTGGCGTCTTTCAGCTCAATGAAAGGAACTATTTCGTAAGTCGGAAAAACGGAATTTGCCAAGAAGGTTCTAAGGTTTTACCAAGAGGATTCGAGGCAGTTAATGAAATGCTTAAAACGCATCAGTGCTTTGACGTGGTACAACTTCCGAATGGAAACATTCTTTTTACTACCGCCTTCGCTGGTGTAATAATTTGTTCTGCTGAAGGCCAAATCATAAACATTATTGGCAAGAATGATGGTCTAGGTAATAATAGCGTTCCTGCAGCTCTAGTCGATCTTAACGAAAATGTTTGGTTGGGCCTAGACAATGGTATTTCATTTATCGAAACCAACGCCCATTTCAATCGCGTGTTTCCTGATGGCGAGTTACGTGGAAGTGGACAAGGATTTATAGAGCACAAAGGCCAAAGCTACTTTTCTACCAGCAGCGGTTTATACAAACTAATCGAAGGTGCTGATGGAGCTCCCGCGTTTCAGTTGATTAAACATTCTGAAGGACAAAATTGGGGCTTAGACTTAGTCGACAATAATATATTACTCTCACACGGAGAAGGCGCATTTATAATAAAGAATGATAAAGCCATAAAACTAAGCACTGACGATTACGGTTTTTGGCGATTTCTACAGTTAGAGAAGGACTCAAATCAAATTTACGCTGGTACCTATAAAGGCATTCAACCCTTCGAAAAAAGTGCTAATGGATTCGAATTGAAGGCCAGTAACATAGGCATTGAAGAGTCGAGTCGATTCTTAGAAGAGGATACGAATGGAGACCTATGGATGTCGCATCCTTACCGAGGTGTGTTTAGAATTGAAAAACTAAACACCAGCGAAAGCCCTGTTATCATTACACTAGGGAGCGATGACGGTCTTTTATCCAACACAAACAATCATGTCTTTAAAATCAAAGGGGAACTATTAGTCTGCGCAGAAAAAGGTATTTACTACTACGATCCGAGCACAAAAAAATTGCTTTTTCATGAGCAATTGAATGAGCTACTCGGAGCAGAAACGAAAACGAGAAGACTATTTGAATCTCCAAAAGGAAACATTTGGTACATCACCGAAAATGATGTCGGTAGAATAAAAATTGCGGCGGGCATTGTAGATTACAAAGTTGAAAAGCAGAGTTTTCCCGAAATAGCCAGTAAATTGAACCGAGGATTTGAAAAAATATTTTTCACCTCCGATAACAAAATTTACTTGACTGCCACCGACGGCTTCCTTGAGTTTAATCCTCGAACCGAAAGCGAATCGCGCGAAGAATTTCAAATTGTTCTGAAAAAAATCATTGTCAACAATGAGCGGGCAGCCTTCTTAGATGACGGTGAAACTTTAGGTCTTTCAGATAGCGATGACCGCACGCTCAATCATAAAAACAACAACCTGGCTTTTTCAGTTGGTGCGACTTCGTATTTACAATCGAGTAGTTTGCGCTATCAATATTGGCTGGAAGGTTTCGATGAAGCTTGGGGCAATTGGACCGAATCGGGTACAAAAGAGTACACTAACTTACCCAGTGGCTCCTATACTTTCAGAGTGCGCGCAAAAAACTTTAGTAACCAAATCAAAGAGAAAACGATTGCTTCATTTGAAATTGATGCGCCGTGGTATAAAAGTAAGCTTGCCTATGCATTCGGGTTCATTTTACTGCTTGCCTTGCTGTTTTGGCTTAACCGTAGATCAGATAAAAAGATATCGGCCATAGAAGAAAAGGCCGACAGTAAAATTCAAAATAGTCGCCTCGAAGTTCAACGTTTGGAGAACGAAAAAATTCAACAGGAATTGGCGCATAAGAATCGTGAACTTATTTCTGCTACCGCTCACCTTTTACAGAAAAATGAAACCATTGAAAGTCTAACCAACGATTTGGTGCAGATAAAAAAGAATGTCCAGAATAAGGAATCCAATAAGGAGATCGAGCGCCTAATTCGTGTCTTGAAAACGGATAGCACCAAGGATAAAGATTGGAATCAGTTTATGATGCACTTCAATGATCTCAATCGCGATTTCTTTGTTCGCCTCAAAGAGGAGTTTCCTGCACTTACACCAAAAGATCTCAAGCTGTGTGCTTACCTTAAGATGAATCTGAGCTCCAAGGAAATAGCCACACTCCTAAATGTATCTGTGCGTGGGGTCGAGGCCAGCCGCTATCGCCTGCGCAAAAAAATGTCACTCGGAAGCGAGGAGAACATTACCGAGTTAATGCTTCAATACTAAAGAATTCTTCCGTGTGAGGGATGGGAAGTGTGTGACCGAAGGGGAACAGTCGCTTTTGCCGAAGCAGTATGTACTTACCGCCCTAGCGGTAGAAGTACATGCTTTGCTGAGGCAAGAAAGCGACCGGAGCGAAGCGAAGCACTGGAACAGCCCGACCCCTTGATGCTCTTACAATGTTCTTTCCGCTTCGCGGAAGCAGAATATTGTAAGAGCATCAGAAGGGGGCACACCCAAAACCTAAACAAGTAATCTAAAATACGAATACCGCAACTTGCACATTTATGAGTAGTGATGTCGTAGCATTTTATGAGTGATTTAGAGTAAATACCATTTTCTGCGTAATGATTAAATCACTTTTGCTCTAACAATGCGTGAGACATTTGTAGCTTGTCCTTGCTAACGCTTCCCCCAATCGTCGTCTTTGTTTCTCAAGCCCATACGGGACTAAGGAGACATTGTAAATAGGATTTTCGCTCAAATGAACTTATGAAACGATCACAAATTGCTCCTCTCAACTTAATCAAATATTTAAAAATGACTAAAAACAACTTCTTTTTAGCGGCCTTGTTTTTACTTGGTTCATTCATCTCGGCACAAGCGCAATGCGATGTCTGTAATGAATGTGAAACATCAACAGAAACGGCAATTCCTTTCACCTTTACTGAAGGATTTGATGATGGCTCGGGCTTTTCATTTGGCGAGGAATTCGCGATGGGTCTTTTACCCGGTGCGAATAATGCATTTGGGGGTTCCTTGAGCACAGTTAACGGGGCGATTGCCTCTGCTGCTTTGGCTGATTTATGTCTAACGGGAGATTTTACGGTTACGGCCGCTAATCCTGCAGATTATCCGCTAACGGTAGAGTTCAGAATTGAAAACAGCCAATGTGGTTTTTTCCCTTGTCCATGGATAGATTTTAACACTGTAGTAAGTGCCGACGGTACAGTGTCATTAGGAGGTGCTTTGACTTCTGGCAATATTGGTATGAACGGAATTTTTGATCCCGCTGGTGCCAATCCTTCGATAGTAACTGCCGTTGCAAATTTTAGCGGAACACCTACTGCCGGTGACGTTACTATTACTTATGCGAACATTGCGCTGGCAGAAGTTTCCTGCGCACCGATTGCTGGATGTATTCCTACAGGTGGTGGCGCTTCGGCTTGTGCTACTTGTGAAGAGTGCGAAGATCTGGTAGAAACTGTGATTCCAAATACATTTGATACTGGATTTTCTAGTGGCTCTGGAAACTCTTTTGGCGAAGAGTTCGCAATGGGACTTTTAACGGGAGCCAATGACGATTTTGCAGGTAGCATCAGACTTGTTGACCCTGCGGTGGCTTCTTCCAATTTTGGAGACCTTTGCTTGACTGGAGATTTCGTAGTTACAGCAGATGACCCTTCGATTTATCCTATTACGGTTGAGTACAGAATTGAAAATGGAGGCTGCGGTTTCTTCCCTTGTCCTTGGACAGATTTTAATACGGCAGTTTTTGCTGATGGCCCAATAACCTTAGGAGGAAATTTAAGCAGTGGAAACACTGGTGCAAATGGTCCTTTTGATCCTGCTGCTGGAAGCGCCGCAATTGTAACAGCTATTGCAAACTTTAGCGGTACGCCAATTGCGGCAGGTGTTACTATAACTTATTCAAACTTACAACTAGTAGATGCAGTTTGCGAAGCGATACCTGGTTGTATGGTTGGTACGCCAGATTGCGAAGGTGTTGTAGGTGGTACGGCCACGCCGGGAAC
>CAZZIZ010000128.1:0-9995 GCA_964654535.1 uncultured Chitinophagales bacterium
TTGTGGAGGACTTTGATGTGCAGGGTCGAGTGATAACTTACAGTAATAGCAGCCGTAATACGCAGATCTATTGGGAAGGGAATCGCTACTAGGATTAATTCCCTTTTGCCCGATTGTAAATAGTACTAAGCATACCGGGCCCATCCTTCATTTTCTCGACCCCAATGACTTCTTCAACCGTCCACTTTCCGGCTTCGTCTTTCTCCATATGAAAGTTGAATACGAAGCTCTCCTCGTTTACATCTAAGACGTCACCAGCTTTTCCAAAACGAACATCGTGAAAAATGACCTTGTCCCCTTTCTTGCTTATCACATAAGAGTCGTTGCTGAACCATTTCAAGGTTTCAATCATTCGTTGGTCTTCTACTTCATCAAGTAAATGCTCGTTACGCGGATAAAAACTCAAGTCAATGACTTCTTGTGTATCGAAAACAGAGTACATTCCTAAGTGATAACCATCGGGCACTTCTATGAAACCAAACCACAGCACGTTATTTAATGGAGTTGGAGAAGCGAATACTCTTTGATAGTTATAGTTGTTGGCTTCCGCGGTTTGGGTAAAAGCATCTATAACTCGACTGTGATTCCAAACTGTAAAAAGTAAATAGCAGGTACTTAAACCCAAGGCAACGTAGTTAATAATTCGTCGACGTTTTGAGCTTCTTTGAAGTCGCCAACAGAGTATGAAGGAGATTATCAGCGGTACGGTATAGATTGGGTCAGCCACAAATATGGAGCACAGCGCTTCGCGTTTATCGCTGAAGGGTTGCCAAAGCTGCGTGCCGTAAGTGGTGAACGTGTCCAGAATGGGGTGGGTAATCATTCCCCAGAAAAAAAGCTTGACCCAGTCGAAGTAAGTGGCAATTTCGCCTTTGTACCACTTGTAAACCAGCCAGGCTATGATGGGTGCGGCTAGGCTAATGCCGAAGAAGGAATGGCTAATACCGCGGTGAAAGGCAATCTTAGTTACTTGATCAAGAACTGGAGTGAAGAGAATATCGAGGTCGGGTAGAGTTCCTGCTGCTGCTCCCCACAGTAAAGCTTTGTTCCCAAGCTTTTTGCCCAATACAACTTCACCAACCGCAGCACCGAGCATAAATTGAGAAACCGAATCCATTAGGTTGTGAAGTTAAGCAATCAAAAAGTAGGCAAACAAAAAAGGCAAGACCGTTTGGTCTTGCCTTTTTTAAATTCTAGAATCAAGCGATTACTATGAGTTCTCTTCTGGAACTAAGATGTTCGCTTTGATAGTCAAACGAGTTGGGTTTGGATCCGTGTTTGCTTGGATTGTAACCGTTTTCGTTTGCTTGTTTTTCTTTTTTCCTGAGCTGAAAACAACTTTCATCTCACCAGAACCTCCTGGTGGAATCGGCTCTTTCGGCCATTCTGGAACCGTACAACCACAAGAACCTTTAGCAGAGCTAATGATTAATGGCTCGTTTCCAGTGTTTGTAAATCCGAAAAGGTGTTCTACTTTTTCGTCTTGTCCAATGTCACCGAAATCCCAAGTCAATTCGTTGAATTTAACAGAGGTTTTAGGAAGGTTTGGATCTACTCCGCTAGCATCAGCGGCTTTTTTAGCTGCGTCTGTTACGTTAGCTGCCATGTCATTAGCTGCGTTAGTCGCCGTAGAGGAAACATCGGTGGCAGCATCTTTTACTTTAGCGGTTGCATCTGACGCGCAAGAGGTCATTCCGACCATCAGGCAAATCACTGCAAGTGCAAAAAATTGATTCTTCATTTAAAATTTTGTTTAAGAGTTCTCAAATGTATACTTCAAAGATAAGCAAAGCAAGAGCCTAATCAACTAAAAACTTAGTTATCAAAGGTTAATCTTTCCTTAACTTTTCGTAAAAGACTGATAAACAGTCTTCTGTGAGTTGAAACTTCTCGGCTTTGTGAAGAAAAAGCGCCTGTTTATCGTACTGAATACAATCTGAAATTTTCGGTGGAGGAGTTCCTGTCGTCTATTTAACTAGAATTTTAGTCCAAACACTTAAACGGAGCCAAAGCACTTCGAACTCAACTGTTTTTGTTCGTGTCGACTTAATGAATCACAATCTGCTTGTAAAGCGATTCTGATTGATTCGAAATCTGAAGGAAGTAGATCCCTGCGGATAAACTATGTAAAGGAATGCTGAGCTCTGTTTCTTCAGTAATTCTGTGTGAACGTAATATACGGCCCTCAATATCCAAGACAGATACGTCAAACTCACCTTTTGGTAAACTCTTCAACTGAAGAAAACTATTTACTCTAACAGGATTTGGAAACAATTCAATGTTTGATAACAATGAACTTTCATCTATACCAACAGCTGTGGTTCCGACTGGCAACTCGAATTCAAAAGCATAATCGCAAATATCCTCTTCGATAATTCCTTGATACACTCCTCCGCATAAGTTATCAATTACTATACTCAAACTTGAACCGAGGTCATAAGACTGAGAAAATCCATCAGATTCGAGATGTAGCTCTAGATCGTAGTGCGCATTATCTATCTCAATCTCGACGCCTTGATTACATATAAATTCTGACTCGACCACATCAACTTCAATATCCGGTGTTTCATCATCAAGTACAATTTCAAACGATCCTGACGTCAGACAAGAAGAGGTAGTGAGACTCGAAATAGTATGAACTCCTGCCTCTAAAATCTCACTATAGCTATTCTGACTATAACCCTCCTCTAAAACAGTTACTTCCCACACATTACCACAAATAAGTTCTTCATTATACTTTAGGGGTGCAATCGAAATTTGTTCTGACGGAATAACAAAGGTGGTATCTATCGAGCAGCCGAGCGAATCACTTATAGTACAATCAATTGGTCCTTTTTTTAAGCCTTCGACTCTTAAACCATTATTGAGAACCGTTCCTTCCGACCATTCAATTAAAAGACCACTTAAATCACTTATCACTTCGATTACAATGAAGCCATCTGAGTTAAAGTTTAAGTCGTCATAAATTGGATCGCAAGAATGGGTTTCGTGCCACAGTTCGACAACGTTAATCTCAATTAAACTGGTATCAATAGGTAGAGCACTTAGCTCGTAAATGGAAGCAAAAATGAAGAGCCAGGCAATAGAAAGCCAAGTGAGAAAAGAATTTAATTTTTGTCGCATATTTAAATATAGTGAATAACAGCTATTACAAGCACGAAAGTCATTTCGTGCTCGTCGAGAAATCTCGCTTAGGGCGAGCGAAGCGAAGAATCTGGAAATGTTGGTATTACAATCGTTGTACTTTGTATACCGTTTATTTTTATGCCTGCCGCAAAAATCAAATTTGCTAGAAATTCTTCGACAGGCTCAGAATGATTTTATTGGTGGAGGCTTTGCGTGAGGGATAGAGGCCTTTGTGGAGCTCCTGTTTGAAAAAGCAAGAAAGGTCTTTAGCTCCATAGAGCTAGAAAGACTTTTTGCTTTTTCAAGAACAGAGCGACGGCCGATAGCCCGACCCCGAACTTCGGCGCAGCCGAGAAGAGAGTGGGGCACGCCCAAATCAAACTTCTACTTACTATCGCACCAAGCCTGAAACTCTTCCTTGCTTTTCGCATTAAGCGTGTGCTCCTTCAACAACATACCCTTGCGCGCCGAGATAACGCCAAAGCGCGTATCGAGAATTCCCTCCAAACTGTGCGCGTCGGGATTGATAGAAATGTGTACGCCCTTCTTCGCACAGTATGGCAGCCACTTCCAGTCAATGTCTAGACGGTGCGGATTGGCGTTGACCTCTATAACCACATTGTTAGCGGCGCAGGCATCGATTACCTTTTTGTGATCTACGGGATAGCCTTTTCTGGAAAGAAGCAGACGCCCAGTCATGTGTCCCAGTATTCTGGTGTAGGGATTTTCGACGGCGGTAATGAGTCGCTTGGTCGCGCGCTCTTCGTCCATTTTTAGAACCGAATGCACGCTCGCTATTATAAAGTCGAAGGTTTCCAACACGTCATCCTCGTAATCGAGAGATCCGTCGTTTAATATATCGGACTCTATGCTTTTGAAAATTGTGAAGTCTTTGCTGGCTTTGTTGAGCTTGTCTATTTCCTTGTGTTGCTTGTTTATGTCCTTGACTTGCAAGCCGCCGGCGTAAAATGCCGATTTGCTGTGATCGGAGATGCCGAGGTATTCGTAACCTAAGCGCGCGGATTCTTCTGCCATTTCTTTCAGCGTGTTGCGTCCGTCGCTATAAGTGGAGTGGGCGTGAACGACTCCTTTTATGTCTGCTTCTGTTATCAGCGTAGATTCATCTTTCTTTTTGTAAAACTTGCTTTCGCCAATGCCTTCGCGGGCGGGTGCAGGTATGTAGTTCAAGCCAAGGGATTGATAGTAATCTTCTTCGCTGCCTTTCTTATATGCATTGTAGCCCTTTACTTTTGCCAGTTCTTTTAAATGTCCTTCGCTCGCCGAGCTGTCAAAACGAACTTGCTCGAAGCTTTTGTCATCGCTGGTATAAATATGAACTTCAGCTCCATTTTCGCTGCGTGCTTTTGTGAGCGAGTCTTTGGTCTCTTCTACACTCAGTCCTAACTTCTTGAAGACTTTCTTTTCATCGCCTTTTACTTGTAAGACAAAAGCCATTTCGTCGAGCACATTGTTTTGGCGACGTAGCGCTCCCGTTGTTTCTATGCGCTCTACTTCTTTGAGCTCGTTGGCGGCTGCCAGCAATTCTGCAGCTTCGTATTCCAAATGAGCATAGTGATATCGGTCGCTATTAGCGAGGAAGTACTCTATGTTTTGCTTTACTGATTCTTGGGTTTTCGCGCCAAAACCTTTCAACGCTATTAAGCGATTTTCATTGCAGGCATAAAGCAGCTCGCCAATAGTCTCAATTTCGAGCTCAGACCAAAGCACTTTTATCTTCTTAGGGCCGAGACCCTTAATGCGCATTATTTCCAAAATGCCCGGAGGCGTTTTTTCCAATAGGCGTTCAAGCAATGGAAATGTCCCCGTATCAAAAAGCGCCAGAATCTTTTCGTGAATAGCGGCACCAATTCCTTTCAGTTCTCCAATAGCCAGCGGATCCATTTTGCTTAGTTGCTCCGGCGAACGATCTATGGAGATAGCCGCGTTGGAGTAGGAGCGTGTTTTAAAACTGTTCTCTCCGTGTAGCTCCATAAGAGAAGCGGTGAGTCGGAATACTTGTTTGAGTTCTTTGTTGTCCATTTGCTTATTGGTCTGCAGGTGATAAGCACATTTTATTATGCCGCTTAGGATATGCATAAATAAAAAAACCTCGAACAAGTTCGAGGTTTCTTAGCCGAAAAAATCGACTTATAAATATGTTGTCAGAGTCTTACTCTTCTTCGTCAGACTTAGTGGTTACTTGAACCGGTGGTATAACGATATCTTTCTTAGCAGGTTTTTTCGCAGCTGCCTTCTTAGCGCTTGCCGAAGCAGCACCTGGAGCTGGAAGTACGTGTATAAACGTACGATCCTTGCGACCCGTTTTGAAAGTAACCTCACCTTCTACCAAAGCGTAGATCGTGTGGTCTTTTCCAATACCAACACCATTGCCAGGGTGAAACTTTGTTCCACGTTGACGCACGATGATGTTACCTGGAATAACTTTTTGTCCTCCGTAGATTTTAACGCCTAGTCGTTTACTATTACTGTCACGACCGTTCTTACTACTACCTACACCTTTCTTATGTGCCATCGCTTATAAAATTAAATGCTATCAATTTTGATCTTAGTCAGTTGCTGACGGTGACCATTTTTCTTACGGTATCCTTTTCTACGTTTCTTGTGAAATACAATCACCTTATCCGCTTGCAAGTGATCAACTATAGTAGCCGATACTTTTGAACCAGTTGTTGGCGTTCCCACGTTTACCGTCCCACCATTATCGGTTAGGAGCACACGGTCGAAACTCACTTTATCTCCAGCGGCACCTTCAAGACGGTGAACAAAGACCTCTTGGCCTTTTTCAACCTTCATTTGCTGACCAGCTATTTCCACAATTGCGTACATATCTCTCGTTTTAAAAGGAGCACAAAGGTAGCCATTCTATTAGATTATTGCCAACAATACCAATAGAATGCCGTCATTTTCAGACCATATTTAATGTCCAAAAACGTAAATTTGGGCTCATCCAATGAATAATCAATGGATTCATCTTCAAAAATAAAGATTCAAATGATAGAAGTAGGTCAAAAAGCACCGGCATTTACGCTGGTAAACACTGAGAATAAGGAAGTTAGCCTTAGCGAGCAAAGCGGTAAAAACGTGGTTTTGCTCTTTTTCCCATTCGCCTATACAGGTGTTTGTACCACCGAATTATGTGAAGTAAGAGACTCATTGGGTAAATATGAAGAGCTAGATGCTCAGGTTTTGGCTATTTCTGTAGATAGCCCGTTTACACTGGCCAAATTCAAAGAAGACCATAAGCTGAATTTTCCGCTACTTTCAGACTTCAATAAAACGGCTTCGCAGGAATATGGCGCCTTTTATGACGAGTTTGTGTTTGGCCTGAAGGGAGTATCGAAAAGAGCAGCTTTCGTGCTAGACGCGCAAGGAGTTGTAAAACACCAAGAAGTACTTGACGATGCGGGTCAGATGCCATCTTTCGACGCTATCAATAATGCACTTACTAGCCTCAAATAGTGAATAAAAGACAGTTGCAGATTTTTCGGGTCATATTAGTTTTGGCTATTCTATGGACGATTTACAAAAAATTCCTTGCTTAAAATTTTCATCAAACATGAAAAGAGTCATTTTTCTATTAGCCGCACTTTGTTCTTTCGCCGCCTGCAATTCGGACAGTTCCAGTAATTCGGGCGGAACCGACTGGAGAAGTCTAGATATCAAAGTTGAAAAAAACAACAACGACCAACGCACATCCGAAGGTTATGTCGACGCCGCTGGAAAGAAGCAGGGGCCTATGGTAACTTATCATCCGCGTAAAGGATTGGTCAAGTCCATTACCTACTACATCGATGGCGTCAAGAATGGGCCCTATATCGAAATGACCGAGTCAGGCAACGTGAAAGAAAAGTCTTGGTTCGTAAACGACGAACTGCAAGGCGAGCGCATTGTTTTTAATCGTACCAGAGTCAAAGAAGAGTCGTTTTTTGTAGACAACGTATTACACGGTAAGCGCAGCCTCTATTACGATAATGGAAAAATCCAAGAAGAAGGCAACTTTGTAAACGGTAAAAGAGATGGTGTCGTAAGATGGTACAATCAAGAAGAGGAAATAAGCATTCAAACCGAATACAAAAACGGGGAAATCGTAAAGCAAATCCCAATAGACAAATAAGCTTTGAAAAAGAAAGTCTATCACCTAGCAACCTGCAATACCTGCCAACGCATTATGAAAGAAGTGGGGGTAGATAAATCTTGGGAGCAGCAAAACATCAAGGAAGAAAAAATAAGCGCCGCCCAGCTCACAGCAATGAAGAAGTTAGCCGGTTCCTATGAAGCGCTTTTCACGCGCCGCTCCATGAAGTATCGTGCTTGGAACCTCGCTGAACAAGACCTAGGAGAGAAAGATTACCGCGCCAATATTTTAAAAGAGTACACTTTTTTGAAACGCCCCGTTTTTGTAATAGACGACCAGATTTTCATTGGCAATACCAAAGCCAACGTAGCCGCTTTAAAAGAAGCGCTTAAAAAATGAGCGCAAGGTGGATATAGAAAGTTTCCGCACCTACTGCCTTTCAAAAAAAGCCAGTTCAGAAGGATTTCCCTTTGGCCCCGACGTCCTAATTTTTAAAGTTGGAAAGAAAATGTTCGCCTCCCTCAGTATGGAGCCGCCGCCCAGATGCAATCTAAAATGCGATCCGGAAAGAGCCTTAGACCTACGTGCACAATATCCAGCCATCACTGGCGGTTATCATCAGAACAAGAAACATTGGAATTCCATGGCACTCGATCAAGACCTTTCAGTTAAGCTCGTAAAGGAACTCATCGACCATTCCTACGACCTGGTAGTGTCAAATATGACCAAGGCTCAACGCGAAAGCCTCTAAAACAGAGGATTATTAAGGCAAAGCCTTAAAAATTTAACTAACTTGAAAAAGATGATAGATCAAATAAGACACTTTCTCGAACAAAAAGTCTTCGGGGTCTGCACCTATCTTGGGAACAAGATGGGCATCGCCTCGCGTTATGTGCGCTTGTTTTTTATCTACTCAGTCTTTGTGGCCAACTGGTCACCAATCATAATCTATCTTATACTAGCATTCTGGCTAGACATAAAAGCCTACATCAGCGAAAAGAAAAGTCGCATCTGGGATTTGTAAATCTATAAGTCGGGGAGATTCGTATTTCCAGAGCTTTCAGGGGAATCCTCAATGGAAAAAGTAAAAGGAGAGGTGGAAGCTCTTTGGAAAGGGGAAAAAAGAAGCAGAGTCTAATTACTTTTCAAAACGACCAGTTGAAAGAACGAGTAAAAATGCGCCAAGTTATGAAGTCGTATATGCAAACTTCCTGAGCGTTTATCCTATGTCTTTAGAACTCTGCTGGTATGACTCATATAGCTCAACTATAATACCACGAAGCCAAAGCGATTGTAAACACTTATAGATGCAGACATTGTCCTTCGGGCACAAATTGACCACCTGAACAGCGCTCCCTGCAATACATTGATAACTAGTAAATTGTACAATCGACAAAATTTGCCACTATCATTGATTAGTTCGGAGTATTACGCCAAGACTTGTCAGGCCAAATGCGCCGAAACCGTTGACACTACTGGCTTTTCAAGCCAAATAGGACAAATCCTTTTCCATTTAGGACGATTTAGTTAATCAGGCGTCTTGAGCCAGAGAGGTCATTAAAAACGATGCCTCATAAAAATTCACTTCCCTCAATCGGTTTATTACTTTTGTACCCTCAGCTTAGGTGGCGGAATTGGTAGACGCGCTAGCTTGAGGGGCTAGTGATCGCAAGATCGTGCAAGTTCGAGTCTTGTTCTGAGCACTAAGCTCTCCTGCAATGGAGGGCTTTTTTTGTGTACGTATAAAAAGAGTGTAGATTTTCAATAGTAGAATTTGGGCGTGCCCCACTCACTTCTGCGGCAATCTCGCAATTTGCTTCTGCCGCGAAGCGGCAAGCAACATTGCTACGGTGCCGCAAGTTCGGGGTCGGGCTTTCGGCCGTCGCTCTGTTCTTAAAAAAGCAAAAGCCCTCTCTAGCTCTAGGGAGCTAAAGGGCTTTCTTGCTTTTTTAAACAGGAGCTCCACATCGACCAACGAAGCAATATAGTGTCAAGAATATTTCGGTTAAAACTTCCTATGGCAGCGTTGAAAATGCTCGTCGTGGCTTTTGCCACGCCTGCGCTTTTCGCCTTGCCCTAGTAATTTTTCCCTCAAAATATTCTTCTGACCCTATATTCCTTCATTGGTCTGGCCTCTATCCCTCACGCTTATCCCCCTCTTGTCATTTCGCGAAGCCGAAATCCTTCCCAACCAGTTCATAAAAAGTCGAGCATAGCGAGTCGTCGTCTGGACAGCAAGTACTTCAGCAAAAGCGTCAGAACATAAACCCAATAATGAAAATGTGAAAATGCCTTCCATATTCGATTGATTTGATGTTAGGATGTTCAATTAATCCCTGCATCAGTTATTATCTTCACCCTATGGAAACAGTAAACGAAACCTTGCCAGGTATCAAAGGCACCGACTTCAACTTAGAAGGACAGACCAAGTTCTATCGCGGAAAAGTGCGCGACGTCTACACCATCGATAAAGACCTACTTATTATGGTCGCTAGCGATAGACTCAGCACCTTCGATGTAGTATTGCCTAGACCCATTCCTTACAAAGGACAGGTCTTAAACCAAATAGCAAGTAAGTTCTTAAAGAGTACCGAAGACATCGTACCGAACTGGCTACTCGCAACACCAGACGAAAACGTTAGTGTTGGTTTAATGTGCGAGCCTTATAAAGTTGAAATGGTTATTCGCGGATACCTAACGGGTCACGCCTGGAGAACTTACCGCGATGGAAAACGCGTTTTATGTGGGGTAGCAATGCCAGAAGGCATGAAAG
>CAZZIZ010000129.1:0-9895 GCA_964654535.1 uncultured Chitinophagales bacterium
TCATTACCTCCGCTGGGCGGTAGCGGGAGTTGTAGTTTGAGGACATGCTGAAACAATAGGCTCCAGCATTCTTGAAAACAAGGATATCGTCTTTGCGGACTTGGTTGAGTTGTCGGTCGGCTCCGAAGGTGTCGGTCTCGCAGATGTAGCCTACGACTGAATATATTTTTTTCTTTCCCTCGGGATTTGAAATGTTTTGAATGTCGTGGTAGGCATCGTAGAACATAGGTCGGATCAAGTGATTTTGACCTGAGTCCACGCCGACGAAAGTTGTGGCCGGCGTTTGTTTTACTACGTTGGTTTTTACGAGGAAGTAACCTGCATTACTGACCATATATTTTCCTGGTTCGAACTTGAGGGTCAATTTGCGTTGACGTGTTTCGCAAAAACTATTGAAAGTTTCGCTGAACTCTTTTCCAAACTCTTCGATATCGGTAGCAAGTCCACCTGGTTTGTAGGCCACTTTAAAGCCACTTCCAAAGTCGACAAACTGAACGCTGTCGAACTTATCTACTACACCGAGAATGAGGTTTGCTGCCTTGATAAAGATTTCTGAGTCCAAGATATCGGAACCAGTATGCACGTGAATGCCGTTGATGTTTATATTGAAACTAGATACTATGCGCTCAAGCAATGGAATCTGGTGGATAGAAATACCAAACTTAGATCCGATGTGCCCAACGGAAATCTTGCGATTACCACCAGCCATCATGTGTGGATTGATGCGCACGCAAACGGGTACGTCTGGATAGGTCGCTCCAAAGTACTCGAGCATTTCTAGATTGTCGACATTGATGCCTACGCCTAGTTCTACTGCTTCTTGGTATTCTTCTTCCGCAATATTATTTGGTGTGAACAATATTTCTGAGGGCTCGAACCCTGCTTTGAGTCCCAACTTAATTTCCTGAATGGAAACGCAGTCTAATCCTGATCCCAGCTGTTTAAACAACTTCAATATGGATAGATTGCTTAGTGCTTTACAGGCATAATTGACCTTTAGGTCTGCTACGTCAAAAGCATTGACAAAACGTTTGTAATTGTCTTCGATTGCTTTAGCATCATAGACATACAAGGGAGCTTTGTACTGCTCCACCATATCGAGAAGATTGACTCCTTGGATATTCATTTCCTTTCAAATTTTATAAGACGCAAAAGTAGTAATTTGAACGGTAAATGAGTTAGGATACCATAAGCACGAATAGTCTTGACAAGTAAACGACTAGTCGATACAGTCTTTAGGTCGTAGTATCTTGACATTTTGATCGTCCCAAATTTTGACGACTATACGACTTATCTAAGCGGTGATTTTAATCTTGAAGTTCTTGCGTGAGGGATAGTAGGTATGCGACCGCAGGGAGCAGTCTCTTTTGGGTTGGTAGCTAATACTTACCGCCATAGCGGTAGAAGTATTTGCTTTGCCAAACCAAGCTAGAGACCGAAGCGAAGCGGAGTAGCGGATAGCCCGACCCGAGTGCAGCCTGGCCTTGATGCGTTGTCGACGAGGGGCACGCCCAAATAATCTAGATCAAGAATTTCTTAAAACACCACAACCTTCTCCTTAACACTGCCGTTGTTTCCGAGCAGTTCGAGGATGTACACACCTGGAATAAGGGAGCTGATGTCGAGTCTTGTTGAAAGCGCATTGAGTTTCTGGCGTTGAAGTATTTGACCATTAAGCGAAGAAAGTCTCAGGTCTGAAAACAAAAGTTCTGGAAAGGAAACGTTGAGCTCGTCTTGAGCTGGGTTTGGGTAGATACTGACCTGACTGGCAAACTCATCGACTATACCAGTACCAAATCCTGAATCTAAAACTTGTGTCTCGACGGTACTGCAACTTTCCCATCCACCATCGGCAAATGCGCAAGCCGTATTTTCTATAGAGAATGGACGGCCGAACTCTACATCTTCGATGTACCATCCTTCGGCGGCGACGAACTCATCGCAGGCCATTCGAAAGCGAATGAAAAAGTCGAAGGTGGCAAAATCGGAAAGGTCAATTCTGGTTCTTATGTAACCATTGCTTGAGCCCGAAAATGCTTGACGACCACTGATGGCGCTTGCAGGATTATCTTGGATTTGGCTGTTGTATCCATTTTCAATCATTCGACTTCCTAGATCTTGCCAGTTCTCTCCATCGAAACTAATTTCTACGACGCCACCATCCCAAGTTGCCTCGGTATTGTAGTCGTGGTAAAAAGTGAGCATTGTTTCTGATGTCAAGTCTATGTCGCTGGCATCAAAGATTAAGTATTGATCGTTTGACGGCTCGGCGTCAGCGGCGAACCACGAGACATTTCCGCTAAAGGCATTTCCCTGAACCCTATCCCAATCTAAATCGCCAATACCGTGTTCGATACTCCACTCATCGCCAAGCTCTTCTATGTCATCGATAAAACTAATTTCTGAGAAATTTTCTGAACTAACATTTACGCGAAAAGAGCATTCTACAGTTTCGCCAATGCTCATACTGCCTATATCGATGGTGAGCTCATTGCCAGATTGGGTTGTAGCGCAATCTGAAGATTCGTTGATGAAGCTCAAGCCTTCAGGTAACTCATCGGTAATAAATACTCCTTCTAAATCTGTTTGTGTGTTGTTGAGCAATTCAAATGAATATTCAAGTGAAGCTCCCGCAGCAACTGTGCTGCTAGTCGTTTTTTCTAAATGAATAGCAATATCGCAAGAAGGTGCAGTATCAAAAGCTTCGTTTCCGTCGCTGCGATTGTCGCTATCGCCTTGCTCTGCACTGAATCCTAATCCACGTCTGGCGAAGGTTTCCCAAATGAGACACTCGTTTTCGCCTCCATTGTTCAACTGATCCGCCAACAGTATAGCGTCGCGAGCATCTACAAATCCAGGGCTGCAAGGCTGTAGTTTTAAACCATCCATAACCAATTGCATAGCTATGTTATTACCTCCGTCGCCAGCATAGAGGTCATTGCTAAATCCATGTACGTCTACTAAATTTAAATACAAGTCCCATATCATAGCGCACCAAACGGAACCAACTCCGTGTGGAATGGCTTCGCTTTGAATATCGGCGTAGGTGTGCGGATTGATATTCATATTTCTGGAATAGGGAAAGGTTCGCAATCCATCTCCTGTAATGTCTTGTCCCAATAAGTAAGTTGCTAAGCCTCTTGATACGGCATCAATATTTGATTCGTCGGTAGTCATAACTAAACCGAAAAAGTCTGACCATCCTTCACCTTGTTGTTCGTCGTTTCCTAAACAAGTGAAAGTATTAGCACCGCCGGTTAATCTTATGGATATCCCGTGCCCATATTCGTGACTAACTACTCCGTTATCGAAGGCGCTATCTCTGTTTGAGCTGCCAGCAGTACGCGAAAGTTCAACTCTTACATTGGGAAGCTCCATTCTGATTTCTGCGCAATCAGCTTGACTTATCATTACGGTTGGGATTTCCAAAGCACTGTTGTCTCCAGTTCCTCCTCCAGGTGAGAATATCCCACCTGCTTCATTATTACAAATAACAACTGCGATAGCTCCAGCGTCCTGCGCAAAAGCTGTCTTCTCTACAAACAAGCAGTCACCACGATCAACTAAAGCAATATTTCCGTTTATTTCATCGGCATTCTCAATCTCTTCACAAGCAAGTGTAGGTGTTGCAGAGCCGTCATCGACAAGTACCAGGAGTCCTACTAGTGGATCATCTGCTAGCGGTAAAAGCCCACCAAAATTGGCAGGAGCTACATCATAATCTCCAGCCACACTTGCGGGGCTGGTTACTCTACAAAGACTTGGGGCCTGCGAGCCCCACTCGAACATTTGTAAACGAGGTGACGCACCATCAGGTGAAGCGGAAAAGTTTGCGTTGTTTGCGCCTGACCCATCTTGCGTGTCGGCTATCAGTGCGTCGCCTCCGCCAGAAAAACCGTCGTAGTTATTGGTTTGAAAATTTCCGCTTTCTTCATCGAAGCCATACTCATACCAGACATCGTGCAGGACATTGCACCAATAGAAGAGGTTGGTCTCGGATGCATCGGTATAGGTAATCGGATCATCTTCCAGATCTACTGGAAAATCAAAAACCAAATCATCGCCGCCTTGCGCTCCAGCACCAAAACCGTTGTTTCCGTTTCTATCGTCCTGCGCAAAAACATTGTTGCCTCTAGTAATCGTAAACTCTGCCCCCTCTTCTCCATTGGTATCGTGCCAGCCAAAAGGCGAGGCGTTTGGGGCATCCAACCAAGGTGCAGTCACTACTGTACGTTCGCCGTGCTGTGGGCTCTCCGTAAAAAGTGGATAGACCAAATAGCTTTCTGATGGTGGTGGAGTTACTGCAGGGGCTGCTACTTTATTGGTAAGCGCTTTCTTAGAGATGCCATTACTTGCGTAATGGTTATGGCCATCTCCAAAGTGACATCGCAACACGCGGTCTACTTGATTTAATATTTTTCCATTTACCGCATCAACGTGATAGTCCCAAATGGCGCGATCTTCTCCAAGGGTATGAATGCTAAATTTCCAAGCTAAACGAACTTCATCTCCTACAGGGAAATATTCTAAGGCAACTACAATCTCTTCTAGAGATAATTTACTGTCCTGATAAACGACTCGCTTGGTTGCTTCTTTCAAAAAATCGCATTGAACTACTGCTTTAAAGTTTTCCTGCTGCTCGTTATTTAATACTGAGCGAATTGCTTCGTCGTGAGTCAACTTTGGTTTCGCCGTATTTACTTTACTTTTTAATGAAGGAACAAAGTCACCAACGGCTCTCCGTATTTCTCCATTGGGCATTTGTAAGAGGTTCATGCGCTTATTGTAAACCGGAATATCCTTGTAAGCCTGGTTTACGTATATATGCGTAGCACCATTATGGCTCGTGGTATGACTTTCTAACAAAACGGAGTTTGCATCGGCTGACTTAAAGCCCAATTCACTAGCGTTGCGCGCTAAATAAGTCTGTGATAGAGCTTGATAATCCTGTGCTTCTAGACTAAAAGGACTGAGTAAAGCGCAGCAAAAGAGTAGAACAACATTAATTTTCATGGAGTATGGAGTTATACAATCAAGATACGACAATGTTTTAGAGGAATTGTTTTGGTCAGGTCAAAACTGGTTGGCTTCAGCCTTCTATAGAGTCTATAAGGGCCTAATCCCGACACCTTATAATGTATTTGCTAATCGAATGGATTCGGTTCACTTTGTTAAGCGTCTGGTCTAGGAGTCGCTAATGGCCCTTAGATAAGCCAAAATACAGGTGTTTCATAGCGTCTATTTTCCTTGCCCCCTAAAAGAAAGTTCTCGCGTCCATAAATATCAAATATTAGGTAATCGCAGAATAGTCGAATAGGCACTTCATCCAACGTTCTGCTACGTTAACTCATCGGTCCTTTTTAAAAGGAACTAAGTGAACTAAATTCGATAAACAACATTGGGAATCAGTGGTCAAAGATTACAATTCCCAAAAGGAGTTTTGAGAAATAACATTAGTCACATTTAAAACCATCACCATGAGAAATTTACTTAATTCTACTACACTGAAGGCGCTTATGCTTCTCTTTGTTTTTGCTGGCGGCATGTCATTCTTATCAGCACAGGCACAAATAGATGAGGGCAATATTGATGGAACTGAGAAAGTAATTGCAATTGAATCTACTGACGAAATTGAAGCGGTTGAAACTACTGAAGCTGATGTATCTCCTGAAGAAGTTGTGACTACTGAGGTCACAGATCAAAAACAAGAGACGAAGGAGTCAAATGAATATAAGCATGCATTAGGGTTAAATATTACAAACCGTATTCCTTTTATCCGAGGTAGACGCGACGACACCTTTTTGCATTTCACAACGATAACTGAGAAAAACAACTTCCGCAAGCACTCGGTTTTACTAGACTTTGACCTATCAAAAGTTTCCTTATCAGATGATAATTCTGTTATAGCAGAGCAGGCAAGGCTAAAGTTTACAACCGGTTACAATTTTGCATTCGGACGTAGAAAGTCTCTGGGCAAACATGTTAATCTATTCTATGGGCCGACCGCAGGATACAAATACAGTCGCGTACGTTCAGTTACTACTTTCCCAAATAGCGAAAACGAAACTGTCACAGCAAAGCACCCAGCCGTGCATCAAGTCAATGCAGGATTATTGGGAGGACTTGAAGTAAACCTAACGCCGAGATTAAGTTTGTATACGGAAGCAAATCTGTTAATGCGAGGCACATTTAATGATTCTCAATCGAGCGCAGTTGAACAAGTAAACTTGGATTTGAAGCCCGATTTCAATTTTTCTAGAAACATTGTAATCTTCTACAAGTTCTAATACGACAAGAAATTTTTCCCTTGTTGCTATATACCTATCTCCAAGCCGATGACTTTTTTTAAAGTCATCGGCTTCATACTTTTAGACCGAAGACTGAAGAGTAATCGGATAGTCGAAAGAAAAGCTCATTAGAGGCTTAAAAGGAATATAACCAATGGCGCTTCAAGTATAAGAAGCTTAAATTTGCACATTCTAGAATTGAGCATTATATGAAACAAAAGCTACTCTTGTTATCCTTCATCTTTGTCTCTCAAATATTGTTCGGTCAATATACCATTGAGGGCACGCTGGTAGAGGGCAGTACTAAGCAAGCATTAGATTATGCAACGATTGCGGCTCACAAAAAAGCAGACGATTCTTTAATTACTGGAACTACTAGCTCCAATGGTGGTCGCTTTAGTTTAGAAGTGCCGACTCAAGATGTTATTCTTAAAATAGACTTTGTTGGCTTTGAAACACTTATCATAAATGACATCACCTTTGTAGATGGTAAGGCCGAATTGGGGGAAGTAATGCTCGGTCAGGATCCTACCCTCTTGGAAGAAGTAGTGGTTAGAGCTGATAAATCAACTACAGAGTTCAAACTGGATAAACGAGTCTTCAATGTTGGTAGTGATTTAAGTAGCACCGGAGCTAGCGCATTGGAAGTCTTAAACAATGTTCCTTCCGTCAACGTAAACATAGAAGGTGACATTTCATTGCGTGGAGCATCTGGCGTGCAAATTCTTATCGACGGCAAGCCTTCCGTCATTGCCGATGAATCGAGCAATGCGCTCGGAACCATAACTGCCGATATGATTGAGACCATTGAGGTCATCACCAATCCTTCTGCCAAATACGAAGCCGAAGGTACCGCAGGCATTATCAATATTGTCTTAAAGAAGAACGAGAAAGAAGGACTTAATGGCAGCGTTTCACTGAACACGGGTATTCCTCATAATCACAGCCTGGGCTTTAGTATGAATAAACGAACCCAAAAGTTCAATTTGTTTACGCAGCTAGGAGTTGGTTATCGTGAACTACCACGATTCGGAGAAAACGTTAATCGCGATTTCATAGAAAATACAGAGCTGCGTTCAGAAGGGACTGAGTTTAGAAATGAAACTTTCTATAACCTGGTTTTAGGAACCGACTATTACCTCAATCCGCGTAACGTATTCACCTTGTCGGGTAGCTTTTCATATGAAGTAGAAGACCAACCCTCGGAGACCGACTTTAGTCTTTTCAGAAACAATGTTTTAGAAAGCGAATGGACGCGAAGTGAAGTGACCGAGGCCACTAACCCCAAGGTGCAATACGAACTGCAATACAAGCGCGACTTTGAAGATCACAAAGAGCATAAGCTTCTCTTTAGCGCCATTGGTCGTTATTTTGGGAAAACGCAATCTTCCGATTTTACCACCAATCAGAAATCTGGTGCGGAAAATATTCTCGGTCAAAAGACCGCTACTCAATTTGACGAGGGCAAGTTCACTTTCAATCTAGACTATACCAAGCCCTTTAAAGAAAAGTGGACTCTAGAAACTGGAGCGCAATACCTCATCAACGATGTGAGCAACGACTTTGAAGTTCAAAATGAAAATGAAGCAGGCGATTTTGTGAGCGATCCAAACCTGACTAATGTTTTTGACTACAGCCAAGACGTATTGGGCGTTTACTCAACCATAGCTCACGAAGGAACATTTTGGGGAGTGAAGCTAGGCCTGCGCGTCGAGAACACCGATCTCAATACCCTATTGGTCAACACCGACGAATCGAACAGCACCAACTTCACCAACCTCTTCCCTTCTGCGCACACGTCATATAAACTTTCTGAGAACATCTCTTTTCAGGCTGGTTATTCTCGACGCATATTCCGACCGCGCTTGTGGGATTTGAATCCCTTCTTCAACATAAGGAACAACTTCAACATTAGAAATGGCAATCCCAAACTACTTCCAGAGTTTACCGATAGCTATGAAACTGGTGCTATTTTTATTTATGACCCAATCTCGTTTAACATAAATGTATTTCACCGATTTACTACCGAGAAAATTGAACGAGTCATAACCTTTGTAGATGGTGTAACCTTCACTACTCCGCAGAACATTGGCACCAACAAAGCCACCGGTGTAGAAGGCAATTTCAAATACTCTCCGCATAAAAAAATAGTCTTCAATGGCGACCTACTCTACAACGTATTCCAAAGAGATGGGCAATTCGAAGGCCAAGTATTTGATTTCTCTGCCGACCAGTGGAATGCAAAATTGAGCACTAAATACAAACTCAATAAAACGTTCGATACTGAACTAACCGTTCGCCACGCTTCCGCGTTTAGAACACTGCAAGGCACTAATGCTGCAAATACATTTGCCGACTTTGGATTCCGCTACAAGATTCTTAAAAACCGAGGCGTCTTCAACTTTAGCATACGCGACATTTTCGCCTCTCGTATTCGCGAAGTAAACGTGGTCAGAGATGACTTTTCTACTTTTTCCAGAAGGCAGCGTGGTCGTTTTATAACACTTGGATTTAGCTACGGATTTGGTAAAGGAGAGGCTATTCAGTATTCGGGTAATCGAAGGCGTTAATAGTTTTCATTTGGGCGTAACCCTGCGTCGGCCAGCGCTTCAAAGCCTGGCTGCACTTGGGTCGGGCTATCCATGACTTCGCTTCGCTTCGGTACTTTTGGTTCCGCCTCTACTTGCGCTTCTACCGCTAGGGCGGTAAGCTACAGTAGGCGTCACAACAAAAGCACTGCTCTTGCAGAGCATCCTTACTATCCCTTACGCGGTTGTAGTATTAGAATACCGCTTTCTCTGCCAAAGCCTTATTCGCTTCTAAGTCAGCTGTCAAACTGCTAATCTTCATTCCTATTGTTTTAATCGGGATGGTACCCAATGGAAGACGGAGCCTTTCCTTATCGCTGTTAACGTATTCAACTATAATTTGTGCCGCCCTTACAGGGTCGCCTTCTTGTTTACCGTGCACGCTTTCAAGCTTACTTCTAAAAGCTCCCGCCGTTTCTGCATAGTCTTCTATGATTTTATCGGCAGTGTGTAATGAGCTGCCTGCAAACTTTGTTCTAAATGGTCCTGGCTCTACTAGGGTCAACTTGATGCCTAGGGGTTTGACTTCTTGGGCTAGTGCTTCGCTGAAACCTTCCAGTGCGAATTTGCTGGCATTGTAAATACCAAATCCGGGAGTAGCCTTAACTCCTGCGTGGGAGGATATTTGAACGATGTGTCCACTCTTTTGTTCGCGCATTATTGGTAGCGCTGCCTGAGTAAGTTTTAAGGCGCCAAAAAAGTTTGCCTCAAAAACTTTGCGCACGTCTTCTATTGCAGCTTCTTCTATGGCTCCAACGAAGCCTATTCCCGCATTATTTACGAGTACGTCTATTCGTCCTAACTCCTCTTGGATTTGAGACACTGCCTTATCTATACCCTCTAAATCGGTTACATCTAGTAAAATTGCTTTTGCAGATTTTCCATGTTTCTCCTTGAAGGAATCAACTTGAGTTTGTTTACGGAAGGTTGCTATTACGAAATCTCCTGACTTTATTGTTGCTTCAGCTAAGGCTTTTCCTAAACCACTGGATACTCCGGTGATGAGCCAAATCTTCTTAT
>CAZZIZ010000130.1:0-9610 GCA_964654535.1 uncultured Chitinophagales bacterium
CTAAACCATCATCATAACATCCCAATCTTTCCAAACCACCTCAAGACCTTTGTCTTTTATCATTTGGGCAACTTCCGCAGGAGTTCTATTGTCGTCTATCGCAAACTGCTCTAAGGTATCTGGATCAACGGCATAACCTCCTGGGTTGGTTTTAGAACCCGCGCTAATAGAAGTAACTCCGTACTGAACTATCAAATCGCGGAAGGCAGGTGTCTCTCGTGTGGAGATAGAAATTTCAATATGCTCGCTCATCAAACGATAAGCGCAGATTAGTTGCAAGAGTTCTTTATCGTTTATGATAACGTTGGGCTCTTGACAACCTTCTGCAGGTCGTAAGCGCGGAAAGGAAACGGAGTACTTACTCTTCCAGTAGGTCTTTTCTAAATAGTCTAAGTGCAGCGCGGTAAAAGCTGAATCAACGCGCCAATCCTCCAGACCCAATAAGGCACCGATTCCTATTTTATAAATCCCCGCTTTACCCAATCGGTCGGGCGTATCTAAACGATAATTAAAGTTGGATTTTTTTCCTTTAGGGTGATAAACTTTGTAGTTCGCTTTATGATAGGTTTCTTGGTAAACCAAAACCGTGTGCAAACCCGCGTCGATTAATCTCTTGTACTCTTCTTGGGAAAGTGGTTGTACTTCCAGAGAAATATGCGCGAAGTATTCCGTGGCGATGCGAATTGCATTTTCGAAATAATCGGTTCCAACGGTTTTATTTGCTTCTCCTGCTACAATTAGAATATGGTCGTAACCAAATGCTTTAATCGCCGCGAACTCGGTTCTTATCTCTTCGTCACTAAGTGTTCTTCGCTTAATCGGATTGTCCAAACTAAATCCGCAGTAAGTACAAATGTTTTGACATTCGTTAGACACATACATCGGAGCATACATTTGCAAAGTGCGACCGAAGTTTTTTCGCGTTAAGAATTCGCTTTGATTGGCCATCTGCTCCAAGTAGGGAGCCGCCGTTGGCGAAATCAATACCATAAAGTCATTCGCATCGCGCTTGCTCTTTTTAAGCAATACGCGCTCGACATCAGCAGGCTTAGTATTGTAAATCTGCTCAGCGATGACCTCCCAATCGTATTTCTCGAATGTTTCTCTAAATGACATTAGGCTGCAAATATACGTGGCGAATCGCCGAAATTAGAGGGCTTCTCGTCGACAAAAGCCCTTGAAGTCACAGGTATAAGGTTTGTCGCAATGATCTCCCATTCCTATACTAGGAATATCAGTCTCCATTAAGACTTCTTTAGCAGCTTCAGACCTTGTTTCAATAAACTCGACCATAGCCTCCGCATCTGCGCTTATGTTGTGATAAGTGAAAACGCTCTCCAATGGAATGTTTTTTTCTTTCAAGGCTTCAGCAGTGATTTCAAAACCTTGATCGACATCAAAGTGTTCTCGAACGATTTCAAAGTTCAGTGTCACTACATAAAACTCTTTGAGATTAATGTTTAGATTTTTAAGAATGTAGTACTGAAATGAAGCATCTTTTATCTGGTGCTCATAAAGACGAGAACTACTCTTTACTTCGTAGGCATTCCATTGTTCACCTTCTTTGTGCATGAGGTCGACCATGCAAACCAAATTGTCGAAGTTGAAAGAAGCTTCGTACAAGGTGCTTTGACCCGAACCCATCAGCAAAGAAGTCTGGCGAATACTCGAGTTGAGATGCCAATAATTTTTGGGAGAGCAATCAACTCCGCCCGGAAACAAGCCTTGGGCAAGAATACCGAAATCGGTTCCTCTCCGAAAGTTGTCGAGCTTTTCTTTTGGAATAGGATCTTTAAGCTTGAAGTGTTTTTTATTGAGATAAAGCGATTTCAAACATTGTAAGGAGCGAATAAAATTTGATTTACTTATTCGTGGAACTTTCACTTCTTGGCCAAACAAATCATTCATAGCGTAACGATTCAATAGGGTCGAGGCGACTCGCTTTTATCGCTGGGTAAATTCCACTAATCAATCCCACGAAAACGCAAAAAGTAATACCCAAAGCAATCCAGCGCCAGGGCATAACGAAAGGTCCTTTGGTTATAAAGGCGATGCTGTTTCCTGCTAAAATGCCTAGAAAGATTCCAACCACGCCTCCAATCAAGCAAATCAATATTGCTTCGAGCAAAAATTGAAACAAAATGGAGCGGTCATCGGCACCGATGGCTTTGCTTATACCGATTTCACGGGTTCGCTCAGTAACCGAAACCAACATAATATTCATCAAGCCAATAGCCGCACCCATTAGCGTAATGAAACCTATTACACTAGCTGCCATTCGAAGTGTAGCTGTATTTTCTATGAGTATGCTCGCCAAGCGGTCCGCTTTAGATATTTCGAAATCTATTTCATCACCAGGCAATACTTTCCTAATGGTGCGAAAGAGTCCCGTTGCTTCTGAAATAGCACCTTCCAAATAGACGGGGTCTTTTACCGCAACGGCCATATTGTAGTTTCGGTTCTGACGCTTATAAACTGTTCTCGCAACTGAATAAGGAATCAGAACTTGGTTTCCCGAACTGAAAATCCCACTAGCTCCAGCATCTTCAAGCACGCCAATAACTCGATAGCGTTGATCATCTACTCGAATTAGTTTGTTTACGCCAAGTTCGGCTTTTTCAAAGAGTCTCTTAGAAACGCTCGTCCCAATTATCGCGGATTTACTGGCATTCTCAATTTCGTATTCCGAGAAGTTGCGACCGTATTCTACGACTTGCCCCGAAGTGAAAAGGTAATTCTCGTCAGTACCGCTCACCTGAACGTTCGGATCGGTCTTTTTGTCCTCGTGCTTGACTACAGCAATAAAATTACCTCTAGTCGATATGGAGACAGATGCTGGATATTTGAAGCGTTCTTTAAATTCTTGTGCTTCATCAATGGATATTGGATCCATTCGCACTCTTTTCTTCCTACCGCCGCCAATTCTCATTCCTGTTCCACCTTGGATGATGTCAAATGAGTTGGCGCCCATACTGGCAAAGTTTTGGTTAATAGAACCTTTTATACTATCAATTGCAGTGAATATGCCGACTAGGGCCATTATACCAATGGCGATGATCATCAAAGTAAGTATTGCGCGTAGGAGATTTCCGCTAATAGATCGCAACGCTAATTGAACAGAGTCGAGCAGCTTCATTGATGGAATTTAGTTAGCGCCTCGTTTATTTCTGAAAATCAACCAAATAGAAAGAAATAAACGAACCAATTTTCGACTAAATATATTGAATTGAGTAGAGTATTGAATGCTTATCTTAGCGCAAAATTTATTTTATGGCCTTTGACATTGAAATGATCAAAGCAGTCTATGCTGGACTGCCTCAAAAAATCCAAACCGCTCGAAACCTAATAGGAAAACCGCTCACACTGGTTGAAAAAATACTATATGCTCACTTGTATGCAGAATCACCGAGTACACCTTATAAAAGGGGTGCATCTTATGTAGACTTCGCACCAGATCGTGTGGCGATGCAAGATGCGACCGCTCAAATGGCGCTTTTGCAGTTTATGCAATCTGGGAAAAACAAGGTTGCTGTGCCAAGTACGGTTCACTGCGATCACCTTATTCAAGCAAAAACGGGTGCAGCCGATGATTTGAAAACCGCTTTAGGTACAAATAAAGAGGTTTACGACTTCTTAGCTTCTGTATCTAATAAGTACGGAATCGGGTTCTGGAAACCTGGAGCTGGTATCATACACCAAGTGGTACTTGAAAACTACGCCTTCCCAGGTGCTTTACTAATAGGTACCGATTCTCACTCAGTAAATGCTGGTGGTTTGGGAATGATTGCTATTGGAGTTGGTGGAGCTGACGCAGTAGACGTTATGGCTGGAATGCCTTGGGAGCTTAAGATGCCAAAACTGATTGGGGTTAAGTTAACTGGTAAGATGAACGGCTGGACCTCGCCAAAAGATGTAATTCTTAAAGTTGCAGGTATAGTAAGTGCAAAAGGAGGAACTGGAGCAATTTTAGAATATTTCGGCCCTGGAGCTGAGTCTATAAGTTGTACTGGAAAAGGTACCATCTGTAACATGGGTGCTGAAATTGGCGCAACTACTTCTTTGTTTGCTTATGATGCGTCGATGAGTCGCTATTTAAATGCAACAGACAGAGCAGACGTTGCAGCTGCAGCAGACGCAGTGAAAGAACATTTATCAGGAGACCCTGAAACTTATGCAAATCCAGAGCAATACTTCGATCAAGTAATCGAAATTGACTTAAATACACTGGAGCCACATATTAACGGACCATTCACTCCAGATTTGGCTACACCAATCTCGGAATTTGCGGATGCAGTGAAGAAAAACGGATGGCCACAAAAATTGGAAGTTGGACTTATCGGTTCTTGTACTAACTCTTCATACGAAGACATTGATCGTGCTGCTTCAATCGTGAAGGTGGCTTTGGATAAAGGCTTGAAAGCCAAATCAGAGTTTACGGTTACGCCGGGGTCTGAATTGGTAAGATTCACCATTGAGCGAGACGGACAATTAGAAGTATTTGAAAAAATTGGTGGAGTAGTGCTGGCAAATGCTTGCGGACCTTGTATCGGTCAGTGGGCACGTCATACTGACGATCCAGACAAGAAGAACTCTATCATTACTTCTTTCAACAGAAACTTCTCAAAGAGAAACGACGGAAACCCAAATACGCACTCGTTTGTAGCCTCACCGGAAATTGTTACGGCTATGGCTTTGGCGGGCGATCTTGCTTTCAATCCGCTTACGGATACATTGAAAAATGCGGCGGGAGAAGACGTTAAGTTACCAGAACCTAAAGGCTACGAATTACCGCCAAATGGTTTCGACGTTGAGGATATGGGCTTCGTTGCTCCAGTAGCCGACGGCTCAGGAATAGAAGTAACTGTTGATCCTACCTCTAAACGTATTCAGTTATTAGCTGGTTTCGCCCCTTGGGAAGGAACAGATTTGGAAGGGATGAAAGTCCTGATCAAGGCAAAGGGAAAATGTACGACTGATCACATCTCTATGGCCGGGCCTTGGTTGAAATTCCGTGGACACCTGGATAATATTTCAGAAAACTGTTACACCGGAGCGGTGAACGCATATAACGATAAGACCAACCACATAAAGAACCAAATATCTGGTGAATACGGTCCAGTACCGACAACTGCTCGTGCGTACCAAAACGCTGGTATAGGTTCTGTGGTATTTGGAGAAGAAAACTTGGGTGAAGGTTCAAGTAGAGAGCACGCAGCAATGGAGCCAAGACACTTAGGTGTAAGAGCGGTTATCGTTAAGTCTTTTGCGAGAATTCACGAAACCAACTTGAAAAAGCAGGGTATGCTTGGGCTTACTTTCGCCAACAAAAGTGACTACGATAAAGTACGCGAAGACGATACGGTAGATATTTTAGGTCTTACAAGTTTTGCTCCTGGTAAACCATTGCAAATTCGTTTGAACCACGCTGATGGTACCAAAGATGAGTTCGATGTAAACCATACTTACAACGATTTACAGATTAGCTGGTTTAAAGAAGGTTCTGCATTGAACCTTATTAAGAAGCAAACCAAAGGTGGAGGAACAACTAGTGCTGCGGCACCAGTTACTCCAGTAACGGACACACCGACGGCTGACGGAACAACGGAAGACAAAGATCACGTAGCGAGTATAGCGGACAAAGTATTGGCTGGGACCGCACTTGCGGGTGGTGCAGTTGTTGCAGGAAGCGACGCGATAAAGGAAGGCGCTAAGAAAGTAAGCACTAACTATTTCGAAGACAATACCGAGCGTGTAAATAAAAAGCGCCAAATAAGTGAGCGTAACAAAGCGGAGCGTCACGAACGCGAACGTTTGGAAATAGAACGTGTTGAAAAGGAACGTGCTGAAAAAGCGCGCCTAGAGCGTGAAGCACAAGAGGTGCCAGTAAGTAAAAAGGAAGACTTACAAAGAGAGTACAAACAAGACGCCCTCAAAGAGAAAGAGCTGCGTAAGAAGGAATACATAGAACAGCAAAGACGTGAAAAGGAAGAGCGTCGTTTGAAGCAAGAGCAAATGAAAAAAGAGCAGGCTAAGAAAACTGCTGTTAAAAAAGCTCGAAAAGAAGCGATAGCGCGAGGAGAGGTTGTCGACAACGGTAACAGAACTCGACGCGGGGCCGCTGGAACTGTCGCTGCGCCTGCATCAGGTGGAATGGGATGGCTGAAATTTGGTCTGCCGTTTCTGTTACTCTTAGGAGGCCTGTATTTCCTATGGCAAAGTTGTGGAGGTACAAATTTCGACAATGTAAAAGTCGATGCTACGGAGAAGGTTATGGCAACTACAGAAGTAGCCAAAAAAGCTACAGCTCCAGTTGTAACCAAAGTAGAAGAAGTGGTTAAAAAGGGTGCGGACTTCTTTAAGTTTACTAAAGGCTCATTTGCTGCAAACTTCGCTGACTTTGTAAGTGATTCTAACGCAGATTTATCTAAAACATTTGTGCTCGACCAAGTTGAGTTCGATACCGGTAAAGCGACATTAAGAGGCTCTTCTCAAGATCAATTGATGAGAGTTGTGCAAGTGCTTACAGAATACGGACAAGTAGCAGTTCAATTTGACGGGCATACTGATAGTACTGGTAATGCAGCTAGTAACACTGCTTTAAGTCAAGCGCGTGCTGAGGCCGCGAAGGACTTCCTTTCTCGTAATGGAATAGTTGTGACTCGTATGACGGCTAAAGGCTTTGGTTCTGATAAACCAAGAGCTTCAAACGATACAGCTGAAGGACGTCAGCAGAATAGAAGAACTGAAATTCGCGTTACTAAGCGATAAGAATATTATTCAACGATTTCGAGGGTTTCCTCGCGAAAAGCTCAGCTGTAAAGCTGGGCTTTTTTTGTTTACAGAATTTTCTGTGCCGAAGTGTTTCGGGTGAATAGCACGGCGTGGGCGCTTGCAAATCGCCAGCCATGGCATTTGTTTCGAATGAAAGTCAAAATGAGTTAATGAAATTTTGCGCGTGCAAAATAGAACAGAGCGACGGCCGACAGCCCGACCCCGAACTTGCTGCCTAGCAGCAGATTTGAGTGGGGCACGCACTAAATATCAAAATTGGATTCTTTTGAGTATCTCGCTCATAAAACAACGGCTTAATATGCCACTCAAATAAATACTGACTTAGATTGTTTTTCGCTCACATTGCCGTGATATTCAACGAGATAAAGGGCTAAATATTATTTGTTATCTGAACATAAAATCTTGATAATCAGCATAGTAGCATAGCGCCATTCTTGTGTGGCGGACATTGCAAGCCTATTTTGGCAACAAAATTGCTTCGTAACAACTGGTTGAAGGATTCTATGCTTTCACGTAGCTGGTGGAATTGGGTTTCATCTCTGCGATTTTGCAAGGTCGTACCCTGAATGGGCCTTCTCCCATTATTAATGAATTAGACATTAACATCTTACCAAATTGTTATGAAGTCAAGAATACTCTTGAAAGGTTTAGTCGCATTTATGACGACGTTCCTATTGAACTACTCTAGTCTTTCCGCGCAATGCTTAGATCAGACGCTTGTTGGCGACTGCTATTTCAACGCTACGACGGGAACGAGTGAATCAGTGGTCGCTATTTACCTTAACGGTGTAAGTGGTGCTATAGACGTTTCATCGGACAATCCAACTATTGGGGACCAAACGATTAATTCCACGGGCCATTGTACGGACGAGGTCTTGACATTTAGTATTCCAGCGGATGGAGGCTCCTACACTATTGACCTAAGTGTTTCTGGTTGTAGTGAAAGCATTAATGTTTCGATTCCGGCAGCCTGCGCACCAAATGCAGCTTGCGACGCGAGCAACGAAATTGGCGGTTTGGCTTATCGTGATTTGAATGGGAACGGTATTCAGGAAACAGCTGAATTCCGTGGCGTTGAAACGGTCTTCGTCGAAATATTTGGTGCTGATGGTTCTGTTTACTCTGCTACAACGGCCAGTGATGGATCATATGCTATTGCTGTTCCTCCTGCTGCCTACCCGGTAAGAGTGGAGTACAGTGGATTTCCAAATGGTATGGTAAGTGCTCCAATTTTGCTGAATGAGATACTCACTGCTGGAACATGTAGTGCAAATGTGGGTTTATACTTTCCTAATGATTTTTGTGAGGGAGATCCTGATTATGCTACATCTTGCTACATTGCTGGCGATCCTCTTCCAAATGGAATTGTAGGAGATAGTGATGCGCTAATTACTTTTAACAGTCAAACAGAAGGCCCTTTGAGTGGTCCTAGCGGTCCCCCAATTTCACACGATATTATTGCTAGAGACATAGGAACGGTTTATGGTTTGGCCTTTAACTCAGGTAGCCAGCAGTTGTTTATGTCTTCTGTTCTTAAGCGTCATGCTGGTTTGGGTTCAATTGGTTTGGGTGGTATTTATGTTGCCGACTATACACAGTCGCCACCTGTAAGTACGCCATTCTTAGACCTTGCTGCTATTCCTGGAATTGATGTTGGTTCGATACCGCTCAATCCTGATCGTGGTTTGACCAATTTGCCACTTGATCCAAATAGAGATGAAGAGGCTTGGACAAAAATATTGAGAGAGGGTCTGGGAGATATGGATATCTCTGCAGACGGGAATACGCTTTATGTTACCAATCTATTTGAAGCGAATTTTATTGAAATTGACATTACTAACTATAATGCTACCGGGGCTATTCCTACGGCGGCTGATGTTTCGACAATATCTGGGCCGCCGAATCCTTGTACTAGCACAAGTAGATTCAGACCTTTCGCTCTAAAGCAAAGTGAAGGAAAACTATTTGCTGGTTACGTTTGCTCTGGTGAAAATGGTGGTACTGCTGCTGATTTAGCGGGTTACATTTATTCGTATGATTTAGCGACAGGTACTTGGACTGAAGAATTAGAAATTCCACTTTGCTATGAGAGAGATATTGATGAACTGGATTTCAATCCGTGGTCAGATGACATTTCTACATTCACAGTAATATCTCAAAACGATGTTCTTCAAAGAAGAACGATAAAACATCCACAACCTTTTATCGCTGATATAGAAATTGGTGCAGATGGTTCTTTGATTGTTGCCGTAGGTGACCGTACAGGACTTCAGATTGGTCGTGTGAACTTTGGTCCAGACCCAAGTGATCCTTATGCTTATACTGTTTTCAATGGTGGTGACATCTTGAAAGCACAGAGATATGATAACTTCTTCCTTTTGGAAAACGGCGGAATGGCCGGTCCATTTAACAACTCTGCTTGCCTATTTGGTCAAGACGGAGGTCCTGGAGGCGGAGAGTTCTACTGTGATGAGCCTTTCCTTGAGAATGACGTAACAGTAGGTGGTCTAGCTATCAACTTAGCTAACGATGAAGTGCTTTCTACGGGTTATGACCCATTTGCTTTTCAATCGGGTGGTGTTATTTGGTATGACAATACCAATGGAGCTATCGCTCAAAGGTTGGAGTTGTATAACGCAGCCAGTGGAGTAGGAAACTTCGGAAAAGGTACAGGTCTTGGTGACTTGGAGGCACTTTGTTCTCCACCGCCAACGTATGTAGGTAACCTAGTTTTCGATGACCAAGATGAAGACGGTGTTAGAGATCCTAACGAACCTGGATTTGCAAACCTTGATTTGGCTCTTGTAGATAGCAACGG
>CAZZIZ010000131.1:0-9526 GCA_964654535.1 uncultured Chitinophagales bacterium
AAAACTTTAGAGAGCGCCACAGAGCAGAGCGACCAGAGGAAGCTCCTGCGATGTGTTGCGCGAACAAAGTTTTAGGGTGCGAATTGCAACGGATAGCCCGGCACTAGTGCAGCGGGGCCTTGAAGCGTTGGCCGACTAGGGCAAGCCCCAAATCAAAAAAAACTACTTCATAAATATCTCTACCAAAAATCCATTTGGTGCGAGCAAGGTCATGACTGTTCTGGTTCCCAAAATGGGGTCGTGGTAGCTCAATGGCGCATGAACAATTGTTATTCCCTTATCGTTGGCTTTGTCTTGGATCTGCTTGATATCTTTTGTTTCAAAGGTCCACATGCCGAGTCCCTGATTAGGAACTTTCGGCGCAACGTCAATTTCGATATACTTACCATCTTCGTAATCAAGAAAGAGTAGGTGGTTTTTTGCAGCGCCTTGTGAATAGACCAAAGAAAAACGAAAGGGCACGCCCGCTGCGATACCCAAAGCACCGCCTTCACTTGATTTCCAATGTCGATCCGCGCGCAATTCGAGACCGAGCACATCGGTAAGAAAGGCCAAAAAAGCATCGGAATCTTTTAAGACCATAGCGGAATACCCCGGCCCACCTTCTTTCGTCTCTTCGTTTATGGGCGCGAGCTGCGGGACACCGTCCTGTCGCTCTATTCCCACGCAATGCAAAAATTCTGGGGCCTTAAAAATGGTCTCTAAATAACCATAAGTGGTTCCATCACCTCGAGGAATTTGCCCCCCTTGCATATTTTCCATAGCGCCAAAGCCTAAGGAACGTATATGCTTATCCAAGCTTGCCTGATCTCCATTGGGGAATCCCAGAGAAAAGGGACCCAGTTCTCGAGAATTCCAGCTCTTATGTATTGAGGGTGTTTCCTGATTTACAACCAGCACACGCAACTGCATTAAACCCGCGACTTCCGGGCGATGAAAACGATAGGTCTCCCAATCGATATCTTGCGGAATATCCCACAATTTTCGCTGTAAGGATTTTGTTTCTGCATCCACTTCAATTTTTTCCATAGTCAAACCCATACCATCTACAAAAAAATGTTCAAGTGAATCTATGGTGGTCGTAGTTATGGTTGCGGTATGTAATTCTCCAGTGAGTGCATCCTCCTTAGAAGTCTTAGCTGCTAAAGTGTCTTTGGCTTTCTGCTCGATTGTCGATTCTACTTTCAGAGCTTCCGAAGGTGCTGGTGTACTTTGTGCATTTTTTTTAGCATTGCATGCAGATAGTAGCACTAAAAAAATGAGTATGAATAGGTTTTTTGGCATCGTTCTGTTTCTCTAACATCCAAGTTAGGTAAGAATTAGCTAACTTGGGAATTAATTAACCTCATTAACTAATTTATGCGTTTAAGCCTTCTCCTTACTTTGCTTTTTTTGTGTGTATCATGCCATGAGAAGAACGCGCAAACGGCTGTGAATGATAAAATAAAAATGACCGATAACAACATTCCTAATAACCTGAAATTTGATTCCGAGAAAACTTCCGTTGTTAAGGGATTTCAAGAAGTAGTTTTTAGCGTGAGTGATCTGGATGCTGCCATTGAGTTTTATCAAGAAGCTACGGGATGGGAATTGGTTTATCGGGGTCAGCCTTCTGAGGTCTTGGCTAGTCTCTGGCAACTTTCTGACCGATGCACAGTTGAAGAAGCTGTGCTCTTAAATCCTGGAGATAAAGAAGGTTATTTAAGACTGGTAAAATTTTCTGGTGTTGAACAAGTACAAATAAGATCTAGTGCACGGACTTGGGAAAGCGGAGGCATTTTCGATATCAATACACGATGCGTGGACATCGAAGAGACCTTTAAGACATTTCAATCTGCGGGTTGGACTGGTTATTCCGATCCGGTCCGTTTTCAATTTGGCAAATTCGATGTGTCGGAAGTTGCTGTTCAAGGACCTGACGGAATTGTGATTGCGACGATGCAGCGCTTTGCTCCGCCACTGGAGGGTTATCCCAATATGACGAACTTGTCACACATTTTTAACTCGACGCACATTTGCAAAGATGTAGAAGCCGCGCGGCATTTCTTTATTGATCAATTGGGTTGGAAAGTCTATTTGAACTTCGACGGGCAAAACAGAAAAAATGGTCCGACCGTTTTGGGTTTGCCCCAGAACATAAACTCGGAACTAGTTGTTCCAGTATATATAGTGCATCCTGACGGCGTCAATTTTGGTTCGGTTGAATTCTTGAAAGTTGAAGGTTGGGAAGGGGAAGATTTTTCTGCTCGTGCCAAACCGCCCAACCTCGGCATATTGATGTTGCGTTTTCCAGTTGCTGACGCAGCAGCATACTTAGCAGAAATAGAATCCAGAGGTGTGAAAGTAAACGTTGCCATTCAGGAAATCGAAATCGCTCCTTATGGTAAGGTAAAAGCCTTTTCGGTCTTATCGCCTGATGGTGTTTGGATAGAATTCATAGAAAAAATCTAATGGACATCATTATCGAAGAACAAGGCTTACGCGATGGCCTTCAAACTTTGGAAAAAATTGTTTCCACGGACGAAAAGCTGGCCATTGTAGATCGGCTAGTGGATGCGGGTGTGAAACGCATACAAGTTGCCTCTTTCGTTCATCCCAGATTGGTTCCTCAGATGGCAGATGCCGAAGTACTTTGCGCCAAGCTGGATAAAAAAGCGGATGTGCTCTATAGCGGATTGGTTTTGAATCTAAAAGGAGTTGAACGAGGAATAGATGCTGGATTAGATCATTTGTCTTGTAGCATTTCCGCAAGTTCTACCCATAGTCAAAAAAATGCGGGAAAAACATTGGAGGAAGCTAAGCTTGTCTTTAAGGACATGGTTGCTCGCTGCAAAGAAAATAAGGTGAAGGTACGCGCGGGTATTCAGTGTGCATTCGGGTGTCGTTATGAAGGAAAAATTGATGAGCAGGGCGTTCTTGATTTGCTTGAACATCATTTGGACTGTGGGATTGACGAATTGGCTTTGGCCGATAGCACAGGAATGGGCAACCCAAAAACTATGTTTGACTTAATGAGTAAAGTGGTTCAAAAGGCAAAAGGCGTTCCAGTGATTCTACATTTGCACGACACGGAAGGAAAAGGGATGGCAAATATGACTGCCGCAATGAAAGCTGGCGTGCGCATTTTCGACACTGCTTTTGGTGGTTTGGGCGGATGTCCTTTTATAAAAAGTGCTTCGGGCAATATTGCCACAGAAGACTGTGTACATATGCTCGATCAAATGGGATACAGCACAGGAATTGACAAGAAAAAAATCGCCGCCATCAGTAGCGACATGTCAGAGAGTTTAGGTTATAAATTGCAAGGAAAGCTGTATAGGCTGTTTGAAGATAAAGAGATAGAGTTGATATGAATCAGACCTTGGCAGAAAAGATATTATCACAAAAAGCAGGACGCCAAGTTCGTGCAGGGGAAGTTGTTGTTGCCAATGTTGATGGAGTAATGGCCACCGATACTACTGGCCCCCTAGCGATACAGGCATTTAATGAGATGGGTGGCGGTGCTGTTTGGAATGCAGAAAAATGTGCCTTGATTATTGATCACGCCGCACCTGCTCCGAATGAACGCATCGCCAACTTGCATAGCATGATGCGAGCATTTGCAAAGGAAAAATCTATCCGCCTTTTTGAAATAGGCGAAGGAATCTGCCATCAGGTGATGGTAGAAAACAAATACGTACAACCACAAGACTTATTTATAGGAGCCGATAGTCACACCCCAACTTACGGTGCTTTGGGTGCGATGGCTTGTGGAGTTGGTTCCACTGACTTAGCGGCAGTTATGAAAACTGGGCAAATATGGTTGAAGGTTCCGACAAGCTTGCGTATCATTTGCAATGGAAAGTTGCAGGACGGCGTTTCCGCCAAAGATTTGATTCTGTACTTAGTAGGACAAATAACTATTTCGGGCGCTACTTATCAGTCGGTAGAGTTTACGGGAGAAGCGTTTGAAAAAATGACTTTGGCGAGTAGAATGACCATTGCCAATATGGTCGCCGAGATGGGCGGCAAAACTGGCTTTGTAGAAATGAAAGGACTGCAACTGGACTATGAATTCAGTCCCATTTTTGCTGACCCCGATGCATCTTACGCGGAAACTTATGAATTCGACGTAAGCGATTTGCGCGCTCAAGTATCGGTACCCGAACGTCCCGATTCAGTGGAGAACATAGATAGTTGCGAGGGCAAGGAGATTAACTACGCTTTCATAGGTACCTGCTGCAATGGTCGCTTGGAAGATTTACAAGCTGCAGCGACTGTTTTGAAAGATAAACACATTGCCCCAGGTGTGCGCTTTTTAATTGCTCCGGCATCGAAGAGTACTTTTCTCGACGCTATGAATGATGGCACTATGCAGACCCTTATCAACGCTGGTGCCACGGTAATCACACCTGGCTGCGGTCCTTGCGTAGGCACGCATCAAGGAGTTCCTGGAAACAATGAAGTAGTGATTTCCGCTGCCAATCGAAACTTCAGGGGAAGAATGGGCAATCCAAACTCACAAATATTTTTGGCCGCGCCGGCTACTGTTGCTGCTTCTGCTCTTGAAGGAAAAATCACTGATCCTAAAAAATATTTATGCTAAAAGGAAAAGCACACGTCTACGGTGACGACATAGATACGGATCGAATCATTCCGGGTAAGTACACTAAGACCCTTGATATGCAGACGCTAACGCAACATGTATTGGAAGACCTGGATCCTTCTTTTAGTAAGCATGTTCAGTCTGGAGATATACTTGTTGCGGGTGATAATTTTGGCTGTGGTTCCTCGCGGGAACAAGCTCCATTGGCGATAAAGATGAGCGGAATTTCAGTGGTAATCGCGAGATACTTCGCTCGCATCTTTTTTCGCAATGCCATAAATCTCGGATTGGCCGTTATGGAAATTCCGAATCACGATATTGAAAAAGGCGATGAGCTAAGGATAGATGTGCAAAATGGTGTGGTTGAAAATATCACCAAAGGCAAAAGCTATACCGCCAGCCAACTACCGCAAGTAATGATTGATATTCTGGAGAGTGGTGGCTTGGTGGAATATTTAAAGCAAAACAAAACTTATAAACTATAATGAGTCGATTACCTAACATAGACCCGACGAAGCATCCCGAATTGCAGGAAATGATTCTCAAGAGCGAAGAAGTAATGGGATTCGTTTCCAATGATGGATTGGTGATGGCACACCATCCCGAACTATTAAATTCATTCTTCGGATTGACAAAGAGTATTTTGATCAATGGGACGGTTGATCCCTTGTTGAAGAGACTAATGGGTTTGTTAGTGAGCAATGCTAATGGTTGTACTTACTGCGAGGCACACAGCTCAAACAGCGCCAGTAAATACAACCCAGACTTAGATAAAGTGAAAGCTGTCTGGGAATTTGAGCAAAGTGATTTGTTTTCTGCCCCCGAAAAGGCAGCGCTTCGTGTTGCGATTCGTTCAAGTGCTTTACCCAATGCAACCAGTGATGACGATATCGCGCAGCTTCAAAAACACTTCACTATAAAAGAGTGTGCAGAGATCGTAGGAGTAATCTCACTCTACGCTTTTCTGAATCGTTGGAATAGTACACTCAATACTGAAATTGAAGCGGTGCCAATGGAATCTTACTTAAAAGTGAAGGTCTCTTGAGTTACGATTTGATCATAGTAGGTGCCGGGACGGCAGGAATGGCTTGCGCCGTCCGTGCTGTAGAATTTGGCGCGAAAGTCTGCGTAATAGAAAAGGCGAAGCAAATTGGCGGTGCCTTGCATTGGTCCGGCGGACATATGAGCGCGGGCGGAACCAAAAGACAAAATGAAAAGGGAATTGAAGATTCGCCCGAAAAACATCTGGCAGACATACAAGACATCAATGAAGGGACTGGAGATGTTGCGCTCATAGAGCTAGCCGTAAACGAAGCGCCCAAGACGATTGACTGGCTGGACAGTTTGGGATTTGAATTTGCGCCGGAATGTCCCAGAATCATTTATGGACATATTCCCTACAACACAGAGCGCACACATTATGGTAAGGAAAAGGCAATGTCCATTTACAAAGTGTTAAAACCTCTTTGGGATAGTGCAATAGCCAAAGGGCAGCTTCAGGTTTTATTGGAACACGAAATGATTGGCTTACAAAAAACGAATGAGCGTTATGATACTGTAAAGGTGCGTTCTTCAGAAGGTGAAAAAAACATAAACGCGGAGCACATTGTTCTGACCACTGGAGGCTATGGCTCTGACCCAGCCTTTTTTGCCAGCAAACATCCGGGAACACCTTTGGTAAGCTCGGCTTATCCCGATTCAAAGGGCGATGTCCACCGTATTCTCGAAAATGAAGGAGCCGTATTCGACTACGCCGCTTTCCATATCCCAAGTTTGGCCGGAATAGAAATGCCTTTAGGAAGCGGTCGAGCAAATTTCAATGAGGCCTGGGCAATGATTCTTACATCGGTCTATCGTAGACCAAGGGAGATTTATGTAAACACGCTAGGAGAGCGCTTTATGAATGAAGACGAAGAAAATGCCGATATCCGAGAAAGAATAGCAGTGAAGCAACCTGATTGGAAGATCTGGTTGGTATTCGATGAAGCGGCCTTGATGGAAAGAAACGAGGACGGAAGCGAGAGTCCAATAATAATTGGATGGGACACCAAAAGAATAAAAGCTGAAGCGCAAAAAGAAGCCTCATTCTTTTCTGCTCCTACGATTGAAGGACTCGCGGCTAAAACGGAGTTGCCTGAAACCAAGTTACAAGAGACGATTGCGACCTTTAACAAAAGTGTTGAGAGCGGCAAAGACAAACATTTTGGCCGTGACTATTTAAAAAATAAAATAAGCCAAGCACCTTTCTACGCCATCTTAGTACACCCTACAGTACTGGTAACTTTTGGGGGAATAAAGGTTAACCCCGCACTAGAGATAATAGACAAAGAAGGAAATACCTTGTCTGGTCTGTATGGAGCAGGAGAAATCCTTGGTTTAGGCGCTACAAGCGGCAAGGCATTTTGCAGCGGTATGGCAATTACTCCGGCCTTGAGTTTCGGAAGAATATTGGGAAAGAAATTGGCCACTAAAAAAACCGCAGTTTTATGAGTTTACCCTTGGAAGGATTGCGCGTTTTAGAATTTACCCATGCGGTAATGGGCCCTTGCACCGGTCTTATGCTCGCCGATATGGGCGCAGAAGTCATTCATGTAGAACCTCAAAATGGGGACAATACCAGAAGATTAAAGGGTTTTGGTACAGGTTACTTCTGGATGTACAACCGAAATAAAAAATCACTGGCGATTAACATAAAATCCGAAGAGGGGAAAAAAGTGATTTATCAGCTCGCCGAGAAAGTGGACATTGTAGTCGAGAACTTTGGCCCGGGCACTATGGATCGTTTGGGTTTTGGGTACAAGGACTTGTCGCAGAAGAATGAGCGACTTATATACTGCAGCCTCAAGGGTTTTTTAAATGGTCCTTATGAAAAACGCCATGCAATGGATGAAGTGGTGCAAATGATGGGCGGGCTGGCCTATATGACCGGGAGACCGGGAGACCCCTTGCGTGCTGGAACCTCGGCAATTGACATTACCGGAGGCATGTTCGGCTATATCGGAATAATGCAAGCGTTGTACGAAAGGGAAAAATCTGGAAAGGGTAAATTTGTTAAAGCCGCATTGTTTGAGACCTGCACTTTTTTAATGGGTCAACATATGGCATATGCCTCTCAAATAGATTTCCCCGTCCCACCAATGCCAGCTAGGGTAAGCGCCTGGTCCATATACAAAGTATTCGATACGAGTGAAGGAGAGAAAATCTTCATTGGTATTATTAGTGAAAAGCACTGGGAGCGTTTCTGCCAAAGTTTTGAATGGCAGGACTGGCTAAATGATGAACGGCTAGAAAATAACAACAAACGCATCGACGAAAGAGAATGGTTCATTCCAGCATTAAACGAACGTGTTGCCAAGTTTTCGAAAGCCGAAATCACCGCACGATGCGAACTGGCGAATATTCCATTCGCTCCAATTTCTCGACCAGAAGATCTTGCAGACGACCCTCAGCTAAATGAAGGCAATCAGTTGTTTGAGATAGATATGCCCAATGGCAAAACCGCCAAACTCCCAAAATTCCCGCTGGAATACGGGGACAGTCAAATAGAACTAAGAAATCAGCCACCAGAAATTGGCGCCGACAATAATGCACTACTCTCCGAACTCGGATATAGTGTGGAAACAATAAATCAATTTATAAAAGACAAAATCATTTAAGCGTGTTAGACCTCATAGTAAAAAACGTAAAACTAGTAAGCCCAAATAGTTCTGATGTTCCTCAAATGGACATTGGTATCAAGGACGGAAAATTCAATCAGATTGCCCCAAATATAGACGCAGGCGAAGCAAAGGAAGTCTATGATGGAAAAGGGCTGCTGGCCTTTCCTGGTTTGACGGACGCGCATATGCATACCGGCATATACTCACCTCTTGCCGAAGACGCGATAACGGAAAGTCGAGCGGCAGCAATGGGTGGTGTCACCAGCAGTATGAATTATATGCGCACCGGAAAATACTATCTCTACGAATCGGGACCCTACGCAGAGTTCTTTCCAAAAGTGCTGGACATCTCCAAGGGCAAGTTCCACGTAGATTACGGCTATCACCTGGCACCTATTCGCTATGAGCATCGCGACGAAATAGAAATGCTTATAGAAAAATTCGGGGTTACCTCTTTTAAGATTTTTATGTTTTATGGCAGTCACGGATTACACGGGAAAGCAACCAAAGGCAGTCAAAACGAATTTCTAATGACGCCAGAAGGCGAGCACTACGATATCGCTCATTTTGAGTTTATTATGCGCGCCATAAAAAAAGCAATGCAGCGTTTCCCGGAAAAGGAAAACGAAATCAGTCTCAGTTTGCATTGCGAGACAGCAGAAATAATGCGTGCCTATACCGAGCTGGTCGAAAACGAAGGAAAACTAAAAGGACTTGAAGCCTATAGCGCTTCTCGCCCACCCCACTCGGAAGGACTGGCTATTTTTATAGCTGGATATTTGGCAAACGAAACGGACTGCGTCAATATCAATCTACTCCACCTCACTTCCAAAAAAGCGGTCGATGCGGCTTTAATGATGGAGCAAGTATTCCCGCATATCAACTTTAAAAAAGAAGTGACCATAGGTCACTTAATGATGGACTACAACTCACCAGCGGCTGGACACGCAAAAGTGAATCCCCCCATTCGCTCTCGCGACGATGTAGAATATCTCTGGAAGCGTTTACTCGAAGGAAAACTGGATTGGGTTTGTAGCGATCACGCTTGTTGCAAAGCCGAATTCAAACTCGATCCCAATGATCCGGAGAACATATTTCTGGCAAAATCAGGATTCGGTGGAACCGAATATTTATTGTCCGGACTTTTCTCAGAAGGTAGTAAAAGAGGAATGAGTTATCAGCATATGGCGCAACTGGTTTGCTGGAATCCAGCAAAGCGATATGGCCTTCGCAGCAAAGGAGACATAGCGCTAGGATTCGATGCTGATTTAGTCCTCTTAGA
>CAZZIZ010000132.1:0-9493 GCA_964654535.1 uncultured Chitinophagales bacterium
GTGATTTTAAGGAGAGTTAGGATAAATTGAAACTACCGATGGATATTCATGTAGTCGTTCAATTCGGCTATAACTCATTCTAATGGTGAATTAGATCCTTTTTCATTTCATCGGTGAGGACAAATTGCTTGTAGGATGGATCATATGTTCCTAGTAGTCGATCCCAAAATGTAATAGTGTTTCCGAAGTTTTTATTCCATCGCTTATAATGGTGGTAAAGATGAAATTTCTGGATGAATGACATATAGCCTCCCTTATGTACTTTATGGTGAATTTGGTAGTGAACATTCTCATAAAAGAAATAGTAGATAAGCGCTCCTATTCCAAACCAGGAAGCTATAGCCGCATTCGAACTAAGCAGAAAAACAGCAAGCCAAAAAAATGAGGTTAGAGGATAGATTAAGAACAAACCTGCGTTGAGTACGCGATAGTCTGTCAGGTTGTTATGGTGATGCAAATGAAAAGTTTCGAAAAACCACCTCAGTTTTTCATGTTTAAATACCTTATGATAGACCCAGCGATGCGTCACGTACTCAAAAAAGCTCCAAGTGAACATGCCGGCTAAGAGAAAAAGTAAACCCAAAGAGTTTTTTATTTCAAGATTGACTACCATTAAAACAAAGACTAGAAGAAGCGGTGTGACCTTCAAAAAAACGAAGAAGGGATTTTTAGAAGCAAACCATCTTAACATCTTTGGATGTGTGGTGGCCATATTCTTATTTGATCTGTTCATTTTCAATTGTAAAAGGTTGAGTTAAGAATGATCGGAAACGGTTTAAAAATTCGGCGAAGTGTATGCCATCCATTATCCTGTGATCGAAGGTGAAGCCGAAAGTGCACAGCTCTTTTATGCTTATTGAGTCGTTAAGTGCAACAGGTCTTTTCTCTATTTTCCCAAAAGAAATGACCATAGGGACTTTTGTATAGGGTGCAATTGGGCAAATGGCCTTGGAGATGCCCAAGCTGCCGACCGCGGTAAGCATGACACTTCCGAAGGCATTTTTGGGAGATTTGAAAATCCCTAAATTGAGATTGAGCGTGTAGGCGATAAAGGAATAGAGATTCATCAATGGCTTTGATAGAAAGCCGGGAAGAAGTCCCACAATTCTCTTTGATTGATCGTGAGTGGAGTGACTTGTTCTGAAGCTTCTTATTTTATTAAAATATTCACTGTTGATTTCAGCCATTGTTTTGCTGTGACCATCCTCAATCACTATTCCGCTCAAGTCATCAGTAGCTGCGTCTTTAGCGGTGTGAAAGAAGACGCTGATTTCATCTCTTTGCCTAATTTTCCAAAAGCGAACGGTGCTGTTTATTTTGGGAGCTTTTTCAATTGTTTTTGAAAGCGCTTTAATTAGGAAACCATTCATATTGATTCTGTTCTCTGCACAATAGCGCTTCGCCTCGTCCATCTCAATATCTTCTAAGCAGTAGGCTGAGGAATCGCCTCTAGGCTTCCAAGAGGCCAAAGAAACCTTACGCCAAGGGCTTAGCTTTTCCTTCGGTTTGTATTGAATGTTCTTCATCTAGCATTAAGTAACGCATACTTGTGCTTTCTCATTCCTTTGGGCGGTATTAAAATTTGTGAAAATCGACACCTAAATAGTCGCTAGAACCTGAGTTTAACTTCTTGCAAACCCCCGCGGCCAGGATAGAAGCGGTATGAGGTGCGACTATCTTTGTGTGAAGCAAGGAGTGGGGGTGGATGACCGTCTAGGGAATACGCACCCACGACTATGCTGAACCAATGAGAGGCGTGCCGAGTACAAGCGGATAGCCTGTTAGCCGCCCAAAGTAAAAGCTAAAATGTATACTTAACTAAACAGATAGTCTAAACGCGTTTATCCAAAATGCGGCTTAGTTTCCCGCCTTGACTTCTGGGAATGCTCTTCGGACTTTTTATCTCGACGTCCATCGAAAGTCCAATGCTGTCTTTGATTTTTGATCTTAGCAATAGACTGAGTTCCTGTGTATCTACTTTTGAATCTTCTTGGGTTTCGACTTCCACCTTGACGCTATCCATCGTTCCTTCGCGCTCTACGATTAATCTGTAGTTAGGACTTAAAGCTGCTATTTTGTGAATGACTTCTTCGACTTGTGTATGAAACAGATTTACGCCACGAATTATAAGCATATCATCGGATCTACCTTTTATGGCAGACATTTTGATGTGACTGCGCTTGGCATTGTTGTCGTAGTAGATAGAGCAAATATCGTTGGTCCAATATCTTAAAACAGGAAAGGCTTCTTTTGTTAAAGTTGTAAAAACCAATACGCCTTCTTCGCCGTAAGGAAGTGGCTTGCCTGTTTCCTTGTCAACGACTTCAGGATAAAAATGATCTTCCCAGATGTAGCTGCCAGTGCCTTTTTCTTCATAATCTTCTTGCGAAACACCGGGGCCTATGATCTCACTCAGCCCATAAATGTTGGTGGCAGTAACGTTCAAACCAGCTTCTACCTGATCTCTGATGGCCTCGGTCCAGGGCTCAGCTCCCAGTATGGCGTATTTTACCGCAAGATCATTGGTGTCTATTCCTCGCTTGGCAAATTCTTCGGCTAAGGTCTGAGCGTAGGAAGGCGTACAACACATAACCTCAGGTTTGAAATCTTGTAGGATGGTAAGTTGGCGTTCGGTCATACCTCCCGATACTGGAATGACGGCCATTCCCAATTTAGTCGCACCTCCGTGCATTCCCAATCCGCCAGTGAAGAGGCCATAACCGTAAGCGTTATGCAATTTCATTCCCTGCTTAGCGCCGGCGCAGACCAATGATCTTGCCACGACCTCATCGAATACTTCTAAATCGTTTTGGGTATATCCTACAACGGTCGGCTTTCCGGTAGTTCCACTTGAGGCATGAATGCGTCTTATGTCTTGCATCGGTGTAGCGAACATTTTGTAAGGATAGTTGTCTCGTAGATCTGACTTTTTTGTAAAAGGCAGTTTTTGCAGGTCATCTACCGTTTTAATATCTCTGGGATGAATGCCCTGCTTGTCGAATTGCTTCTTGTAAAAAGGCACGTCTCTATATACGCGTTCTACTAAAGATGAAAGGCGGGCATTTTGCAATGTTCGCAATTCTTCTAATGGTAACTTTTCAATTTTCTGGTTATACATTGATTGCTAAAACTAAGCAGAATGATTCAATATCATATCCGCTCCTTTTTCTTCAATGATTATAACCGGGTGTTTGAATTTCTTAATACTCGTTTTGGTTCTAGTAAACCGCGATCTGTCTAGCAACTCTGCCTTTTGCCGTAACGAAATCTAAAATATAAACGCCTTTAGCTAAGCTCGGAAGTCTAATCTGATTATTGGGCAAAAAGCTATTTAGTCGAGCACCTTGAATATCGCTCAAGATGATTTGTTCTAGGTCGATTGATTCGTAATCAAATAGATGCAGGGTAGTATTACTTGGTTCGAAATGAAAATTTGGAGCATCTATATTTCTATCGATTCCAACCGTACAAGATTCAGTAGCTCCATCGACTACGGTTATGCTCACTTGTTCTGAAAAGTCGTAACACATTTCTCGCATCAGGGCAATGGGGGCAAAGCTCTCCAAGACATTGTTTATGACCAGATCGATGGTGAGGGTGTTCATTATTAGACCTAATGACTGTACGCACTCCAAAACTTCTGCAAGCGATTCACTGCCGTCGCCTTCGATACAAGCGAATGTACTCACAGCTGGATTTGTTGTTAGGTCAAAAAGGTCTTGAGCGTCGTAAGCGAAAACGGTTACGCCGTATACGCCTGGTGCGAAGGGTTGCATGGTTAATGTATCGAGACTGAAATCGAACTCACCTGTTTGGTTGAAGCCGATGATTCTTTCTACTGTATCATTGACCACGGGTGCGGTGAAAACGAACTCGAAAGTAGTTGTGCCCGACGGCGTGACTTCAAAGTCGGTTATGGGCAACGAAATGTTCGTGTTCTCTATGCAGTCACTCGGTAGAATCGGAATGCCTGCGTTGGCATTGCACTCGTCTTGTGCGCTGATGCAGAAGCTTACTAGGAATAGTAGTATGATAATGGGACTGTACTTTTTCATTTCTTAGAATTTATAATCCAATTTCAAAGTATAATTTCTTGGTGCCTCAATTAAGGCTGGACGCAAGGTGTATTGTCGATTAGTCAAATTTTTACCAATCGCACTTATATTGAACTTGTCGTTTATGTCATAGCGAATTCGAGCGCTGAAAATGGCGTTTCCTGAATCGTTGGTTTCTCTCCAGTCTTGTAGACCAGGAATAAATCCGAGAAATGCTACATCTATAGCTTCCATGAAAGAAGTGTAATTCATGGCCACACCTACGTGAAATGGACTTTTCGCGATATTACTTTCTACATCGAATTTGGCGGTGTGTTTGAATCGGTACTTCAGAACATTGAAATCGGCCGAGGAAAGGTTTGCGATTTCCTGCGTAAATTCTTGAAAGGTAGGATCTATATAGGTGTAGCCGGCCAATACTTGCGTTGGCCAAGTGCCGATTTGACCTTGTCCGGCAATGGTTAATTCCACACCTCTTATGTCTGTATCTCCAATGTTCTCCGATCTAAATCCGATAGAACCATTGTAGGCGCCGAAAACAAATTCGGTCATATTTTCATAGCGATTTACAAAAACTGAAAGATCGACGTAGCCTTTCCATTTACTAAAAGCGATGCCTTGTTTCATTCCTAGTTCTGCACTCCAGCCATCTTCTGACTGAAGAGCTGGATTGGCAATGATGTTGAATGCACCTACACTGGTCGTGATATAGCGCTCGGCAATAGTCGGGTAGCGAAAGCCTTGACCAAACGACGCGCGTAGGAAAGAGAACTTTCCTAGTTCATAGTTTAGTCCAAATCTACCGACGATTTTATCGTCCGAATCGGTTGTTTCCGGATCAGATAATTCAAAGTACTCGTAGCGCAGGCCTAAGTTTAGATTGAGTTTGTCCCAGACTTTTGCATCTCCCTGAACATAGTAAGCAATGTTTACACCTTCGAAGTCTTGGTTGCCAAAAAGTGCAGCGGAGGCGTCTGTAGTGCTTCTAGTTAGACCAGTAGTAACTGTAAAGTCTTCGGTAAACTGCTTGCGGTATTGCAACTCAGAGTAATAATTTCGTGCTTGATTGGATTGGTCATTTATCGCGCGATTGTCGGTGGAATAGAATCTTCCTTGGAAACGTAATTGTGCATTCCCTGGTAATTGTAATTTTATAATTGGATCGATGGCAATCTTGGTAGACTTTGTGCTGGTGCCGCTTTGCGTCTCGCCAATCGTAAATGGTTCATACATTAAACTGTCTAAGCCGTTCCATAGTAAAAGACTTGACTGATCGCTCAACTGAACATTGCTCTTAAGTGCCACACTCAAGATGTCGTTTATTTTGTAGTCTAAGTTTACATTGATTCGACCGCGTTCTCTGAACTCGGTTCGACGCCAGTTTTTTTGTCTGAAAAAATATCCACCGCTTACTAGACCAAGCTTGTCGGTGAGCTTACTGCGATGTGCAAAGGACAGTCCTTGTTCATTAGGCTGTTCGTCGCCGTACCACAAGTCATAGTCTCTGCTCGGGTTTTCATAAATGGTCCCGAATGTGCTAACGCTAGTGTAAGGCGTATTGGTGGCGTAGGCGGATCTAATATTTATAATTCCGTTGAGTGCCGAAGAGCCATACAACGCGGAGGATGCTCCTTTGATTACTTCTACCTGTTTTATGTTTTCGATAGGTACAAAATTCCAGTTGGGGAATCCCGCATCGGCTTGCTGGAAGGGAATCTCATCCATTAAAAGTAAAACCCTACTACCTGCTCCGTAAGAAAAACCGCTGCCTCCTCTAATGTTAGCTTGACCGTCTACGATGTTTACGCCGGGTACTTTTCTCAAACCTTGATCAATAGTAACAGTATTAGAGTTGTTGATGAGATCCGCTTTCAGTACTTCCATACTTACAGTTACTTCACTCAGTGGCTTTTCGTATTTGTTGCCAGTCACCACGAGTTCTTGTATAATATTGGCACTTGGTTCCAGTTCAATATCTTTTAAAAGAAAGCGCTCGCTTTTGTTTTCGAGCAGGACCTGCTGTGTTTGGTAGCCAACGTAATTAACGGAGAGCAAGTGATCTCCATAAGGCAGTTTTAGTTCGTAGTTTCCATCGTAATCGCTTTGGGCACCGTGCATATCACCATCTACCGAAACGGATAGGGTAGCGAAAGCTAGTGGCTCCTTATTAGTAGCGTCGACTATATTTCCTGATAGGACATAGTCTTGGGCGTGGCTACAAACAGTGCCTAGAAGGAAAAACAAAACCGCAATAAATCGACTCATTGTATAAGCTTCAATTTGCTAATATTTTGGCGATAATTAGTGAATATTCTTCAACCGCCGATATTCTCTTGCAAGCTTACGGCTGAATTGAACTCGTTTATCACTGAATTTTCAAAAATTTATGCTCTTTGGGTGAGGATTTACGGATTGACGCCGATTGTACCTTGATTTTCACACAGATTCAGGCTTTCGCCATCGGCTCTATTATATCCTGCAATATTCGATTGGCCATAATCTAAAGGTGTCTTTTGATTCGATTTCTTATCTCTTGGGGCGATGAGTCCATTCGAATAATGTTAGACAGTGATTGTGTAGCTTTTTTTAGCGCATAGCCTTATCATTGAGCTATGAAACTGGACATTTTAGCGATCAGCGTACATCCCGACGATGCTGAATTGAGTTGCGCAGGCACATTGTTAGCAGCAAAAGCAAATGGCAAGAAGACGGGCATACTAGATTTAACCCGTGGTGAATTGGGAACCCGCGGTTCGGCTGACTTGAGAGACGAGGAGGCTGCTGTTTCAGCTAAGATTCTGGGATTGAGCGTTAGAGAGAATTTGGCGATGCGCGATGGTTTCGTTTTTAATACGGAGGAATACCAATTACAGATTATTGCCGCCATTAGAAAATACCGTCCTGAGATAATATTGGCCAATGCAATAAGGGACCGTCATCCAGACCACGGAAATGCGGCGACACTTGCACGCGAAGCAAACTTTAAGGCGGGTTTGATGAAGATTGAAACCCTCGATGACAACGGGAAACAACAGGAACCGTGGCGAGCCAAACTATTCCATTATATCCAGGACTATTATATAAAGCCGGATTTCGTGGTCGACATAACTGATCATATGGAAAAGAAGATGGAATCGATTAAAGCCTTTTCTTCACAGTTCTTTAATCCTGACGCTAAAGACGATGAACCCGCGACGTATATTTCTTCGAGCGGCTTTTTAGACAGCATTAGAGCACGGGCAGTTGAATTGGGTCGCACTACAGGATTTCAATATGCAGAGGGATTTACTGCAAACCGTATTCACGGCGTGAAGCAAATCACTGATATTCACTAAGTAGTTTTTTGTGAATCTCGATCACTTGTGAGATTAAGGCCTGCTTGCCATCGTTGACCACAATGTAATCTGCATGCTTTTCCTTTTCTTCATCACTCAACTGATTGGCCATTCTGGCTTCAACTTGTTCCTTATTGGAATTGTCTCGTTTGATTACTCTTTCTAATCGAAGCGCTAACGGAGCAGATACAACAATTAGTTTGTCAAGCCTTTTGTAGGACTCGTTTTCTACTATCAAAGCTGCTTCCTTCAATGCGTAGGGTATTCCGCCGCCAGACTGTTTATTGAACCATTGTTCAGCATCTTCAGCTACAGCAGGATGAATGATTGAGTTGAGCGCTTCTAGTTTTTCTTTATCCTTAAATACAATTGCTGCAACATCGGAGCGACGTAAAGCACCGGTCGAATCATAAATTTCTTCCCCAAACAATTCTTTGACCTGCTTAACGACTAGTCCGTTTTCGTTGGATATACTTTTGCCTCTATCGTCGGCGTAATACACCGGAGTGCCCAAAATTTCGAAGAGGCGACAAACGGTGGTTTTACCGCTTCCAATGTTTCCTGTTATTCCTACGTTTAGCATTACTTGTAAATAATAAACTCAACAAACTTTGGATCGATACGCGCATTTTTCGCTTCTAGAGATTGCGTAGAAATTTTTAAAGGAACTTGATTGTCATTCTCCGGAACTTTGCCACCAAAGTCCGCTTCTATTTCAAAAAAGCTCTCATCGATTACATTGTAATTGTCTACTGTTAGCTGAAAGCTAAGCTCTGCCTTGTTTGGATAAAGTATGACCTTTTTGTTTTCTGGTAGATTGACCACTTCTATGTTCACTTCTACTACTTTTTCAGTATACTCGTCTACTTGTACTTCATAGGCAAATTCATCTTGTTCGAAGGTGATGCCCTGCTCTACGAGATTAGCTAATTTGACCTTGCCTGTTTTATCGCTATTTATATCAGCATAACTTATCGTTTCAGTTGGCCAATTTACTATGTCCTCCACGAGTTCCATAGGGCCGGTAAGACTCACACTATCTGGAGCTAGTTTTATTTCTTTTAGATCGAATTGTTTCGCGAAACTCAAATCATGTTTAGCGATTACGGGTACTCTTTTCGTTTGTGCCTCCACAAATTTCATCACCAGTGAATCGGGTTGAACACCACTTATGACTAGGCCGCTGAACTGCTCCGCTATTTGCGGAATTAGAGATGTCACGGCAATCCTAGAGCTAGATCCGCTTTTACTGAGATCCAACTTTACACCACTTTTTCTTACACTTCGGTTTTTACGCATGAGGCTTCGGCCTTCTCCTTTTACGGTAACAAAAAGTTCTTCAACCAAAGGAGAAGTGGCGATCATATCAGTAGGAAGGTTTTCATAATTTATTGTAACCGGAATTTCAAGGGTATATTCTTTTGACAGGGCACCTAGTACCCAAACGATTGTAGCAAGTAAAAGAAATGCGGAGAAGGTCCCTTTTTCAGAAATCTTAAACCATTCACCGGCGCTCCATTTTTTTTGAAGGCTAGTAAAGTCAAATCCAATTTTTGGACTAGCCATCGGTTTCGCCAGCCGAGCTCATATCTGCAGAAAGCGCGTTGCGCTCTACTTTGAGTTTAACATTGTCCGCCACTTGTAATATAACAGTACGTTCACTCACCTTGGAGATTTTTCCGTGAATACCGCTTTTGGTTACAACCTTATCCCCGCTTTTTAAACTCTCATTAAATGACGCCTCTTTTTTCGCTTTTTTCGTTCCCGGACGGAGAATGAAAAAATACATTATCGCTATAATCGCCACCCACATTAGCATTTGGATGGTGTTTCCTGTGAGGAAGCCTTCTGGAACAGCCTGAAGTAAAATTGTTAGGTCTATCATTTCTAATTGTCTACTTAAAATTACTCAAATCGAATGAGCAATTGGGTATGTCCAAATTTGATGGATTTGGGCGTGCCCCACTCACTTCTGCCCTATGGGCAAGTTCGGGGTCGGGCTTTCGGCCGTCGCTCTGTTCTGCCAAAAGCAAAAAGCGCATCTAGCTCTTGCGAGCTAAGCGCTTTTCTTGCTTTTGCCAACAGGAGCTCCACATCGACCAA
>CAZZIZ010000133.1:0-9240 GCA_964654535.1 uncultured Chitinophagales bacterium
GCGTCTCCGACGCGTTCTTAATTTTCCCTTGCCATTTCAAATGGCAGAATTGTCACGGCCTTTGCCCATTTGAAATGGGCAGGAAGATGAAGCACTCGTCTGGAGACGAGCGCAAGAATCAGCCAGAAAACAATAGTAGAAAATCCCCTGTTAGGAGGGGCGCTCGCAGGGCGGGGTAGGTTCGCGTGAGGGATAGAGGCATTGTCGAAGCTCCTGTTGTAAAAAACAAGAAAAGCGCTCAGCTCCTTAAGAGCTGGAGGCGCTTTTTGTTTTTTACAGAACAGAGCGACTGCCGAAAGCCCGACCCATTTCATTTGGCGAAGCCAGAAATGAAATGGGGCACGCCCAAATACTAATCTAACTTAACCACCTCCAACTCATCATCAAGCAGCGCTAACAATTCACTAACCGTGTGACCCAAAACCGGATGCACGACCTCAGCAGCAATTTCATTCAGCGGCAACAAGCAGAACTTCCGCAAATGCAATCGAGGGTGGGGTACAAACAAATCCGGCTGCTCGACTACCATTTCGTCTATCAATAAAATGTCCAGATCAATAAGCCGCGGAGCATTTACCTCCGTTCGAACCCGCCCCATCATTTTTTCAATGCTCAAGCAAGTATTGATTAACTGTCCGGGAGACTTGTAGGTTTTTAGAGCAATGGCCTGATTGAGGTAGTTGTTCTGTGTATCGCTCATGCCCCACGGTGCCGTTTCATAAATACTGGATTGGGCCACGATCTTGCCTGCGTAGCTTTGTAAGTGCTTAACTGCATGCTCAAGTGCGAGTCGACTATCGCCTATATTGCTTCCTAACATTATGTACCCTGTATTCACGAGAATTGCATTATATATTTCGGACTATTAAAACTATTTTATCTCTTCGTTAGTTTACTATAGAAACCACTCTAATTAAATCAAATTATGGGCTCCTTTATTAAGTATGTATTAGCTGTTGTTGTCGGCATTTTCCTCTTTTTCGGCGTTTTACTAATGGTCGGCGGTATTGCCGGAGCGCTTTTTGGCGGCAAAGAAACGGTAAATGTCAAATCAAACAGCATATTGGTGGCGCGTTTTGATCAATCTATGGGTGAAAGAACCTTAGACGAAGATCCAATTGAAAAACTCAAAGGTGGAAGTGCTGCCCAATTGGGTATACACGATATTAAAACTGCTATTCAAAAAGCTGCGGATGACGATAAAATTGAGGGAATCTTGCTCAACATTTCTTTGTTGACCGGCAGAATGGCATCGTTGCAAGATATCCGCAACCAAATCATTGAATTTAAATCGTCGGGTAAGTTTGTTTACGCGTATTCTGAGGGGATGACCCAAATGGCTTACTACCTCGCTAGTGCTGCCGATAAGATTTACGTGAATCCATCAGGACTTATGGAATTGAAAGGTTTCAGCTCGGAGACCATGTATTTTAAAGGTATGCTGGACAAGCTGGGTGTCCAACCAGAAATTTATTACGCTGGTAAGTTCAAGAGTGCGACAGAGCCTTTTCGCCGTACAGGAATGAGTGAGGAAAATAGAAAGCAGGTTACAGAGTTCTTACAGGCTTTTCACGATGACTTTGTGCGTGACATCGCACTCGCAAGAAATTTGTCGGAAGCTGCAGTAAATGACGTTATAAACGGCTACAAAGTCCGAAGTATTGAGGACGCTGTAAACCTTGGTATCATTGACGGTGGGCGTTTTTACGATGAGGTTGTTACCGAAATGAAAGCTGCCTTGGAAAAAGATGAAGACGAAAAGCTAAACGCCATTTCTTTAAGTAACTATGTCAACTATGCTACCCAAGGAAACAAAAGTGCTGGTCAAAATAGGGTAGCCGTGGTCTACGCCGAAGGAGAAATAGTAGGCGGCAATGGTGCAGAAACCAGTATTGGTTCAGATAAGTACGCTAAGATTTTGCGCAAACTGCGTAAGGACAAAAAGGTAAAGGCCGTGGTTATGCGCGTAAACTCACCAGGTGGTTCGGCTTTAGCCTCAGATGTTATATGGCGTGAATTGGAATTGATAAAGCAGGCGGGAAAACCATTGGTTACTTCTATGGGAGATCTAGCCGCTTCTGGAGGATACTTTATTGCTTGTAACTCTGACAAAATTTATGCAGAGGAAAATACCATCACTGGTTCAATTGGTGTCTTCGGTATGTTCGCTACACTCGATAAACTCTTCGAAGATAATCTTGGTATTACCTTCGACCGCGTTAAGACTGCGCCATATGCAGATTTTATGGGCACCGTATTCCGTCCTCTAGAATCGGAGGAAGGAGATATAATTCAGACCTTTATTAATGACATTTACGATCGCTTCCTACACAAGGTTTCTACTGGTAGAAACTTAGACAGATCGGTTGTTGAAGAAATTGCCCAAGGAAGGGTCTATACGGGTGATCAAGCTATTGGTCTTGGCTTAGTTGACGAAATAGGCGGCCTGGAAAGTGCCATTGCTTTCGCTGCGCAACAGGCTGATTTAGAGGACTATAAGACTAAAGAATACCCCATAAAGATTGACCCAGTAATGAAAATGATTGAAGAATTCTCTGGAAAGGGAAAACCTGAACCTTCAATGGCCGAAAAATTGATCAATGAGTTACCATTTTTGGAAAAAGTGGCCTTTATGGTACGAAATGAGCCCTTTCAGATGCGCCTTCCTTATGCTTTTGAACTAAGGTAAGGCCTCAAAAATAGAGTTGTGGATATGTTAATATAGCCCTATAGTACGTATTTAATCAACGCAATACACATTATATTTTATTGTACTGACAATTCTTGTCCGTACTTGGCAGAGCTTTTGCCTAATCCTTATCACAAGTATGCATGTGATCTGACAAATCACTTGAGAGAAAGAAAGAAGAAGTGATGAAAGTGCTCTAGCAGCACAACGATTTGGGAGAATCCTTCCGAGTCCTCGTTACCCCTTCATATTAGAGACCTATTCGAATTTTAAAAAGCTATTTAAAGTTCAGTGGATAGGTCAATGGATAAGAATAAAGAATAAAAATATAATTACTAAATCCAAGTATTATGAGGACATCTACCATTAAGCTAAAAAGTACGCTGCTACTCGCACTGGGCTTGATATGTGGTATCGGGAGTCTCAACGCCCAAAAAGGAAATTTTTTGGATGCGCGTTTTGAGGAAGCCGTTTTATATCCTTCCCTTGAAGAATTTACCGCCTGGCAGTCAAAGGGTTCCTACGACAACACTACAGGAGATTTGAAAACGCCACCGAGTTTAGATTTGGCCTTAACCAAGGAATTGGCGCAAGGTCAAAGTCTCGAAGTGGAACCTGGGGACTGGGTAACGTTTACTATTTACGTTCATAACCAAGGTAGCGAAGCGGCTACGTCAATCGTGATTGCTGACTATATCCCTGGGGGAATGACTTTAATGGATTCTAACTGGTTAAGCGATATTGGCCACGCATATTACATTATGCCTGGACCTTTGGCGCCAAATACAACCAGTCAAATTGACATCCATTTTCTTGTAAACGAAGACGCTCCGCACGACGCAGTGGTGAATTGCGCGGAAATAGGATCGGCAACAGTAGGTGGTCTCATTGTTTTCAACGACATCGATTCAACTTTTGATGCGAATCCCGATAACGATGGACTGACAACAGACAACGAGTTAAACAATAACAACAATGACGAAGACGACCACGATTGCGCTTACGTCAAAGTTTTGGGTTCTGGCTCTGTTGATCCTTGTCCAGGTGGAGTAGTAGACTGCCCTATTGATTCTTTCTGTGCCATGCCTGTTACTCCAATAACTATTTGCCCAGATATCTGCGGTATAACTGGTAATTACACTATAACTGACTCGCAGTCTGCATTTCACTGCAGTTTAGTGCCTGCTGGTGGATGTATTACATACACCCCAGTTCCGGGTATGGAGATTGTTGGTTCCGATTTGGTGTCACTTACAATTGTATCTGATGAGGGCTGCACTTATAATTACACCGCTAACGTATCTATTGGAAATTGTAGCGGAAACACTTTCCCAGTAGCCATTTTCGACGAGGTTCATGGAAATTGTACCGGAGTTGGTATCAATCCTCTGGTTAACGACTCCGATGCAAATGGTGATATTATTTCAGTCTGTGGTTTTGATCAGGCTTCTAACGGTACTGTTACCCAAATTGGTGATATAATTTACTACACTCCCGACCCAGGCTTTTTTGGAGTTGACGAATTTCTTTATACCATTTGTGATGGAAATGGTGGTACAGCCCAGGCCAACATAATTGTAAATGTCAGTCTATGTAACTCGGCGCCAGTAGCGGATAATGATTTCTATACTACCAATTGCGACAAAATATTTATGTACGTCTTGGATAATGATTTTGATCCAGATGGAACACCAGTTACTATTTGCGACTTTTCAGAACCGACAAGTGGTACCCTACTTTTCTGGGATACCTTCTTTTCATTTATTCCTGCTGGATCATACAATGGACCAGTCAGCTTTACCTATACCCTATGTGACCCTGATGGCTTAACAAGTACTGCAACTGTTTCAATTGACGTAGAAGGATGTAATTCGGCTCCAATAGCTGAAAATGATTCTTACACCAGTACCTGCGAAAAAATATGGATGCACGTATTGGATAACGATTTTGATGTCGATGGTGGAGAGTATATATGCGACTTTACGGATCCAGGTATTGGTTCTCTATTTTTCTGGGATACCTTTTTTACATACATACCGGCTGCAGGACACAATGGTCCCGTTACTTTTGAGTACACTCTTTGTGATCCGCAAGGTTTACAGTCTGTAGCTACCGTAACAATTGAAATCTCATGTAACGTTGCACCTATTGCTGCTCCAGACACTTATGACGCGACCTGTTTCAAGTTCGATTTGTTCGTGCTTGATAACGATAGCGACCCAGACGGTGGCCCGATTACTATTTGTGATTATACAGAACCGACGCACGGATCAGTTATATTTTTCGATTCATTCTTCAGTTACATTCCGCCGGCAGATTTTACGGGGCCGGTGACTTTTACATATACTATATGCGATGAGTATGGACTAACATCCGTAACCAACGTCACGATAAATGTTGTTTGTGGTTGCACCAATCCTATCATCAACGCCTGTACTGGACCGCTTCAAGGAATTGAGTTATGCCCAGAGTTTTGTGACCTCTCGGGGCCGTATGAGTTGACGGGCGCTCACTCTTCTTGGGATTGTTCGATTACCCAAAATGACAATGGTTGCATCACTTACTTACCCCTACCAGGTTTCTTCGGTGTAGATACTGTGACCTTAGATGCCTGTGACGAATTTGGCAATTGCGATACTTCTGTTATAAATGTAACTGTCGGCGATTGTAATCAATCCACGCCACCACAAGCAATTGGAGATGTTTACAATGTTAATTGCACTACGACCATCTTAGATGTTTTAGGAAACGATGTGAATACTGCTGGCGGAGCGCTCACAATTTGCGACTTTGACGCAGTTACGATTGGGACTCTATTATTTAACAACAATACATTTACCTATACCCCTCCTGCTGATTTAGTTGGACTCGTATCATTTACGTATACAGTTTGTAACGAGGCTGGCGAATCTTCTCAAGCCAACGTAACCATTAACTATAACTGTATAGTCTGCGACGATGGACCTTTCGAAGAATGTGTTGCGCCTCAAACGCCCTTATTACTTTGCCCAGAGGTTTGCGCACTAAACGATTTTAGTATTACTGGAGGTGAGTCAACTTACCACTGCAGTGTAACTATACAAGATCAATGTGTTCAGTATGTTGCTGTTCCAGGGTTTTTCGGACAAGATATTGTTACCCTTACTGCCTGTGACAACAGTGGCAACTGTATCGATATTATCTATCATATTAATGTTGGTGATTGCAGTCCATCTGGCACGGCGCCGGTTGCTATTTTTGACGAAGTGGCTGCAGGTTGTAATCTCTTGTTTATAGACGTTACTGCCAATGACTTGAGTCCGTCAGGAGAAGCCATTAGTATTTGCGACTTTACTCAACCCACATTCGGATCAGTTGTGCTAATCAATGGGCAGTTTCAGTATAATTCAAGCCCTGGCTTCAATGGGGTAGACGAGTTCTTCTATACGCTATGTAGTGAAAATGGGCCGGGTAATTCCGCTCTAGTAACTATAAACGTGGGTTGTGGCAATGGAAGCGCAGTGCTTACTGCAACCAACGATATTATCAATGCGGGTTGCAATATGACCAAGCTTATAGTGCTCTTCAACGATGTATCATCAACTGGTGAAACCCTTGTTATTTGCGGCTTTAATCAACCTAGTTTTGGATCTGTTTATCAAGGAGGAGATTTTCTATTCTACACGCCTAACGAAGGATTCAATGGAAACGATACAGTAGAGTACACAGTATGTGATGAGTCCGGCAATAGTGACACTGCCACAGCATTTATTAATGTAGACTGTAATATGACTGGGCCGAACGCTCCGCTAGTTAAAGATGACCTAGTTTTTGGGGGTTGCGACTTTACTAAAGTAGTGGCACTCGGGAATGATGTATCCGTAGATGGAGACATACTTACTATATGTGACTTTACGCAACCGGCAAATGGAGTAGTTACAGCTGGTGACGGCGACGGCTTTTTATTCTACACGCCGAACGACGGCTTTACGGGTAACGATACATTTCAGTATACGGCTTGCGATGAACAAGGTGCAGCTGCTACCGCAAACGTAACAATGGTTGTAGAGTGCGATCCGATATGTGTGGATGGAGAATTAGAAGCCTGTACTCAATCCAATGTACCTATTGACTTATGTGTGAACTTTTGTAGCCCAGGAGCTACTTTGAACAATGTTATTTCGACATTAAACGCCAACATCGTTCAGCTAGGCGGTAACTGCTTTAGATATGTAAGTAATTTTAGTAATACAAAAGACCTTGTCGCAGTCTCCTATTGCAATGAGCAAACAGTTTGCGAAACCATTATGATTGAAATATCTGTTGACGCCTCTTGCACTAATCCAGGGTTTTCAGGACAAACGGTTCCGGAGTTGGCCTTGGAAGAAAAGTGTAAGATCAATTTCCCTAATGGATTTAGCCCTAATGGTGATGGAGTTAACGAGGTTTTCCGTCCGCTAGACGCCACAGGATGCTACGAACATGCTGCTGCCGAGGTGAAGATTTTCAATGGCCACGGTCAGGTTGTTTGTGAAATTTTTGGTGAGTTAAAAGACTTAAGCTGGGACGGTAAGTTTACTTCCTCCGATGACAAAGTACTACCTGATACCTATTTCTATGTTATAAGTGTGGAAGGAGACGACACAAAAGAAATTTTCAAAGGATTTATAGAGGTGCGTTGATTAAGCATCTCGGATATGTAAGACAGGGGGCCAACGGTTTGGTCCCCTTTTTTTTGTTTCAATTATTTGGGTTGATTGCCATTGACCTTCTGCCTTCGGCCATTCAATGGGGTCGAACTATTCCAGGACTTCGCTATCGCTGCGGTACTTTATGGTGCAGCATGATAGGTCGCCTCTATTGCTAACGGTAAACTCCTTAATGATGCCCTACATAAAGTACGGATCGTGCCTCAGCCTTTTACTATCCTTTACGCGAAGAGCTTGTGCCAAATTTGACAGCATCAACCTTTTTCTAAAATTTTATTTGACTCAAATAAAAATCGAGGCGAATAATTTATGAGAACAACTAATCGCCGAGCTACGGCGCAATTTGGCATTCAAATTGCCCAATCATAATTGAATTTCTCTGAAGCTGAAGGAACTCTTCTCTGAGATTCACGCAATTAGCGTTTATTCTGGTCTACCGGCCCTGTAGACTGGCTTTAGCATTTGAAATAGAGTAAAAATGGACTGTCCCATAAGGGAAAGTCATATAGTTAGTTTGAAAGAATAGAAAATCAAAAGTAGTCTCATGAAAAGATTAATTACAATTGTAATGTTCCTCAGCGCCTATTGCGTAGGATTGAACGCTCAAAACGCATGTATGATGCCGGGATGTGACCCAATACCATCGCACGTTTTGTGTAATGATGGTTCAGCATCCTATACATTAGATGCAGATGCAGGACTTACGAATATTGTCTGGTTTAATAACAGCGATGTTCAAGTTGGAACAGGCACATCAATTACCGTTGATAACAGCACGGCGGGATTGTCCGATGGCTCTGTGTGTATTTATTACACGGCCACAGATGCTATGGGTTGTGCATTCGAATCCTGCTGCCCCGTTAATTTTACGGTGGCTCCTCCGGTAACTTGCATTGCCAGTAACAATGGTCCAGTATGTACTGGCCAGCCAGTTACAATCACAGAAACAGGAGGTAGCGCTGCTGTCTCTTGGTCTTGGGTTGGTCCTGGTGGATTCACAAGCCCAAGCCAAACGACGGTTTTATCGCCTGCAACGCCAGGAGATTATACCGTTACGATCACGGACGCAAATGGATGTGAATCTAGTTGTACTACAACTGTGGTTGTAAATCCATTACCAATATGCATAGCTACCAATAATGGACCTGTTTGTCCAGGTGAGGCAGTTACGCTATCTGAAAGCGGCGGCGACGCTGTTGCTTGGTCGTGGGCCGATGGTCTAGGTAATGTTGTTGGCACCAGTCAAAACACTGTTCTTGATCCAGCAGTTGCTGGAACGTATACAGTAACTATTACCGATGCCAATGGCTGTTTAAGCTCTTGTCAAACTACGGTTACGGAAGACGTTTGTAATTTTGACCTTGCCTTAGATAAAGTACTTGATACAACTGCAACTCCTGGTCCATTCGCACCAGGTGATCTTGTAACATTTACAATCAATGCATACAATCAAGGAACAGTAGATGCGACTAACGTAATTATAACTGATTACCTACCAACGGGAATGTTGTTTTCAAGTAGCCCGGACTTCTCAGGTACGGCTCCTCACTTTGCGACAATTCCAACTTTATCAGCAGGTGCAACCGTGCCTTTATCTATTACGCTACAAATTGATCCAGCATTCCAAGGAAACTTGATTACCAATAATGCTGAAATTACTGGAGCTACTAATGCTCTAGGTTTAGATGATGAGGATGATCTTATTAGCTCTTTAAATGGTTCATCAGATGATACATCTGAGCTTGCTACAAATAATGATGTTGATGATGAGGCTCCTGGAACTCCAGGTGCAGCAGATAATCCAGCTGATGTTGATGATTATGATTTAGAGCAAATTCCGGTTGTGCAGGAGTTTGACTTGGC
>CAZZIZ010000134.1:0-9233 GCA_964654535.1 uncultured Chitinophagales bacterium
AATGAGCGAACCAGTATTCGTCCGACTCTGGACGTAAACGGTATGTGGAGTGGTTATATTGGTGAGGGAGCAAAAACAGTTTTGCCTTCTCAAGCCTTTGCCAAGATTTCAATGCGTTTGGTTCCCAACCAAAACTCTGATAAGATAACCGAGTTGTTTCAAAAGCACTTTGAAAGCCTTGCTCCTGATTCTGTAAAGGTTAAAGTAACACCGCACCACGGTGGAAACCCTTCGGTTACGAAGACCGATACAAAATCTTATCAAGCTGCAAGTCGAGCTATAGAAAAGTCTTTTGGTAAAAAACCAATCCCTCAGCGCAGCGGAGGCTCAATTCCGATAGTGGCTTTGTTTGAAGACGCACTTGGCGTAGATGTAATTCTGATGGGATTTGGATTAGACACAGATGCCATTCACTCGCCAAATGAAAACTTTGGTTTGTTCAATTTTTACAAAGGCATTGAAACGATACCGCACTTTTACACGGAGTTTGCAGCCTTGATGGCTTAGGGGAGCTTAGCGGCAAGAGCCACTGATGTCAATACGCTGAGGATCGAAGAAAAAGTACTGCTGTGATTTTTCAATCTTGAAGCTAGTAGGACTTGCAACGTAGTAAAGATTTTCACTTGAGCTGAGTATAAAGTTGTTCGCCACGTTAGTTAGGCCAACACTCTCTACTACATCGCTTTTTCCTTTAAAAACTATTTGCAAATCCTGCGTTTTCATTTTTTCGATTGCACTGCGGTAGTGGTACACCTTGTTACCGCCTTGTTCCGATTCTTCAAATCGATAATTTTCTAACCAAGTCGGTTTGTTTATGTCCGAATCCATAAAAGGTTTGAGCAAGGCCGACCAGTTAGGACTGCTAACTGTCGAAACTTCTTCTTTACCATCAATACTTGTGTTTCGTTTCAAGCTACAATTTTTATCACTTGATAAGCGCTGCGTTTCAGCTTCGAAAAAAGATTTTAAATCAAAAACTGTTTCAGGAACGCTACCCGCAACTTCTTTCTGTTCCGCTTGACATGCAGAAAAGCAAATCACACAAATAAAAAAGCTTCGCTTAAACCAATACATCGCCATTCATTTCTGCGGGAATCTCTATACCCATTAAATGCAAAATAGTAGGAGCGATATCCGCCAACTTTCCGTTCGAAACCGAATCACTTTCTGTTCCCACTACGAAGATAGGAACTAGGTTTGTCGTATGCGCAGTGTTCGGCGAGCCATCGGGATTAATCATCATATCGGCATTGCCGTGGTCTGCAATTATAATAGCCGCGTAATCATTTTCCAGGGCAGCATCCATTACTTGCTTTGCCGAAGCGTCTACCATTTCCACCGCTTTTTTTGCAGCTTCAAAATCTCCAGTATGTCCAACCATATCAGGGTTAGCGAAGTTCAGGCAAACAAAATCTGGCGCAGAGCCTTTTATTGCTTTTATGACTTGATCGCGCACATCACCTGCACTCATCTCCGGAGCTAAATCGTAAGTAGCTACTTTTTGAGAAGGACTTATGATGCGTGTTTCTTTTTCAAACTCAGCTTCGCGCCCGCCAGAGAAAAAGAAAGTTACGTGCGGATATTTTTCGGTTTCTGCAATTCTCAATTGAGACTTGCCATTGCTTTCTAAAACCTCACCGAGTGTATTTTTCAAATTGTCTTTGGTGTAAACTACGTTTACGTTTTTGAAATCCGCATCATATTCCGTCATCGTGTAGTAGGAGAGTGGAATGGTCTTCATTCCATCTTTCGTATGATCTACCTGAGTAAGGACCTCAGAGATCTGACGACAACGATCGGTGCGGAAGTTGAAACACATTAATGTATCGCCTTCTTTGATGCATCCTATTGCCTTGCCCGCTTCATTGACTTGCACGATCGGTTCTATAAACTCATCTTTTTTATTTGCGTCGTAAGAATCTTTTACCGCATCAAGAATATTGTGCGTGCGCGCTCCTTTGCCATTTACCATAGCATCGTAGGCCAAACGAATTCTCGGCCAGCGCTTATCACGATCCATTGCGTAGTAGCGACCCGTTATCGAAGCAATTTTAATATTGGTTCCGTCAATAAACTTCTCCAAGTCACGTAAGTAGCCTAAACCTGCGTTTGGATCGGTATCGCGACCATCGGTAAAGCAGTGAATAAATACTTCTGGAATAGCGCGCTTCATTGCCATTTGACAAAGTGCTTTTAAGTGTCCCAGGTGAGAGTGGATTCCACCATCGGAAACCAGACCCATCAGGTGCAGACGACCAGACTTTTTCGCATCGGCGAACATTTGCTCCAAAACATCGTGCTTGAAAAAGGAGCCATCGTCTATAGCATTATGTATACGTAGAAGCTCTTGAAATACGATGCGACCAGCACCTATATTAAGGTGTCCCACCTCAGAATTACCCATTTGACCCTCTGGTAGACCTACTTCTGGGCCAAAAGTGACCAACTCAGCATTTGGATATTTTGAATAAAGACCATCTATATAAGGTGTATTTGCCTGCTGTATAGCGTCCGATTCGGCCACTTTACCGTGCCCCCATCCATCTAAAATGATGAGAATGAGCTTGTTATGTTTTTTCACTTTGCAAATCTATGATAAGCTTGTGTAAAATGAAGTCTTTTTCTCCCCTTAATCTTTCTCTATTTTTAGTCATCTAAGGTTTCGTGAGCAGCTATTTGCGTCTTTGGCGCACGATACTTGCACTGTAAGGTTAATTAAACCAGAGAAATGAAAAATCTAACGTTCACTTTGTTATTAGGATTGGCAATGTCTTTTGGTGCTCAGGCACAAACTGATCTTGTTGATAAGGTATTTGAAAGCCTAAGGACTATGGATACAGAGACCTTATCCGAATTTCTTCAGGACGACGTCATACTAGAAGTATTTGACGAAGAAGACATGCTGACTAAATCAGAAGCAATCGAAAAAGTGAAAAGCTTTTTAGCGGAACAAAACGCTAAAGGAGTTTCACTAAAACATAGAGGCGATTCCGGCAACGGCACCTCATTCGCTATTGGTAGTCTCGAAACCGACGCAGCAAATTTGCGTATCTACTTTGTTGTAGAGGATGGTAAAGTTTCCGAACTTTGTTTTCACGAGAACGAATAATTAATTCCTAGAAATTGAGTTTAGAAAAAATCATCCGCACTGCCATCGAAGAAGATATTCGCGATGGAGACCACACTTCCTTATCCTGCATTCCCGCTGACGCACAAGGCAAAGGGCGACTACTTATAAAAGACGACGGTATTTTGGCCGGAGTAGAAGTGGCGGAGAAGATTTGTGAAATTATTGATCCCGAGTTAAAATTGGATATCAAAATAAGGGATGGCGAAGCTGTGAAGCACGGTGACATCGGTTTTTATATCGAAGGACCAAAGCAGTCCATTCTAAAAGCGGAGCGTTTGATTCTAAACATTATGCAACGCATGAGTGGCATTGCTACACATACCAAAAAGTATGTTGACCACATTGCTGGCACTGGTGCGAAATTATTGGATACTAGAAAAACAACACCTGGCATTCGTCTGCTCGAAAAAATGGCCGTTAAGATTGGAGGCGGACATAACCACCGTATGGGATTGTACGATATGATAATGCTCAAGGACAATCATGTGGACTATGCTGGAGGAATAGCCGCAGCAATTAACCGATGCAACGAATATCTAAAGGAAAATAAGCTAGACATTAAGGTGGAAATCGAAGTGCGCAACGCCGATGAACTTGCGCAAGTCATGGAAATTGGAAATGTCGATCGCATTATGCTAGACAACCATACGCCGGACGAATTGCGCGTAGCTTTAAAAACCATTGGCGGCAAATACGAAACAGAAGCCTCTGGCGGAATTACTTTCGATACTATAAAAGGCTATGCCGAAACCGGAGTCGATTATATTTCCGTTGGCGCCCTAACGCATTCCATCAAGAGCCTGGACATCAGCCTTAAGGCGATGTAGTCAGAATCCCACAACACTACAGCAACAACAAAGTCATTTCGAGCCTGTCGAGAAATCTCCCGGTCTCAGAGCGAGCGTAGCGATGCAACGGAATCGAACCATGAAAGAGTTTGTGCTTGTAAAAGCAAAGAGGCTAGCCTGGTCAGGCGACCGATCAAGCTTCTTGTAGATTAGCGACCTAAAAGACGGAGAGTACTAGTGCTGCGCTTTAAGTAAAGGTCAAAAATATAATTTGGGCAGCAACAGGCTATCCGCTCAAATTCGGTACTTGGAAAATGTGTTCGCTCAACACCTTGGCAGGAGCTTCCTCTGGTCGCTCTGCACGGTGGAGCTCTCTACATTTTCCAAGCCCCTCATAACCGCTCCTATCCTGGCTGCAAGCCAAGCACATATCTAATCTAAAAAACAACTCACAACAAATTCATTTTGAGCCAACAAACGAGATAAACTGACCCTTTTGCTAATGACGCAAGGTTTCTACCCTTGGTACCCATGACAAAATTTCTTTGTTTGTATGAATAGACTACTGGCCAAAAGAATCGCCCCTTCGGGGCGAAGTATTAATAGCAAAATAGACGAATCGCTCCTTAGCTCCGTAGGAGTGACATATGTATTCGCGCGAAAATATTTCACCCTTACGGGGCGAGAGGTAGGGTGTAGGTGTTAGGTAGGTGTACGTGTTTTTTCTATTAATATTTTACCGTTACGCGGCAATGGGAGTTGCTGGCTGGTCATTAATCTTTAAAAAAGAGCTCGCTCTTTTAACTTGTCGAAATGACAGAATGGGGAACGAAAAGACAAAAAGCTAAAAGCTAATCTCCGCGTGAGGGATAGAGCCATTGTTGAAGCTCCTGTTGCTAAAAACAAGAAATGAGCTTAGCTCCTTAAGAGCTAGAAGCGAATTTTGTTTTTAGCAGAACAGAGCGACTGGCGAGAGCCCGACCCTTTGCTATCTCACAAGCTTTCCGCTTGCGGAAGAAGCTTGTGAGATGGCAAGAAGGGGCACGCCAAAATTTTATTAAATAAATAAATACTAAGGAGCCTGAACCAGATTGAACTCTATGGCTTTCCAAACCAAGTCAATGGCTTTGGAAACTTCAAGTTTGGCCATGATTCTTTTACGATGTGTTTCCACGGTATGTACACTTATATGTAGTCTTTCCGCAACTTGAAAGTTCTGATAACCGATAGCAAGCAGGCGCAAAACTTGAATTTCGCGTTTAGTGAGTCTTGTTTCTGCTTCTTTCTTTTTGGAGGAAAAAGACACTAGTTCTTCTCCATTGGTTATATCGATGACCACGCCAGTGGCTATGTCGAACTCCGAAATGAAAGCGGCAACTGATATACCAGCAAAAACTGAGGTGATAATTTTGTTTACGGCGTAGGTGAGTATACAGGTTTGGCAAACTATTTTTACATAGTCGCCGTCTTTGTTTTTTAATCGGAAGGAGGTAACTAATCTCAAGTCCTTCAACTTTTCAAAGCGAACATCTTTGCAGAATTCTTGAAACTGATTTCCTATTTCCAACACCCGTGGTAAATCATCGGGGTGTGCTGTACTTGTCATGTACTCGGCTGGATGCATATCTAATGCATCTTTGGCTGCGATGCCAAGTAGAGTTTCCATACATTCTGAAAAGTAGGAGAATTTGGCCGCGCGATAATCTATTATATAGTAGAATGAACCTGCGAAAATTTTATTGTGTTCAGACAAATTAGGTAGGTCGTTTATCTGAATTACTTCCGCTGCATTAAGGGCATGCTGCTGCGACTGGGCGACAAATGCTTTAACACTAGCTAAATCGATATCCTTACTCATCTCGCTCGTTATCTTACCGCAATCAAGATAGATATTATTTGTTAAGAGAGTGTCCGTAGATTAAGTAGTGCAAAACTTTGTTCGACGCATGAGAAAACAGTACTATATGATTGTGAATACCTGAATTTTGGTCAACCAATTATAGTTTTCGGCTAGTTATCAAAGCTTAAAATTTATTTGTTATAACAGTTTTAATTTTCGATGTGTGTTTTGGTTACACTACATTCCGAATTGGTATTTAGATTAGCTTGGATGTTTAATGATAATTAACGTTTTTATTCTAGGACTTTTATTGCGCGGGACGAGATTTGATTAGCTTTTTACATTTTCGTGCGGCACTAGTCTTTCATATCCAAGTTAAGCTCAAGGGCTTTCCAAACGAGGTCTATCGGGTTAGAGATTTCAAGTTTTCCCATAATGCGTTTACGGTGAGTCTGGACAGTATGTACGCTAATCCCAAGCTTGTCTGCTACTTCCTGATTTCTATTACCCATAGCCAGCAATCGCATTATTTGTATTTCGCGTTTGGTTAGCAATGCATTGGCCTCATCGTTTTTTAAATTAAAAGTGGCCAGTTCTTCACCGTTGGTAGTGTCTAATATAATTGCAGAGGCTACTCCAAAGTCAGAGGCCAAAGGAGCCAATGATACTGCTCCTAAATACTTTGTTATTATTTTTTCACTATTTAGTTCTAGCACCGTGACCTGGTCTACAATCTTTTTGTATACACCGTCTTTGTTCTTTAATCTAAAGCACCTAAGCATTCTGATATCACTAATTTTTTCAAAGGGAAGTGTTTTTATATAAAAATTGAACTTGTCGAATAATTCTAAAACGGCTGGAAGATCTTCGGGATGGCCAATTTGTCCCATGAATTGAGCGGCATGCATGTTTTCGCCCATCTCTTTGTCGATTCCAAAGATGGAATGCACACTTTCACTTAAGTATGAGAAGCGTTCCTTTTTATGGTCGGCAATGTAATAGAATGTTTCGGGAAAATATTTTTCGTGTTCGTCCAACTTTGGAAGTTCACCCACTTTAATGGATTGGGTATCCTTACCAATAGCCTTGGTGGTTTTACGAACAAAGTCCCAAAGGTGCTTAGTTTCGTCAGAGTAGTTCATAGGTGGCAGTAAATCAATAATCGAGCGGAAATTACTTTCCTGTATGTCGGTGGTAAAGTAATAAGTTTTTTAAAAAAGTTTTTATATGGGTTTATTTATTTATCTAAAAAATTGAGGATAACGTAGTAAATATGAATGAGCTTTTACATAATTGCTGCTAATCGGAATGTATTAAGTTCATTTCTAAGGCTTTCCAAACGAGCTCCAACGGTGATTTGATACCCAATTTGCTCATAATGTTTTTACGATGAGTGTCAACGGTGTAGACACTGAGGAACAGGAGCTGCGCGATTTCCTTGTTTCTTTTTCCGGACACTATCATTCTAAGCACTTGCACTTCACGTTTCGTAAGTGCAATATTACTGGACTCTTTTTTTAAGTTGAAACTTTGGAGCTCATCGCCATTTTGGGAATTTATAACTACACCTGTGGCGAGATTAAATTCAGATATCATCGGCGCTAATTGAATATCGCCCATGAAGCTAAGAATGTCTTTGTTTTCCGAAACACTAAGTATAAGACTGGTGTCCAGGACTTTCCGGTATTTCCCTGTCTTGTCCTTCAAACGGTAACAGCGGAGAAGCCTTAGTGGTTTTAATTCTTCAATAGTAAAGTCAGACGCGAATTTTTCGAAGTGCGCATAGATATTAAGTCTTTGATAGGCGTCATCTGGATGGACTAAGAGTTTGCTAAGCCCGGTGAAACCTAAGTTCTCTACGCTGTCGGAGTTCACTCCAAATATGTCGAGAAGTTTATTGTTGAAGTACGTAAAACTGCCGCGCTTGCGATCTGCTGCGTAACAGAATTTTTGAGGGAAGACCTTTTCATAATAATTGAAGTCCGGTTCTATATTTACCGGAAACGATTCCTTGGCTTTATTCAATTTAGCAAAGCTTTTTTCAAAAAAGGCCTGAACGGAGGGTGACTTAGAGTTGTTCATGGTGGCGGATTAAACTGCTAATGCACTTTCAAATATGCTATTGCGCCTAATTTAATTTTTATCAATGATATTTTTGAGTTTAGTTTTCAGTAAATCGAAGGCACTATCCCTTAGTAATCGCTCAAAATGAGGACTAAGTGAATCTCTCGATTGTGGGTGCCTCGGGGAGGCACCCTTAGGAATATCGGACTCAAGGCCATCGGGCCTAAAGTTTCCGTTCTTCTTTTTCTTCTTCAAAACATTGACTAATGTCTATAATAGTCCATTAAGTCTGGGTATTCGTTCACTACAACCGCAAGTTTTTTCAAGGCATTGAACTTTATCTTCCTGGCTGTCGCGGCATTTTTAAGCTGCAATTCGTCTGCTATTTCCTGGAAGGAATAGGAGAGTTGCCAAAGACTTAAGACTTGCTTGGCGTGTGGGTCACAACGATTCATCATTTCATTGATTTGAATTGAGCGACTCGCACGGTTCAGCTTTTTCTCCGGAGTTTCAAAATCTATTGCTAAGTATTTCGTGGTGCTGCTAACATACTTTCTGCTTAGTTTGATTCTACGTAATCTCTTTAGCCACGTGTTTATACAAATTTTGTATAGGTAATGCTTTACTGCAGTTTTTCCTTGATACTTGTCTCCTCTAATATTCAATATTAAAGCACAGATACCTTCTTGATAGACGTCTTCTGCGTCTTGCTCGTTCCCACTGTTATTGAGAACATAGATTTGAATTTGCCTCTTCACTTTTGAATTTGTGTAAAGGAAGCGCATGACCTTTTCTAGGGTAGGTCCGCCCTTTTTTATGGCTCGTATAATTTCCGGATCGGATGGAGCCGAAACTTTTCGAGCATCTAATAATCGTTTCTTCATGTTGTGTTTTAGGTGGTGGTGGTGTGGTGTGTTTTAGAATTTCTTAGCTAGTCATAGGCAATTTTTTTTATTACGATTCTTTTTCGAAAAGTCACTTACCGCGAGAACGTTTTTCCATTTCGATGTACTTAATGGTCGTTGATCAATGAATGACTTCGGTTCGAAGATAAGTCGCTCGCTTGAATAAAAATGGGATTATTGCTTGATTACAAGGGAATTACCAAGAAGTGGGTAGGAGGAAAATTCGGAGCTAAAGTACAAACTCACGAATTCAGGGTATGAAAATAAATGTCTGATTGACCCTTAAAAAATGCTTTGAATCGAGGAAAATCGAGAAAACACTAAAAAAGAAAGAAAAATATAGATACAAAAAAACACACCCTATGAAAACACCTTTACAAGATTCTCAGCTCTATGAGGATTCTATTTTCTGTTGGCCCGAGCCCAGCAGCGATTTAATTATTAATCAAATAAGCTCATCTAGTGTAGCCAAATCAAAGTACAAAGTTTGCTCTCTCTTGCTATGT
>CAZZIZ010000135.1:0-9104 GCA_964654535.1 uncultured Chitinophagales bacterium
AAGCACTTGGGTCAAGCATATTTCCAGCGGCTGCACCATCAATAGTATAAGAAGTTGTTCCAGGTGGATCACCATTGTCTTCAGAAATAAACATATCTAAATCTTGTGGACCTGCATTGTTGCAAATCATTGTTGGCAATGATGAAGTTAACACTGGGTAAGCACAAACATTTGACTGAACTACCTGGTTGCCGTTTACATCGAGAGCTGGAATAAAGCTACCTGGATTCGCAGGATCTTCAACTCCAACAGTTATGGTAAATCCAACCAAGTTCAAGTGGTTAAAAGTCAATTCGTAATTACCAGGTGCAGTTTCTACAAATGGTGCAGGAAGTAATACGCCAATTAAGCCCGTAGACATTCCACTTGCTATAACATTTAAGCCCGGAGGTCCAGTTACTATAACAAGCTCACTGAATGTTCCGTCACCAGCATTTGGTGCAGACTCATCATTATTACAAGCACAAGGATCGTCGCTCATAAATGGACCGCCTGCATTGCCTCCATCTATTTGGAAAACAATAGACATACAAGAACCATCGTCGCAGTTTGCCGCTGGATCAAAGTTTGACGCTACTGGATCAGTACAACCACTAATGGTTACAATATCAACAACACAAGAACAAGTTACAGGATCCCATATTTCGATATCACCCAAAGTACAATCCGTATTACAAGTTCCCGGATCAGCATTTGAAGTAATACAAGCTGCAGGGTCTCCACAAGTTGCACTTGGATCAAACTCACAGAAAGCAGGATCGGTACAACCGTTTGGAAGATCACAAGATCCGTCATCACAGTTAGCTGCTACATCAAAGTTACAAGCTGCGATATCAGTACAACCATTTACAGTAACTACATCAACTACACAAGAACAAAGTGTAAAATCATACACTTCAAGATCGCCCATTGTACAATCTGTATTACACGTCGTATCAACAGGATTACAAGAACCATCATCGGAATCTGCTGCTGGATCAAAGTTAGACGCACAAGGATCAGTACATCCTGGGTTGCAAGGAGGCGCTGAACAGGAACCGTCGTCTAGACAAGCTGCGGGGTCAAAATTACAAGCCGTTGGATCAGTACAACCCATTGATGGGTTACAAGGATCAGCACAAGCTGCGTTCCCAAGATCACAAGATCCGTCATCGCAGTTTGCAGAGGCATCGAAGTTACAAGCCGTCATATCGGTACAACCAGAAATGGTTACGATATCGACTACACAAGAACACGTGGCGACATCTAAAATTTCTAGATCACCCATTGTACAATCTGTATTACAGGTTGGTGCAGTTGTTACGTTAACCGTAATGTCTGCAGTGTCCATACAAGTAGGATCGTTTGGATCTACTACTGTGTACGTATATACACCAGGCGGATCAATATTTAAGTCAAATTGTCCACCGCCAAGGGTTAAGGCCGGAGTAAATGTTCCTCCTGGATCTCCGTCGGTAGGAGTTATATCTATCGGAACAGAAAATCCTGTATTACACAAGTCAATTGTTGCATCTGAACCTGCATTAACCGTACAAACGCCAGCTTGAACACAGGCAATTGTAGCTTCCCATCCTTCTTCTTGCACTGAACCATCAGATTGGAATGTAATAAACAAGCAACCTGAAGGGTCTGTTGAAGTAAAGACTGTACCTACGGCTAATTGCATTGCTGGTCCACCAGTAACACCACCATCTCCACTTTCTTCTCCACAATATTCTCCAATAAGAGGCGAATTAGAAGTATTCCCATCAAAGAAGGACAAGAAATCCCAACATCCATTTCCAGAGCCGCCATTAGCTCCAGCGGTCTCAATATCAACAAAATTGAAGGTTAACTCTACAACATCTCCAGGAACACCTGAATCTGGGCAAATTAAATACTCGGTATTTTCATTTGGCTGGTATAAACCGCCAACAGCGGCCCCTCCCGAATCGGTAAACGAACCATCACTACAGAATAATGCAGTAATATCCGAGCAAGCCCCCGGGTCCGTAATAGTTACGTCAATAGTACAAGCTGGATCGGTGTCGTCCGTAATAGTTAGAACGAAATCACCACCACCTGCAGGGAAAGTACCGAACATTGTCGGAGCTCCGTACGGATTTCCACCCGTACCCATAACAGCACCTGTAGCATCTGTTACAGTATAAGTTCCTGCTAGTAGCGTTCCCTGAGGATCTAAGGTTATGGAGAATAAATCGTCTGTGGGATCTGTGGGAGTTCCACTAAAATCGCATGGAAGAACCATTAGACCGCCAGTCAAAATTGCACAATTATTTGCATCTAAAACACAAATGTCATCCAATGCTATGTCCCCAGCGAAACTACCGTTGTGCACCGCTTCAAAGGTTATTAAAACTGTCTGTCCTAAATAAGCAGATAAGCTAACTGGAACTAGGGTCCATCCGCCACCTTGATCTCCACTAATAGAGAATACGTTTACAGGACCTGTACCGTCATCAACAAAGACATTCAAGGTTCCAATTTGGGCACCTAACATATCATAGTAAAACTGAAGAGATGGGTTAGTTGCACCTGTTAAATCCCAAGCACCTGTTATTGAGGCTACGTCACCTGCATTTCCACCACTCGTTTCAATGAAAATAAATTCTCCAGTTCCAGTTGTGTTATCTCCGTTTTGTGGTCCCGTTCCAATAGAAGGTGTCGTACCTCCTGCGGAAAGAGTGTAATCAAAATCGTCCATAGTTGATTGTACCATCCAAGTAGGAATACCTGCATCAAAATCAGCACAAGTGCCAACAGTTTGCACAGCAAATGGTGAGCAATCACCTGGATCGGTTACAATAAAATCTAAGAAGCAGTTTGGATCTGCATCATCGCTAACTGACAACATTAAATCTCCGCCACCAGCAGGGAAAGGTCCAAAAGTTGTTGGAGCGCCGTAGGCATTTCCAGCAGTACCAATTACAGCGCCTGTAGCATCTATAACGGTATAAGTAGAAAACCCAACTCCCATAGGATCTAAATCAAAAGTAAAAGTATCATCAGACGTATCGGAAGCAGTTCCATTGAAATTACACTCGCTCACCATCAATTCTGTGCTTTGCATAACACAAGTAGTGCTACTAACGCAAGTGGTGATCTCAACGAGATCAATTGCTATATCTGATTCGAAATTGGCTCCATTTGTGGCCACAAATTGAATTTGTATTGTTTGTCCTAGGAAAGCCGATAAGTCAGCTCCTGTTTGAATATAGGCATCTCCCTGAAGGATCTGTTGCGCACCACTAGCCAAGACTATGGTTGTAAAGGTCATACCGCCATCATTTGAAACTTGAGCTTGTAGGTCTCCCATGTTTCCAGTGCCATTATCCCACATATGTAGCCAAAAAGTCAATTCTGCGTCTATCAAAGCAGTCCCTAGGCTAATAGGAGGTGTAATAAAAACGGAGTTGTTTCCTGCCGTTCCTCCTGTCGCTTCGTAATACGCATATCCTGTACCACTATGAGCGACCGCAGGTCCAGTTGTAGTAGAAGTAGTGCCTCCAGTATCAAATTCAAACCAACCACTTCCAGCGGTAACAATGTCCCCAGTCCATCCTGGAGCAGCCTCAAAGTCCTCAGAGAAAAGAACAAAAGGCGCGGAATTCGGATCTGCAGAACAGTCCACCATTCCTGCAGGAGGAGGGGCTGGCGAGCAAGGTGCCGGAACAGTTACATCTACTAAGAAGAAACAGTTTGGATCTGCGTCATCTGTTATGGTAAGGTTTAAAACACTTCCGTTAGATGGGAAAGGACCAAACATAGTTGGTGCGCCATAGGTATTTCCAGCGGCTCCAATTATTGTTCCTGCTGCATCTGTAACCGTATAAGTTGATAACCCAGCTCCCGTTGGATCTAAGTCAAAAGTAAAAGTGTCATCAGAAATATCACTTGGTGTTCCTCCATCATCGCAAGCATTTACGTTAAGACCAGATGCTTGAAGTATACAAACGGCGTTGTTGAAGCAGGTAGTAATTTCTACGTTGTCAACAGCTATGTCACCATTAATCGTCGCTAGTGGCGTGGCAACAAATCGGATTTGAATAGTTTGTCCAATAAAAGGGCTTAAGTCAGCACCTGCTTGAATCCAAGGGTCAGTTGCCGCGGCTTGTTGCAATCCACTTGCAAGTGAAATTGTTGTCCAAGTCGCTCCACCGTCGTTGGACACTTGTGCTTCTAAATCACCCATATCTTCCGGCAAACCGAACATGTGAACCCAGAAAGTAAGTTCAGCATCAATTAAAGCGGAAGAAAGGTTTATTGGTACAGAGGTCATAAACGCTTGGCCACTATTAGTACTTGATTCGTAGAAAGCAAAGTTAGTTCCACTTTGCGCAAAGTCAGGTCCAGTACCACCAGTCGCAAGATCAGAATCTGGATGAGGTACGATCCAATCTCCGCCAGTCTCGATACCATTCATATCAGTATCCACGTCACCTGTCCAGTTCATTATAGTCGGATCTTCAAAATCATCAAACCAAATCACAAAAGGAGTTGTATTTGGATCAGAAGAGCAATCAACTCCTTCCGGCGGAGCCGGGTTAGGCGAACAAGGAGAAGGAGCTGCTACATCAAAAGTTAAAGAACACATATCATCTGCATCATCGACTAAGAAAATGCTGGTAACAATCGCGTCAGCTGGAAAGGGACCAAAAGTGGTAGGTGCTCCATAAGCAACGGCGGATCCAAGAATCGCATTGGTTGCTGCATCAAAAACTGTGTAAGTTGAAGTTCCTACTCCTTGAGGATCTAGGTCAAAAGTGTAAGTATCATCAGTAATATCGCTAGTTGTTCCCGCATCATCACAAGGACTGACGGTTAAACCTGGTGATTGCAAAACACAGGAACCATTATCAACGCAAGTAGTAATCTCTAATAAATCAATGGCAATATCAGATTGAAAGCCACCTCCTCTAGTAAATACAAGTTGAATTTGAATAGTCTGACCTAAGAAAGCTGATAGATCTGCACCCACTTGAAAGAAAGGATCTGTTTGGTTTATTTGCTGCTGACCAGTGATAAAGTTTACTTGTGTAAAAGTGACACCACCGTCGTTACTCACTTCTACGGACAAGTCACCCATGTTTCCAGTTCCATTGTCAAACATATGAACGAAGAAAGAAAGTTCAGCATCGATAATACTCGTGCCTAAACTAATCGGTGGAGAGGTGAGCGTATTAACGTCACCAGCTACACCGCCAGTTGCTTCGTAATACACGTAATTCGCACCACTGGCAGCTCCATTAGGTCCAGTTCCTGCTGAGCCTGTAGCTCCTGTAAAAGGGAAAATAATTCCATCGCCTGCTGGAGCCGGGTTTATAGTCCAACCACCAACAACATCAAACTCTTCAGCAAAAACCACAAATGGATCAGCGTTCGGGTCCCCAGAACAATCAACTCCCATAGGAGGAGGAGGAGGACAGAATAAAGTCGTAGTACACGGACCAAACCAAATACTAGAAGCCGTAGGAGGTCCAGTACAATTATCTCTTACATATACATCGAAAGTATCACCACAAGTCAGACCTGTAAGAGTCGTAAATGTATCGAAGGTTCCATTAATAGCACCTAGCTCTGTTCCCGTTCCAGGGGCAAATCCAGTTGGACCAAATTCTAAGTCATATAGTCCAGAACCACCACCATTTTGCCAAGTCACATCCATGTTTCCTGGTATCAAAACGTCTTCATCACAAGTAAGTGCCATAGGAGATGGGCATGAAGTATTGGTAGTGAACGAAAGGCAATTCAAAACTGGTGCCGCGAGTCCTGCTGCAGCATCAGCATTAGAAAAATCACAAGACACAACTGTTGTGGCATCATCGCCACAACCCAGCACGTCACAGTAGAAACAAATATCATAATTAGTTCCAGGTGTAAGGCCAGTCAAGCCAACCGTACCAGTGGTCGCAGATCCAGAACCTAAACCAGCTCCTTGGGCGAAACCAGGTAAGCCAAACTCATAAGTCATTGTTGGGCAAGGCGCCATGTCATAAGTAAAATCGTATGTATCTGTTCCAGCGGTTCCTAACGCAGGATTCGGAGGATCTGGCGCGAAGTTTATTTCCCAATCACCAGGAGCTGTGTCCCAATCATCACCCCACTCTACATAATATGACACACCTGCAAGAACAGGGATACCGACCACTTGCGATGAAAATCCTGCACCACCGTCATCGTCAAAACCTTCACATACAGTTGCTCCACAGGCGCCACTTAGAATAGATACATCCGTATCAGGAGTAGCTGGATCGTTAGTAGATGAAACATCTAATATTCCGTTTACAGGTGGAATAAATTCATACCAAACGGCTTCATTGTTATTGGTCCCCATACCACATGGGTCTTCAATTCCTGTACCGGTACCAAAAGGAAACATCAACATATTTGTAACAGTCGTACAATTACAAGTTAAATTTAAGAGGATAGGATCTGTACATCCTTGACCAGGACAGGCAGTAGTCATAACGCCTAATATTCCAACCCAATCCGAAGGAGTTGGAACCGGCATTGCACAGTTATCTCTTACATAAATATCGAATGTAGAACTACAATTTAGCCCAGCAACTGATTCAAAAGTGTTAAAGGTGCCGTTAATGCTTCCAGTCTCTGTGCCAGTTCCCGGTATGAAGCCGACTGGCCCCCACTCGATATCGTATAGACCATTGCCACCACCGTTGGTAATGGAAATATCAATAACGTCATTTGTCGCACCTGCTACAGCTGTAGCTGTTGGAGCTGGACAAGAACAGTCGTCGCAATTAATATCATAATTGGCCTCAAAAGGACCAGCGCATCCGAACGGCGAGAAGTCTTCTAAGACTCCCGTTTGCAATACAGCATTTGTACCAGGACAAGCCATGGTTCCCGCCGTACCAATAATATCGTGACAAACCGTTCCATCCGCAGCTGTTAAGGAATACTGACCAGCGGTCACTCCGTCACAAGCCGGCGGAATATCAACCACGGTATATGGTTCTGGATAAATGTCTATCGGATCTAATGTTGTTGGGAAGAAAGCACCAGCGTCCAAACACACTAAACAAGCCGTAACACATCCTTCAACCGCATCTCCTGAAGCACAAGTAATCGAGTTGATGGTGAGGTTAGCCGTTTGCAAATCACAAGTATTGTTTGTAGCAATAACTTCGATACAAAGATCACCGTTCGCATCGATACTTATTGTTTCTGTTGCCATTACATTGGGGTTGTCAATAGTGAATGACACAACAATATCCGCAACATTGGGAGGCGAACAAACCGGTAAACAGAGTGACACAGGTACTCCGCTACAGGCTGCCGGAGGCAAAGCCAATGGGTTTGGCAAATTGTCTACATCAAGCTGCACACATTGCTGCGCATTAATTGCTGTAAACCCGAGGAATAACAGCACCAGGGCGAAAGGAATATTTTTCATATTTCTTAAGTTTTAATCCTCAGTTCATTCTCGCTCGCTTTTGTTTTCTTTTTGGGGGAAAATGAATGAGAAAATATTAAAAAAGAGGGCCCCTCAGTGAGAGGCCCTCGAGTCTTATTAATAATTAAGGTCCCGCAGGCGTTCCTGCATTCGGCACTGGACAGTCTAAACAATTAGCCGGTGCGTCGTAAGTAAGATTTGCAGAAGAAGTACAAACCCCATTCGTGTTATCTACAAGTGTTGCAGCAATTATATGTTGCTGAGCATCTGAAGTTAAACCAGAGAACGTAACACTAGCCGTTGCCAAAGACCCTACAGTAGCTGGGCTTACCGATTGAGTATTAGCTCCATCAAGAGTTACATCAATTTGATCAGCTGAACTTACACTGTAAACGATGGTTGCAGTCACGTCGTAAGTTCCCGTTACAGGATCGCAGTCACTAACGTCAATACAGGCAACATTAATGTTGCAGAAATCAGTCATAATCATACACTCGTTCGTACATGCTACGTCAATCACTATAAGATCTTCATCTCCAGGGAATACATAACAAGGTGGAGCACCTGCAATTGCTGGAAGCGCTAGTGTGAATTCAAATTCTCCATCATCAGGAGTCGGCATATTATTCGCCGCGCATCCATCAACAGTTGCATCGATAACAACAGGTCCCGATATAATTGGCAAACAAGTTGTACCACTTAAGTCGATATAAGGATCTGTTCCACAAGCACCATCTACACCCACTGCTCCAGCAAAATCTAGAGGATCAGGATAGACATTCAAAGTGTGCGTCGGTCCAGCAATAGATACACTACAATCATCTAGACAAGAGATTGTTGGCGTATAAACTACTGTTCTAAGTACACAATCAGAAACTACGGTAACGGTAGGATCAGGACTCCAAGTCACAACAGCATTTGCAGGAAGATCAATTCCTAATGCTGCAGTAATTGGCAAGTTAGGAGTTGCATCTCCGCAAACATCTTCTGTTGTAGCAGAAGAACTTGCAGCCGTTGGGCAATCGCAAGTACCCGTGCAGTCGGACGTTAATACGCCTGCAAAGTATTGCTCACAAATAGAACCATCGAAGAAGCTGAACTCGTAAGCTGTTTCTGCCTGCGTGTTTAAATCCGTACAACTTGGCGCTGGCGCAGCTGCACCAGTCAACGTATCACAAACTGTTCCATCCGCTGAGGTCACTTGTACCGTTGGAGCAGAGCAGTCAGTTGTATTCGTAGCTGTTACACTAAGCGTAGGGTAAACTGTGACGTCAGTACTACCACCGCCAATGGATGTTCCATTGATAGGGCAGGTTAAATCCCAGTTAATTGTTTGTACTTCAGCGTCACATCCTACTCCACTATGCGATAAGGTCTGAGTCAAAGTAATGTCATCGCAAGAAGTATACGTATCAGTTGTAGTTACATCGATTGATCCATCACCGTCGGTATCAATTGTAAATGTTACCGTTCCATCTCCTGGAGGCATTGCATCGCACTCAGTAGTCAAAGTCAACATAACATCTCCTGTTTCGCAAATTTCAGATACTGTACAAGAAGAATCTACGTAGGTAGGACATTGAATACAGTCACACATGTTGCCTGTACCACTCGTGTTGGTTAATTGCAACACAGCATTCATGCCAGTAAGGTTCGTACTCGTAAACTCAATGAGTCCAAATCCAGA
>CAZZIZ010000136.1:0-9039 GCA_964654535.1 uncultured Chitinophagales bacterium
GGGCTGTTAAGTCTTCGTGATGTCGTTCGGTGAGCCTTAGCACGCCGAGCTTCCTACGGTAGCTAAGTATTCGGCCTGCCATCTGCTTCGTCAATAGACACTCCCATACTCAAAGGAATCCCTTCCGTGGCGCCGTGCTGGCCAACGCTTCTCACCTCTCTCGTCACGAATCCTTAAAGGCCCGTCCTGTTTCATCGCTAACTCTATTCTTCGTCGCTTCTCATTTTCTAACAGATTTCGACCTTAACTTAATGACATTGCGCGCGAGGGATAGAGGGGTTTGTTTGAGCTCCTGTTGTAAAAAACAAGAAAAGCGCTCAGCTCCTTAAGAGCTGGAGGCGCTTTTTGTTTTTTACAGAACAGAGCGAGCCCCGAAAGCCCGACCCAAGCAATTTTCTTAGCAGCTTGCTGCTAGAAGAAATTTGCGTAGGGACGCGCCCAAATACTATAAATACTTCTCTTCCAGAACTTCCTTATGATGCATTAAGTGTCCCGCAATAATGTATGCCGTAGATCGCACGGACATAGGTCCACCACTCACCTTGCCTATCAACTTAGATGTATCGTCGTCAATTTGTTTGTAGAAAGCAATACTCGCTTTGCGCACCGCCATAAACTCTGCCGCTAAATCGGAAAAGGACATATCGTTGGCCTTGGAGTGCTCGACGTAGACATCTTGATCGAAACCGGGAATGGGATTTTGCTCTCCCCGACTAATAGCCAAACCGCGATAACAAAAAACGCGCTCGGTATCTATGAGGTGACTAATTATTTCTTTGATACTCCACTTGCCCTCGGCGTAGGCGTAGCTGCCCTTTTCTTCGGGAATGGAAAGTATAAAAGGCATAAAGCTGAGTTCTTGCTGGCGCAGTTCTGCCATTGCAGTACCGTCTTCCACGCGATTGATATAACCGTGGTACCACTCCGCGACTTCTTCCGTGTTTGGTTTATTCATAGCATTAAGTTACGGCTATGACTTAGAAAAAGAAAAGCCTCATTTTTAAGTTAAAAATGAGGCTCTTCCACGAATGCAATCTGGATTAGACCATTCTCCGAATTTCTTCATTAAAGTAAGCCGAGGCCACTGCTGATATCAAAACAATCAGTGCGGCTATTATCATTAAGGGTTGAAGGTTGGGCGCAACGATTATGCTCATCAAAGCACAGAGCATAATAAACGCATAGGCCGATTCAACAATAGGTCTAATGGATGTAAAAAGTATAGCGACAACTGCTAGTAAGTTCAAAAAGATGATCGGATAAAGGATGAATAGTGAATGAGTCACAAATACTTGGCTAAACAGATCTGATTTAAACAACAAGCCAAGCATAACTGCTAGCACCATTAAACAGCAAATAGCAGTGCTCAGCCAATAGGACAAAAATGCAGCTCTCTGGGTGTTTTCGCTTAGGGATTTCTGGCGGGCTAATAGTATACTTAGCTTCATAACGGGGTTTTTTAGTTTGCTTGGCTGATTAACTACTTCTCCAAGGCTAAATATTAATAAACTAAGCTTCCTAAGAGTTTTCTACATATTGGTTGGTTTCTATTGATAACCCTTCAACTGGGCAAAATTTAGCGCTGTGGCAAAAAAAACCCTGAGTAAAAACTCAGGGTAACGAGATTCGTTTACGAACAACAACAATCTCAATATTTTACTTTACGCCTTTTAGCTGTTTACTCGAAACGTAAGAAGTTATAATTAGCGATAAAGCTATTAGCGCCGGAGCCGGATGTCCAACATTGGAACAGACGTGTGCCGCTAGTGCGAAAATAGAGACAAAGAAGAATCCTGCATAGGCCCATTCTGACAGGAGTTTCGACTTGTAGGTTATGATGGCTATAATTCCCACAATTTTAGCGAAAGCCAAAGGATAGACCAATGAGGCAGGATAGCCCAGAGCCAAAAAAGTACCTTTTGCGGCTTCGTTCTCGCCGAGCATGTAAATGACTGCAGCGATCATTAAGGCACATAGGGCAAGCGTAGAAACCCAGTAAACTACTTCGGTTAAGGTGGTGTTGGTGCGTTTGTTTATTAGCGCTTTTTCTGATTTGAGTAAAGTCGTTTTCATACCTCTGATTTGTGGACATATAGCCCGGCTAGGAAATAAGCACTGTATGAAGTTTGCAAATAAAACTGGCGGTCAGATTCTTTATAATGGTATATGGTTTCTTAATTGATTACTACGCACGTTTTGTCCAAACTTGATTTTGTTTACGCTTACACATAAAATAGAGATATTGGGGTCAACAAAAGTCGTGACTTTTTTTTCTGTTGCATGTAAAAAGATGTTTTTCGTTTGGTTAATAGGGAGTGGAATCAATTTGGGCGTGCCCCTTCTTGCAAGATCGTATCGCTTCTTCCGCAAAGCGGAAAGCGCTACACCCTTGCAAAGGGTCGGGCTCTCGGGAGTCGCTCTGTTCTGTTGCTGATAAAAAGTCTCTCTAGCTCTTAGGAGCTAAAGACTTTTCTTATCAGCAACAACAGGAGCTTCAACAAGACCAGCAGAAATGTTGAGTCGTGCGAATTATTCAGAAGCAAAAATTTCATAGTTCAAGGCAAAAAGCGCAGACATAGCCCCGCTATGGCGAGCATTTTTAACGAAGAAATATGAAATTTTTGCTTGAAGAATCCGCGCTACTTAATGTTTCTGCTGGTCTAGCCCTCCATCCCTCACGCGACTTCTCGGAAAGCTTATTTCAAAATATCGATTAACTCCACTTCGTAAATAAGCGTAGCGTTGGGAGGGATGTTACTATTGCGCACGGCATCTTTGTAAGCCAAACTAGGCGGAATGAAAAATTGAAACTTAGAACCAACACTCATTAATTGCAATCCTTCTGTCCAACCGGGAATAACTTTGTTCAGTGGGAAAGAAGCTGGTGCGCCACGCTCATAAGAATTGTCAAAGAATGATCCGTCGATAAATGTTCCTTTGTAATGCACGACAACTGTGCTTTCTGCTTTTGGTTTGTCTCCGGTGCCTTCCCTAAGTATTTTGTACTGCAAGCCAGAATCGGTTTTAACTACTCCTTCTGCTTTGGCATTGGCTCTTAGAAAAGCACTGCCCTCTTTGGCATTTTTTTCGGCCAGCATTTTAAACTCCTCGGATTTCATTTCTTCCTTGGGCTTAGTCATTTCGAGCAAAAGGCGAGCACTTTCGTCTTGACTTAGCAAAGTAGGCTTGCCATCGATGGTATCAAATATTCCTTGGGCCAATGCCTCTTTCGTTATCTCAACATTCATCTGCCCTTGGACTATATCTCTCCCAATAAATGTCCCAATGGCATAAGACAGACTGTCTTGCTTGTTGCTTAGTACTACAACTGGCTCTGTTTTAGTTTCGGCGATTTTCTTGGCGCTATTGCAAGCTGTCGACGCTAGGAGCATAAATGCTGCTAGGAATAATATTGTCGGTTTCATTTGAGATTTGCGTTTTAGTTTTGGATTAGGATTCGCTTTTGATAGCGTACACCCTTTAGGCTCAAAACTAGAAAATATATTCCATCGGCGTATTCCTGTAAATCAATATTGTGATTTCCAGAAGGCAGGCTTAAGGTCTTTATCAAGCGCGCGGTCGCATCGTAGAGGAATACTTGTGTTGCCGCATTCAAGTGTATACTTAACACATCTTTTACAGGATTCGGAAAAACGCTGATGTCACTGCTTTCATTTAAATCTTGGATACCAACTGGGCAGTCTACTGGTTCTGTTAACTCCCAATAAGCGTAGCAGCCATTTTTATCAGTAGCATGTAGAAATATTGCTTGGTCAGTAATCCCAAAAAACTCCGTATGCGTTTCTCCGGGAGACAATTCTATTGAAATACCTTGACGCCCTGCTATGGTATAGCTAGCATTGTTATCAGTTTCAGGGGCTCCGCCAGTAATTTCCCAAGTGACACCGTAAGAGTTTCCACCTGCTCCGCACAATACTGTCGATTCAACAATTAATTCATTGGTGCAACTATAGTTCAAATCGCAGAGACAGTCTTGATCTAATGTTCCTTCAAATCCTATTTCGTTCGTGCAAGGAAGTCCAGCGCAGTTTTCCAAATCAAAAATGGCCTCTAGACAACTTTCATCATTGGCATTATTTAGGTCACGTGCATCGTTGGGACTAAAAATGTAAGCGCATATGGTTTCATGACAGGAAGCACTATTAGTAGTCGGCCAGTCTTCGAGCTCAATCACTGAGCTCTCTCCTGGAGCGATACAATCGTTTATTTGAATGGTACGTCTTTCGAAGCGGGTACACCAGGGAGTCTGAATCTCGCCGCGATCCAGACTCAATTCGAAGGAGCAAATATCGCTATCGCCCATATTACTCACTTCAAGACTTATACCAGTCATAAGCGAATTGCATAAGCTAACTGCGGTTTCAGATTGATAATAAACAAAAGTCTCAACCTCGAGTTGGGTAATAGCTAAATCGCGATTCTCGGTTGACGGGTTACTTTGCTCAAATCGTTCTACATAAAATCCACTTGCAGCACCAAAACTGACCAGCGACGACTCAATCACTAAATCTCCGTTTTGGAAAGTTTCAGCAGTCGGGCCATTTGCTAAACTTGTTACACTATTTGGAATGATGTCACAGACTATTTCAGTGTCTTCAATTAGCTCATAAGGTTCCGACACTAGGGTGTAGTTGTCTAATAGTTCTCCAAGTGGACTATAGCTTAGAATTAAAGCATAATCAAATGCTAACAGTGCATCCTCGAAGAAGCCACGAACGACTACTACGACATTGCCAACCTGATCTTGACAGATTTCTTCAATAAGAAAGTGCTCAGCATAGGAAGTAGGGTAATCGTCTATTTCTAGTAGGTCGTGGAAATAACTGAAATCAGAATAAACTACTATTGGCAATTCATCGAATGGCGCAAAAATCACATATCCGTCTCCAGCACAGCCAATATTATTATCATAGGAACCGGCAAACACTATGGATTCATTTGTAACGAAACTGGTGTGCGGGTAATTAGTCGTGTATCCTGGACGAAAGGCAAAAAAGTCTGGATCTAACTGACCAGTCTGATGTGTAGCAAGTGCACCAAAATGATTTTCTTCATCGACTTTGTCTCCATCATTTTCGACAGCAAAGAGATGCTTACTAGAAAAGCAGCTTAAAAAAAGAAGCAAACAAAGCCAGAGAGTTATACGCGGAATGACTACTTCTTGCTGTTGCGTACTGTTGAGTTTCATATATAGTTCGCAAAATATGAAATGTCAACTAATTTCAGTCCACATAATCTCTATTGGGATTGTCATATTTTTTTGACCACCAGTTAAAAACTCAGCGTTAATAAGCGCGATCACTACAACTCATCCTCCGACAAAACCACCACAAAATCATCTTCCTGAAGTACTATTTCCCTATCCTTAGGTAGGTTCAGGCTTACCCCAAAATTCTCATCGGCATTTTTACTCTTACTCCCAATTCTAATACCCAGGCAAATTTCGTCGCGCATATTGACTAGCGCTAAAATGTCACCGAAGGTAGTTTTAAGCGGAAAGGAATCGGTATACAAGCTTATAGACTTAACATAAATTTCACTGCCGTCTTCCGAGAAAATGTCTTCGTAAAAATTCATTATTAAGGGCTCTTCGCTGAGTTGCGCAAGTATCATCGTAATAAGCTTATTGCTGATAATGAAATCATCTACTTCGGTTTGGGTTATGATTTCCTGATTGTCCGAGTTAAGTACTTGGGTAATAATCTTGGTTTTTACATTTTCCTTCTCTTCTTTCAGTTTGCGCAGTAGCAATAGTATAATCAAGGTATCAGAGTCAATTTTATCTGGACTTTGCTCCGAATCCTTTTGGGAGAGTATTACAATATTGTCGTGTGCAAAGGGATCTGTTTCTTGGAGCTGCTCCATTACCAGAGGATTGAGGTTTCTTAAAGTGATTACAAAATCTGAGTAGGTTACTTTAAGTTCTTCTACTCTTTGCTTTAACGTTTGAGACGGGTTGTCAAAACAAATGATAAACTCTGATCCTTCTTTCAAGTAATCCGCAGATTCACTGATAAATATTTCTGCTACATTGTGCCAACCCAAAATGAGTATGGATTTTTTTTGCGCCTCCATCTTCTTGTTGTGAAATGGAATTTCCTTTGGTCGATACACCTTCTGGCTTTGAAAGGCTATAGTGGAGTCGTCTTCGGCAAGAATAACTACTTGATCGTTCTTGGCTAAGGCGTAGTCGCGACCGGGTCTTAGACTCAGGCCATCAATTTCATTATAAACGCCAAGTGGTATGCCATCATTAAAGTGATACGGCAAGGCACCAAACTTCACGCCATTCCACTCCGCTTCATAGAAATAAATTTCTCCGCCGTCGAAGGAGAGAATTTCGTTGTACACCATTTCAAGCCCAGAAGTCAACGAGGTCTGAACGAGTAGTTTCCCCATAATTTCCCAAGAGTCCAGAGCCAAAATATTATCGTCCTTGAAGTATTCTATGAGTTGTCGTTTGTCTTCGTTAAATATCTCCGCAATTATGGGAAGCTCATTGTTTCCACCTTGGCAGGAAATGATGGCCATAATTGCTTTGATGGACTGCACATCGGAGGCGACCTTGTTTTCATTAGCAGCGCTCTCGGAGCAATTGGCCAATAGTATGACGGACTTTGCTTTACTAATACTTACGCGTTTCAATTCGTTGATATTGGCATAATCGCCAGTGGTGGTTATAATACTGGTGGTTTTTCGATCAGGAATTCTTTTGTCTAGTAAGTCGTCCATTACTTCTTTGTCCTCGTGCGAAAGCACTACCACAGATGCGTATTTCTCGCTTTCGTTGGCTAGTATGAGTTCTTTTATTATGTCGACCACCCTTTCGTTCCAACCAAGAATTAGCGTTTGCGATTCCTCGATGACCTTGCCCCTTCCTTTCCTAAAGTTGTAAAACACTTTTTCGAGTGCGGTCGTAATAAAGGCGATGAGCATAGAGAGAATGACCACTCCAATGACACCTGAAAGCACGGTAGTAACTTTTAACCAAGTTGGAGCCAGGTTATCCTGATTCATATTGCCAGGATCGGTCATTTGCAACCAGGTAAACCAAATGTCTTCTAAGAAACTGTCGGTATAAGCCAGAGAAGGCCATATGGATACCATAATGAACCTCAAAAATATCATTAAGAAAAACAGCGCGAGAAAGAGAACGAAAAGGCTGGTGAAAATGGAGAGGCCGCCTTTGTTTAAATACTTCTCGAAACGGTATCGGAGTTTGTCTCTTAGTTTGGTTTTCATTTAGAAGGAATCTATACTGAAAATAGCAATTAAGTCCAGATAATCATTCCATTGCCTGATGCGAGTTGAGTAAAATATATTCTTAAAAACTGATGATAAGTAAGGCGCAGCAGAAAATGCTAGAAATACTGACCTAGGCCCAGAACGAGACCTCTTACATCTGAATCGAATACGTCTATTCCGTAGTCAATCCGAACAATGGCATCAAAGACTTTAATGGCGATAAGACGAGCTCCTAAACCTGTAAAGGAGCGAAAGTTTCGACTTTTAAAAATCTCATTGAATTCGGTACCCGGTGCGCGCCAAGTTCCCGAATCTGAAAAGGCCACCAATTGCAGACCCCATCTTTCTTTGTGAACTATAGTCTGTCGGGTTTCTAAGTTTACAATAAACTGAGCGGTCGCTCGATCCACTCTAAATCCTACGCCACGTAAATTAAAATTGCTATCTAAGACGAAAGGTGCAAATGGACTGTCGTTGTTGGTAGAGAGTCCCAGTCGAACCTGAGCGGCCACATTATTGGTTTTGCCAATTCTCCAATAATGCCTTCCCTCGTAAGTGAAGCTCCAGAACTTCGCGTCATCATCAAAAGTGGTTACATTTTGCCCTAACAATTGATGCGTAAATCCTGTTCGATAAAAGAAAAAGTAGTCTACCCTGTCGTGCACAAATCCCAATGTGAATAAGAGTTTGTTAAAAGATTGTAAGGCCGGACCAGGCGTTTCAAGGTCAGGATTTCGATCTGCCTTTTCATGTTTCTCTCTGAAATAAGTCGCCGAATAAGTCAGTCGGTTATAAAAACCCATGTGGTTGATTCGAGTCAGGCCTAATCCAGATAAGTCATAATTAAATGAAACGAACTGGTCGCCAAATTGAAATGGTTCGATCGACGCTGTATGGAATGCTTGAACGGAATAGCCCCATTGGCCACCCTTTACGTTTGGGTTTTCGTAATAGATTTTTCCGTTCGGTCTACCGTCCTGAGACAAGTAGTAGGCAGCGAGGGTTTGGTTTAAGCCTTTGAAATTATATTCAGAAGCTCCAATTTGCCAAAAGAAATTATCCTTGAGGCTTCCCAGTCCGATATTAGGTTTGAGTGAAGTTTGCTCCTGGATTTCGAAAGTCATATTGACCTTGTTGTTGGCTAGCGTATCTAAAGTAACGCTCGAATGTAGGACGCCATTCAGTCTATTGATTCTTTGCTTATCAATGCCCAAGGATTTATCGGTTAAGGCAGCTCCTTTGACACATACGAGCCTATCGTAGAGAAAGTCTAGGTTCATCTTCTTGTAGCCAGTGAAGCTTATCTCATTGATGATTAGATCCTCATCATCCTGAGCTTGGGCTGGCGACCAAGCAAGGAGAATACCGATTAAAAGATAGAGGGATTGTTTTAGCTGCAAGATTTTAATTGAAGCGATCAGATTTCAATAAAAAATGGGTTGTTAGGTTTCTTAAAAAACGCATCAAGCGACAATTACCGCTATTGCATTACTAGCCAAAATTAAGCCGCTTTTAGCACTTAATAACGCAATATGCCCACAAAGGGTATATTCTGCTGTGTAAATACTGTTTGAATTGGTCGTTTATCTTGAGCTTGGTCGGGAGAGTGGCAAATGTTGATGGTTTTGAGTCTGAGCGCCTTGTCACTTTGGGTTGGACAATTCTGGCTTTGTCATCATCAAATCGCAAAGACTTTCTGGATTCATTTGGTTCAGTTGTGTAATGCGGAGTTCGAGTCTCACTCGAAGAAAGTCAATATGTATAAAAAATACA
>CAZZIZ010000137.1:0-4563 GCA_964654535.1 uncultured Chitinophagales bacterium
ACGCAAGCACTCCTGTCATTTCGAGCGAAGCCGAGAAATCTGTTTGCTCGTTAGAGCTAGGAAAAAAAATGAGAGAGTATCTATTGTCGTCGTGCTTTGGCGGGGTCACGAACCAATAATTCTAGTTACTAGTTCCACCTTTCAAATCTCCAACATCAATATCCTCTGCGGCTTGCACCTTTTGCACATGCTTTTGCTTATGGAAATTGAAAATAAGTCCAGCGCTAAAAATATTGAGACCAACACCTGCTTCGAGAAAGATGCCCATTTTCGGAGAGAAGTTATAGCGACCTCCCACTTGACCAGCGAGAGAAAGATTTGGAGTAGTACTATTGAAACTATCGTCCGCGAAAAGCTGATCAATTATTCCCGCAGTTTCTAAGCCTCTAGCATCACCGGAGATGACACGTTCTTCTACTATGTATCTCGTAAGACCTGCATAACCCACTACATAGATTTGAAGTTTTTCATTCTTCATTTCAAACGGGTTGACTACTGCGCGCAAACCATATGAGATGACTTTGAAATCATACTGGTAGCTACCTTGAATCGCATCTAAGCCACGAAAGATTTCGATTCCAAGAACCGTTACACCAGGTATTTCAGGAGTATCTAAAACCAATATCGGGGTCTTAGCCTGCGCATAACCGAAATAGGGACCAATAGAAAGTTTTTCATTGATGGCGAAGTCGAAACTAATATTGAATTGCGGAGTAGAGCTGCCTTCCCCTTCAAGTCTATTGTTGCCGTCCAAGCCTAGGAGATCTCCAATTCCTAGTGAGCCGAGATCAATACCCGCAATATTGTCGAGCAAGTTGACGGATCTTAAACCAGTTACTATTTTGTTCGGAAAGCCCACGCCAACATGTAAACGATGTGTACCGCCGCCACCTTTCAACAGACCAGACTCAATAGCCGTTTCCGCCAGCCGAATGACATCCGTACTTTGAGCTTGTAAACATTGTACGAGGAGGAAAGGGAGGAAGGTTAGCAGTAAAAGAACTCGTTTCATAAGGTCAAATTAACTTAATTGCTCTTTTAAGACCTGTGTATCTTTTGAGGTCACTGTGAATTAATTTTCTTAATACCTTGGAACTCTGAATTCTTATACAAAATGGAGCAAATTACCTTAGGCGCCGGCTGTTTCTGGTGCATAGAAACGATTTACAATAAGCTTAAAGGCGTCGAGTCAGCTGTATCGGGATATACCGGTGGAGCGATCAAAAACCCCACTTACAAAGAAGTTTGCACAGGTAAGACTGGGCACGCGGAAGTGGTGCAAGTCACTTTCGACCCGGCGGTGGTATCTGTGGCTGAGATCTTAGAAGTGTTTTGGAAAAGCCACGATCCGACTACATTGAACCGACAGGGCGCCGATGTTGGGACGCAATACCGCAGCGCTATCTTTTATCACAATGAAGAACAGAAACGTTTTGCTGAAGCCTCTAAGGCAGCGGTGGAAGAGAGTGGACTCTGGGATGATCCAGTTGTAACGGAGATAAGTCCATTTGAAGTAATGTACAGCGCGGAAGATTACCACCAGGGATATTTCCTTGCCAATCCCAATCAAGGCTACTGCGTATCTGTAGTAGGTCCCAAAGTCGAGAAGTTTAAAAAGCTTTTCGCCGATAAACTCAAATAACAATTTTACCCTGCAAGGCTTTAATGTCTTGTATAGAAAAGATTTTACCCGAAACAAGCGGGCATAAAAAAAGGCGATCACATTGTGATCGCCTTCTGTATTCTTAAGTAAAATCTTACTTGATGTAACGCTGAATTAACTCAGCAGCTTTGTCTTTTCCACCCAATCCAATTGCGATTGCAGCTCCAAGACCAGCACCACCAATAAGAGCAGTAGTAAAGGTCGTAAACAAGTTAGGGATGATGTCTCCACCTATTCCTAAAGTTGAAAGAACCATAGAGATAACTGTGAAAAGAATAAAGAACTTCACACCTTTTCCAACCAAGTCAGCTCCTTTGAAATCCATATTTCTTAATGGAGTAACAACTAATGACTCAACGAAGTTAGCGATGTAAACACCTACGATAAGTAGGATGATTCCAACGAAAATCTTTGGTAAGTAAGCAACGATTTGGTTGATCAAGTCTGAAACAGCCTCTAGTCCCAAATTGTTGAAGAACAACAAAAGGACAGAAAGCATAATAGACCAGTAGAACAAGCTTGCAATGATTCCACTAACTTTTGTAGTGATTCCACCTTTAGCTAAGTACTCGTCGACGTGCGTTTTTTCAATTAATGTATCAAAACGAACGGCTTTCAAAACTCTCAAAATAGCCCATTTCACCATTTTCGCGATAATCCATCCAATGATTAGAATTAGTAATGCTCCCAAAAGCGTTGGAATAAATTCAGCAAATTTAGTGGCCATTCCTCCAACTGCTTCTTGTGCAGTTGCAATGACATCAAATCCTTTTTCCTTCATAATAGCGTTTAAAGTTTATTTAGTTTATTGTGTTTTTGTGCTTTTTGAGTGTGTTAGACTCAGGCGAATTAGTTTCCCTCTTCACTCTTTTAGATGGAATTTTTGTCAAAAGTAACGATTTAACTAAGTTTTATTTTTTAGCAAGTCAAGTGTTGTCTACTACAAAATGGGTGCTCTCCAACCCGATTTAAGCACCTTTTAGCTTGTTTCTTGTATAAAATGCTGAAATACAGTAGAATACACGATAGTTTGCATTCAAAACAGGCAGTTTTAAGAGCCGAAGTCGTAGCAATACTATGTGCATAATCCGTTTAAAATCGGCTATTTGCTCCTTTTTGGGTTCTGTCCCAAAGACTTCGAGCCCTATGATTGACTTAATCCTTAGTCATAGAACGCCGCATACTTGGTCATTTTGTGGCTTCCGGAACGCCTTATTGGTATGTTTTTAGCCAAGTATTAGGTAGCAATAGAAAACCCAAATCAAATGAGAAAACTATTAAGCCTAATTATCGTGCTTTTCGTGTTTAACGAACTCAATGCACAAATGAATGTCGAATTAGTCGAGTTACAGCACGTAACCTGTGCTGGCCTGCAAAATGGTAACATCCTGGTTGATGTAACAGGAGGTGTCGAACCTTATTCATTTTCTTGGTCTTCAAACACTCAAAATGCTCCGTATCTGGGTAACCTCAATGGAGGAACATATTTTCTAACCGTATCGGATGCTGCCGGAGCTTCGGTAAATAAGGTCTATATCGTACAAGAGGCGGAGACTTTACTGGCTTACTTTACTATGGTTACTTCAGATGAAGGTGGTTGTGCGGGTCAAGCGGAGCTAATTATAGAAGGAGGTCAAACTCCATACCTTTACGAAGGGTCACAGATGTCTTCGAATACGGTAATGAATGGTTTGTGCGAAGGCGTTCAAGTAATGACCATTAGAGATGCAGCGGGTTGCGTATCAACGGCAAGTTGTAGGATTTTCGCTGCTGAATAAGAAATGAAAATTATGAAAATATTGAAAGTGAGGACCTCGTCCTCACTTTTTTTTTGCCATTTCGCGAAGGAATGGTGATCTTAATCGAATCAATTTGCGCTCTTAATAAACAAATATAGTGGCAGAAATTTCAGCCTTAGAAAAAGGCCATCAAAAAGAATTAGAGTCGTTTCTTTCAAAGCAAAAAGAACCCTTCACACTTGGCGACGCCAGTACGGTTACTGGTTTGCCTATGCTTGAGACTAAGTATGCTTTGAAAGCGCTGATGCGAAAGTATGTTTGCCATCTGGACGTTTCCAATGGGGGTGAGCTGATCTACTTTTTTGGTTCTTCCTTGAAACGTAGAACTGCTGTTCCATTTCAAGAACGCCTAGAAAAAATGGGCGCTTTTGTCTGGCGAGTCTTTAAGACCGTGTACAAAGCAATGATTGGTATAACCCTCGTGGTCTACTTCGTCGTTTTCTTGGTAATGATTATAGCAATGCTCGTTCTCATGATGAGTCAGGGAGGTAGAGATAGCAACGGCAAAGGAGCAGCTGGCGGATTTATACGCATCATATCAGAGATGTTCTATTCGATTTTTAGATGGAACACGCACCACCGAACGAGGTATGAGCCGCTGGATAAATGGGGTTATCCCTATGAGCATTACGAACCACGACGTACCAGCTTACCAACTAAAAAACAAAAAAAGGAGGATACCGATCCCTGGAAACGCAAGCCTAGAAGAAAAAAGGAAAAGAGTTTCATCGCCTCAGTTTATGATTTTGTTTTTGGACCACCAAGGGTTCCTATTCACCCTTTGCGTAACCAGCGCGAGCTTGCGGCTTTTCTAAGGAAGAACAATGGGGTTTGTACGGTATCTGAAGTACAAGCTTTAGCAGGTTGGACGCGTTCTCGAGCGGCAGAGTTTATGACTACTTGCCTAGCCGAGTTTGATGGTGAGGCAACTATAACGGAGAACGGAACTTTGGTTGGAACCTTTGAACGTCTTATAAAAGGAGGCTCGGACGAGTTAAACGAAAAGATAGAATGGTTTTGGGATGAGTACGTTCCAGAATGGGAAGTCACTGGTAATAACCTGAAACGTAATTTCGGAATTATTGCCATGAATGTATTCAA
>CAZZIZ010000137.1:4663-8914 GCA_964654535.1 uncultured Chitinophagales bacterium
TTGGTTGGTCTAGGTTGGTTCCCGCTTATCTTTTCAATAATATTTTTCGTAGTCCCAGCCATACGTTGGTTTTACGTTCAGCGCAAGCAAAAAGAACAACACGTAGAAAACATCCGCCGGAGGTTGATGAAGGTCATTTACAAAAAGCATCGTGAACAAATTTCCCTAGATGAGTTAACCAAGGCCGCCAACAACTGGCGGGAAACCGAAGAGGTGCTGAGTCCGAAAGTGGTAGATGAAGTGCTAAAGGAGTTTATTTATGACCTGGAAGGCGAAGCTACAGTCGATGATAAGGCGAACGTGGTTTACAGCTTTTATCGATTGAATAATGAAATTTCAGATCTCGCGGCGGTGCGCTTAGAAGCGGGGAAATCGAGAGAGCGATTGACTTAAGCGCGTACCTATTCCCAGATTCTTACACAGAAATATTCTCAAAAAAAAGCACTCATTTTATCGCCGGATGATCTTCCGTCGGATATGAATTACCGATGGATTAAAGCCTAGCCTGCAGCCAGGATAGAAGCGGTATGAGGTGACTTGAAAAAGTAGAGAGCCAAGGAGTGGGGGTGGATGACCGTTTAGGGAATACGCACCCACGACTATGGCGAACACTTTTTCAAGGTGCCGAGTACAAGTGGATAGCCTGTTGCTGCCCATAAAGTCCCACTAAAAATGCCATTTGGAGGTAGAGCAAAAAAAAGCCCTGAATAAATTCAGGGCTCTATAATCGTTGTGGTAAATACTACTGAAAAATAATTTTTGTACTTCCTAATGTTTCACCGTCAGAAATTCTTATCAAATAGTTTCCGTTGGTCAAGGCTCCTTTTTCAATTTGAACAAGTTTGCCAGAAGCGTTTTGCGTTCTAACAAGCTGACCACTCAAATTGTAAATAGACACGGTAACGTTTTCGTCGAAGCTGTCGTTCAACTGAATGTTAACCAAATCGGTAGAAGGGTTCGGGAATGTAGCGACATTCAACTCGTCTAGAGTTGGGATACCTACACTTCCTTCTTCTATAAATGGGTCAGAGAATTTTGGATCTTCCAATAAAGTGTAATCCGTTAATGTTTTTAAGAAGTCAACCAATCCCGCTTTTTCCAAATCAGTGAAATCAAATCCTTCTTGACTATCAGGCAGAGGCGGAGTGTTTGAATAGTATTCTTGGTTCGTTGGACTATTAAGATTGAATGCAGAATTCGGGTGGTTTTTCAAGCCTTCGCTATAAAAGTCAACAACTTCTTCCAAGGTTTCGAAACGACCGTCGTGCATATATGGTCCAGAAAATTCAACGTTTTTAAGCGTCGGAGTCTTGAACATACCGTCGAAGGTACTGCCGTTTCCAAGTTCCGGAGCACCAACACCTGGGTCAGTAGTAAACTCATCTAAACCAGTATTATGTGGCGTATTGAAAATACCCGTGTTTTGAACTGGCGTATAAGTTTTAGCAGTCATTACTGAAGAGTGGCAGTTCTGACAATCCTGTTGGAATACTTTGCGACCGAGATTTTCGCTCGCTGTAAACCCAGGTAGATCATTGTTAAAGCCATCATTAACGTTGCCAGTAAGTCCGGATACTGCAATATCCAGTTTAGTATTAACTGCAGCCATTGCGCGTGTGAAGTGAGACAATGCCTCGCCGATACGCTCTTTGGTTACACTATCATCGCCATCGAAAGCAAACTCGAACAAAGCAGGATAGTAATCGTGCAATTGAATTTCGTTGATGAGTTCTTGGAAATTATTGAATCCCATTTCATCAGGGTTGACGAATGGAAGCGTAAGCATATGCGTTAACTCGCTTTCACGATCGTCCCAGAATAGACTTGTATAAGGAGTGTAATCCAAATCAGCAATTGAAATGGCGTTACGCGTATTCAGTTGTTGATTAAATCCTGCGTTGGCAGCTACTTTATCAGCAAATCCAAATTCTTGTTTGTGGCAAGTACCACAAGACACTTCTTTGTTTTTAGATAAGTTCTTGTCATAGAAGAGTACTCTGCCTAAGGTAGCCATGTTGTTATCAATGCCATTTCCAAGACCAAGTCCATTGCCAAGTCCATTAAGAGCAGAGTAGTGTTCTGGCTTGTCGTAAGAGTAGTCATCTACATTATCTGGCAACTGAGGCATCATTAAAGTATATGCTCCATCTGCCCAAATAGTGGTTGCAACTGGCTGGATCTCATTTGAGTCTCTATCGTCAACGGTGAAGTTGAATAGAAAGACTACAGTTAACAGGCCAAGAAGAAGGAAAGATTTTCTCATATGTCTCTTTTTATTGCTCTTAAGGTAAGTTATATTTAATAAAATATGACGTATTGTCGACAATGTAATGTCATTTTTAAAAGATGTTGATATCTGATTATCAGGGCTTCTACAGTCTATACGACAAGCTATGTGTCTACGTTGCCAAAGGTGCTTGAAATACTTCTTTACACAAAAGACACTTTATAAGAAAAGTAAAGAGTTTTAAAAACGGCATAGTTCCTAAGCTTCTCAATACCAACACTTTAGGGTGTTAAGCCAAAGGTAAAAGTCAGACTGTACTTAGCGTTTTGAATTCGCTGTTATCGTGAAATTCTATGCCCGGGTACTCCTTCTGGGTGGATTGTAAGATCCAAGGAGACTGTGCCAGAAAGACTGGGTTATCGTCTTTATCGTACACAACGTAATTTGATTTTTTTCTCAAGAATTCATTGATGATCTCCTGATCGCTGCCCGTTATCCAACAAGCCTTCTTAAATGGCTGGTTGAAAAACTCTGCCTTGGCGCCGTATTCGTGCTCCAGTCGATACTTAATTACGTCAAATTGTAGCTCTCCAACGGTACCCACTATTTTTTTGTTGCCCGTTTTAACCGTAAACAACTGAGCAACTCCCTCGTCGGTCAATTGCATAATGCCTTTCTCCAGTTGTTTTGATTTCATCGGGTCTCTATTAATAAGCTCCTTAAAAATTTCGGGAGAGAAACTTGGTATACCAGCAAATTGCAAAGTCTCACCTTCGGTTAGTGTATCTCCAATTTTAAAATTACCGGAATCATAAAGTCCAATTACATCGCCAGGATAAGCTTCGTCTATTACTTCTTTTGACTGAGCCATAAAACTGGTCGGATTACTAAAGCGCAACTTTTTCTTTTCGCGTGTGTTTTGATAGAACTTGTTTCGCTCAAACTTACCAGAGCAAATGCGCAAAAAGGCAATCCTATCGCGGTGTTTCGGGTCTAAGTTGGCGTGAATTTTAAATACGAAACCAGAAAACTTCTTTTCGTCAGGTTCCACTATACGTGTACTGGTTTGGCGTGCTCTGGGCGAGGGTGCTATTTCTAAAAAGGTATCTAAAAGCTCCTGAACACCAAAGTTGTTCAAGGCAGAACCAAAGAAAACAGGAGCCAACTTACCTGCGTGGTATTGTGCAATATCAAGTGGATCATAAACTCCATTAATCAATTCAACATCCTCTCTTAATTGTGCGGCGTCTTTTTCTCCAACGTATTCTTCAAGCGCTGGATCATCAAGATCTTGTATAGTGGTGTATTCGTCGGTAAGTTTTTGTTGACTAGCGCGAAAAAGATTTAAATGGCCTTTGTTCAAGTTATAAACTCCTTTGAAACGCGAGCCCATTTCAATAGGCCAAGACATTGGGCGCACTTTTATGTCCAGCTTGTTTTCTATTTCATCTAAAAGATCAAAAGGATCTTGACCCTCGCGGTCAAGTTTGTTTATGAAAGCTATTACTGGTGTGTTACGCATACGGCATACCTCCATCAACTTTTCCGTTTGATTCTCGACACCTTTTACGCAATCGATAACCATAATAACGCTGTCCACCGCGGTTAAGGTCCTATAAGTGTCTTCCGCAAAGTCCTTGTGACCAGGAGTATCAAGAATATTGATTTGCTTATCGCGATAAGTAAAAGCCATTACCGAAGTGGCTACCGAGATCCCTCTCTGCTTCTCAATCTCCATAAAATCGGAGTGGGCCGATTTCTTGATTTTGTTGGATTTTACCGCGCCAGCTTCGTGTATAGCACCTCCAAAAAGCAGCAACTTCTCCGTTAGCGTAGTTTTACCTGCATCGGGGTGACTGATAATCCCGAAGGTCCGCCTTTTCTCAATCTCTTCTTGAATGCTCATTTTAACTAATAACGCGCAAAAATACTGATTTTCAACCTTGTAGCTCCTCTAAAGTGCAATAGTCCTTATCGGCTTTTGCATGTCAATTGTATCTTAGGAGTATATACAGGATTATGCG
>CAZZIZ010000138.1:0-3584 GCA_964654535.1 uncultured Chitinophagales bacterium
CCCAGCAATCCCGAAGACGCAAAACGCGATAAAGTGCGAAATGAGATTTTTAGGTTTAGAACCAACCTGGAGCAATTGTGTATACGAAGTGTGAACAATACAAACTCGCCAAAGATTCGAACCTTGGTGCAAGACTATCTACGTCGCGCTTGGAGTCCTGAATTTATTCAACGCATAAACGAATACGCCAATCGGCAAGAAAAAGAGCGCATCATTGAGCTGAACTACTACCTGTTTTTAGCACTCGACCATAAGCAGGTTAAGGAAGTGAGCCAATGTCTCAAAAAAATCGCGGGAGAAGATCCCGCTTTACTGCGTATGATAGGCAAGAACCAGCATTCTGCTTTTATGGAAGAAGTGATCTGGAACATTAGCGCTTTGGTAATTGCCTTAGTGCTATTTATGATTCTCCTTTTCGTTTATTTCAACGATGAAATGAACAGCTGGTGGCCTCCTGGATAATATTTTATTAAATTGTATTCTAATGGAAGAGTACACCGAAACCCAACTTACCGAGACTGCAGTTAAGATGCTGACCCAAGGTTCTGGATATCGTTCCATTCGTGCCTTTCTTAAAAAGAATTGCGACGAAGCCACGGAAGATAGTATCGTCAACACCCTTATTCAATATGAAAGAGAAAATAAAGCTGAGATAGAAAAGGCAAAAGAAATGCTGCGCAGAGATTTAGAAGGCGGAAGCGACTTCAGTACTATTTTCTATAAAGTCTTTAGTGGAGTAATGTTTGGCCTTGGTGCGATTCTCTCTGTTGTATTATGGGACGCGGGCTGGGTTTCTACCATTCCTTTTGGAATGATGGGTTATGGAGGTTATGGTCTTTCGCAAAGTCGAAGACGGTAGTTTATTTCAAATGGAAGAGTACAATGAAAAGCAGCTAAGTGCGACCGCAGTGAAGATGTTTACACACGGTGCAGGCTATGATGATATCCGCACTTTTTTGAAACGACATTGTGAAAAGGATATGGAAGATCGCATTGTCCAAACAGTTGTCCAACTTGAAACAGACCATCCTGAAGCCATTTATGAAAAGCGAATTGAGATAAGTAAAGGCCCCAAACAGTCCTTTGGAGCAAAAGTGTTTTACAAATGTATGAGTGCGCTTATGCTGGTCGGTGGCGCTAGCTTTTTCTTCTATTATCATTCTGCTCGCGGTAAGCTAATCGTCTTACCAATCGTAATTGCTGGGCTCGGTTTATACGGATTACTAAATCCCAAGAACAAACTATAATCATCGATTGCCTTGACCGACTACTACCGCTTACTAGGAATTAAAAGAGGCGCTAAGCCAGCCGAAATCAAAAAAGCTTATCGTAAGCTTGCCAAGCAATATCACCCCGATACCAATCCAGATAAACCTGAGGCAGCCGAGAAATTTATTGAGGTTCTAAATGCTTACGAGCACGTATTGGAAGAGAGCACGGGGAAAGTTCTAAGCAAACGCTCGAAGTTCAGCACTTTTAAAACCACCGAACCGGATCGGCCACGAATGGCTCCCGAAGTTGAAGATATCTATCGCTTAATAACTAACCTAGAGCAACTCGGTATTAGAAGAACGCATATCTCCTATTGGGGAAAAGAAGAAACGCCGAAGAAAGTAGTTGTGGATTTTATGCGCACTATTTGGAGCGGTGACTTGAAGGAAAAACTTAACAAGCACGGGACTATTAGACAGAAACAACGCATTATTGAACTACACTTTTATCTGTTTCCGGCTTTGAAATGGGACGAGGTAGATCGTCGAATTGAAAACCTTAAGTCGATTGCTAATGGTAATGCAGCATTAAATAATGCCATTAAACATTACCAGTCAACAATGAATTTCAATCGGATAGCGAAAATTATTAACTGGGCGCTCATATTGGTTTTTGCTGTGGTTACTATGGTTGGAATTTTCACATTGATTGGTTCACGTTTCTTTGGATTTGGATTTTTCCAAAAATCGCTTGCGTTTTGAATTACCAAAAAATACTAGGTGTAAAAAGCGGTGCCAGCCCACAAGATTTAAAGAAGGCCTATCGTAGACTCGCGAAGAAGTACCATCCTGATGTAAATAAAAACGATCCCAACGCCGCTGCTCGGTTCATAGAAATTCGAGACGCGTATGAATATGCTCTAAGCGAAAAAATGGACACCACTAAAAAGCGTCGTTTCAAACACAATCGATATTCCCGTCCGCCTTCCGAGGGGACAAGAAGAAGAGAAGCTCAGCGTGATATCAACAAACTCACTAATAACCTAAAGCACTTACATGCACGATATTCGAATCCGCAACGATGGATTAATCATCGAGAAACCAAGGAGATTATTGCAAACTACTTAGAGGCGGTCTGGAACGACGATCTGATTTTACTAATCAACAAGCATGCAAGACCAGATCAGGTTTGGAGAATAATAGAACTTCATTTTGAGTTGATGCCTGCCTTGGATTGGGAAATGGGTAGAAAAGTTGTGGCCAGGCTCAAAAAGCTAAAAATGACTAAAGCAGAAATGACCCTTATCAATCAAGACATTCTGCTCAACTTCTTGCCAAGGCTTTTCAATGAGCCTTCTTTAGTAATCCTAGCAGTATCCACAATTATAGCAATGTTGTTCATTCCATTGATTTTGGGTACCGTTTTTGGTGTTCCTGCATTCTTATGCCTGGCAACTTTTGTTTTACTTGTAGCATTACTCGGATTTTATATAATAGAGCATTACTAGTTTTCTTTTAAAGCAAGACTTTGAACTACCAACAGATACTAGGCATAAAACCCAACGCAAGTCCAGAGGAGATAAAGAAAGCTTATCGTAGGCTAGCGAAGAGGTATCATCCCGATGTAAATCCCAACAATCCAAATGCCGCTGCTAAGTTTATCGTGGTAAGAGAGGCTTATGAATATGCTTTGGCAGAAAAAATTGGTGGCGTAAGACCGAAAACGCAATGGTCTGCCGAACAGTCAACAACAGATCCAGTCGCTAGAAAACGGAACGAAGAAATAAATGACATCTATCGCTTTATTTCAAACTTGGAACAACTTTGCTTACGTACAGTGCATAAAGAAGAAGACAGGAAAATGCGCGCATTAGTAGATCAATACTACAAACGCGTGTGGACCAAAGAACACCTGAGAAAAATAAATGAACACGCTACCTATAAGCAAAAGTTCAAAATAATAGACTTAAGTAGATACCTCTTTAAAATGGTTTCAATTGAAAGGGCGAATTATGTTCGGCGCTTTCTCTACGCTATTGCAGGTGAGAATTTGGATTTACAGACTGCTGTTACGGGGATGCCCGCCTCAAGACCTAGGTCTGATGGAGCCATCGACAATGATGGTTGCGCAATGATTTTTCTCATTTTCATTGCTTGTACATTTTGCTATTTTCTCTACATTGGGGGTGCGCCTCAAGTGATTCCCCTGGTTGGTATTGTGGGGTTGTTTGGACTATATCAGATGAACCAGCTTAGAAAAGGTAAATAAAACTACAATTGAACTACCACCAAATACTAGGTTTAAAACCCGGCTCAAGTCCAGAGGAAATCAAAAAAGCTTATCGTCGACTAGCGAAAAAGCATCACCCTGAC
>CAZZIZ010000138.1:3684-8841 GCA_964654535.1 uncultured Chitinophagales bacterium
CGCGAGCCCTGAGGAAATAAAGAAAGCTTATCGTCGTCTAGCGAAGAAGTATCACCCCGATGTAAATCCGAATAACCCTAGCGCCGCTGCCAAGTTCATTGAAGTAAGAGAGGCTTATGAAAACGCAATGGCCGATCGAGTTTCTGGTATAAGACCAAAGGTTAAGTTTAGAAACTATCAGGAGGATCCTATTGCAAGAAAGAGATCCGAAGAGCGGGCGGAGATTGAGCGGTTCATAACCAACCTGGGTAATCTATGTACGCAATCGGCTCGACGCGAATCGGACGGCAGAATGCGAGACAAAGTCAAAAATTATCTTCGGCAGGTTTGGAATTTTAGCACCATTAGGAAGATTAATGAACACGCTAGCATTCGCCAAAAGGCGCGTATTATTGATTTAACTTCTTATCTATTTAAAATGCTCGATAAGAATCAAGTGGCGTCTATTACAGATTGCTTGGTGCGAATTGCCGATAACAACGAAAGCTTAAAGCGTATGACGCAAAATATTCAACGTAATCACACGACTACTCAATTCATTAAGCTAATTGGTCTCTGTATAGGAATTGCTGCTGCTCTTTTCGCAGCTGTAGGTTTTGAATTTTGGTATGCTCTCGCGATTATACCCGGTATTGCTTTGGAGTTATACAAAGAGTATAAACTTTGGAATCCATAATGCTTGTCTGTTTAAACAAATTGAGTTTCGCGTGAGGGATAGAGGCCTTTGTGGAGCTCCTGTTGCTGCAGGCAAGAAAAGCGCTTAGCTCCCTAGAGCTAGATGAGCTTTTTGCCTGAAGCAGAACAGAGCGACGGCCGAAAGCCCGACCCTGAGCAACCGGAGACTTTTTGGTCGCAGACCGAAAAGGCGGAGGGCGCGAAGGGGCACGCCCAAAAGTTGTTGAGCAAGCCCAAACAATTATTTCTAAATTTGAGAAATCTTAACTAACACCATCACAATCCCAATTTCGCGAGAAGCGTTTTCTACCAATGAAACATAATCTACCTAAGCTTAATACGCTAGCAGGCCTGCTATTTATCGGCCTACTCAGCGCCTGCTCCCCTAGCCTACAGTACGATGTCTTGGTTGAAAACCAAACCTCGGAAGTGCTGAACATTATTTATAAAACTGAAGTGGATCGTCGAGGTGCTATTCAGGAAGTCATACCCTTAAAACCCAAAGAACAAAAGCGCATTATCTCGAGTGTAGACCTCAAGACTAAAGATGGCAGTCTTTCAACCAGCGCCGATCATTGCAATTTGCTTGCTGAGTTCGTGGAAGCGGTTCGGATCGATGGTACTAAAAGTTCAATCAAATGGTGTGACCCTGGTATTCGATTTGAAAAGGTCGATATTCAGCAGGGGGAGTTTACCATAATCTATACGGAAGCTGATTTTTAATTTATTGAACAAAAAAATGCCTCCGCAAGCGGAGGCATTTCAATTATCTGTACAATACAGCGTTTATTACTTTTCTGGATTCATAAGTAAGAAAAGACCAGCGGCTTTGTGCTTCTTGCCCATTTTGTCCTTGCTCATTCCTTCTTTCCCTTTACCTTTTTTCATACCATCACCTTTTCCTTGTCCTTTGCCTTTACGGCCTTGGGCTTTGTGACGAGCCGAGAAATACTCTTTGACCTCTGGATTGGCATCGAAGGTTGCTTGGATGGCATCACTGTACTTTTCTGCTAGTTTAGCTATTGCTTCTTTTTCCGCAGGCATTTCCTCTTTACGCATTTCAGCTTTCTTTCTAAGCTCATCTCTGTTCGGACGCTGGTCAGCATCTTTCATTTTCTGGCGATCGGCTTTTCTTTCAGCTTGCTTTGCCTCGAAAGCAACTCTTAGCTTCTCAATTTCCTTGCGGTCCTTGCGCTTAATCTGTTTCTCAAAGTCTGCCCTTATGGCGCGAACCTTTGGTTCCACTTCCATACGAAGCGCTTTCATTTCAGCACGTTTCTTTTTTGCCTCATCGTAAGATGGTCTACGCTTATCCGGAGTCTTTTTCATACTGCCTCGGTTTCTCGCGGAAAGCTCATTTTTTAGCGCTTTAAACTCTGCGAATTGTCCTTCGTTCAAAACAGATTTCATATTGCCCTCAAAATTCGAACGTACTTCTTTAAGTGCGTTTAGCTTATCTGCCGACTCTATACTGTCGTCTGCACGAATGGCTTGTATTTTATCTCTTTGTTCCATAACGAATCCTTTGACTTGATTGTACTGTGTATCGGACAACTCAAGTTTTTCATTTAGGACTTTTAGAACACCCCCACCAACTTTTTGGGGAGTTTGGGCAACCGCCAAAACTGTTACAAAGAGTAGTAGGTAGGTAAACGCGAATTTTGTGATCTGAGTCATATCTAAGTTTTAGTCAAAAGTATCGCCAGCCTTTTTTACTGGGCTTTTGCTTGCTTTTCTCTTGGCGAGCATTTTATTGTAAATTTCTAATTGTTCTTCGGTTAAAACGGAACGGATCTCAACTTGTTGTTCCTCTTGCAAATCTTGTAAAGCTTCTCTTAAGCCAAGCGTGTTTTCATTGTTGCTGGCCATGCGTACTTCCTTGATTTTTGCCGTGTAGCCTTTTCTAATTTCTTGCAATTTCAGCTCTTGCTCTTCAGTTAGCTCCAACTGTTCCATGCTTTCGTTTACTGCTCTCACTTTGGTTTTTCCTGCGTCTTGTGCCGTTGCTGTTCCGAACACACAAAACATAAGTAGTGCCGCGAAAAATAATTTGTTGATTTTCATTTGTTGTTATTTTATGCCCCAAAACTAATCTATCGGCGCAATGTTTTGCTGAAGATTGCTTCAGTACTCAGACCACTAACACTAATTAACGTTTAATTGAACAAGTGTTCAAATTGCAGTATCTTTGCACATAAGTTACAGAACCAAGGCCCAGACTTAAACGAGAGCACGTTATCTTGGTCTAAGCAAGCGATAAAGTGAAAAATACCATCCTGATTTTCTTTCTTTTTACAGGAGCTGCCCTATCGGCAAATGCTCAAAGTCAAGCCTTAGAAGGCTTGGTTGAAAAAATGGTAAAGCCCTATTTGGAAGAGGAAGGGGCTCACGGATTGACCATTGGTATAATAGAAAGTGGACACACTTATTATTACTCTTTTGGCCAAACGAGCGAAGACGATCTTGCCCTGCCCGACACAGAAGCTCTTATCCCAATTGGCAGTAGTAGCAAAATATTCACCGCTGCTATATTAATGCAACTGGTTAGTGAAGAGAAACTCTCCCTGGCCGACCCTATTAGCGACATTCTTCCTCACGAGTTTAGCAACCCAACGGTAAGAAAACTCAATGCACATTTGTTGGCCAGCCAACAAAGTGGATTGCCAATGCGCCCGCAGAATTATCACCTGAAGAACAAAGACCCTTTAGCCCCATTTGTTCATTACACGGACGAACTGAGTTTTGAGTACTTAGAAACTTACAGAGAGTCAAAGAAGAACTACCCGATTGGGAAGTTTCGCTTTTCGAACTACAGCTATGTAGCGTTAGGAGAAGTTATCTGCGCAAGCGGCCAGCAGACTTGGCCCGAACTCTTTAAACAATATATAAACACGAACTACGAAATTACAGGTGTAAGCGCTGATCGACCAGGCGGAGAAGAAAAGCTCCTGCCTATACACTCTATTACTGGCAAAGAAATCGCCCCATTTGAATACGGCGTTTTTGCACCGAGTATTGGCGTTTACGCAAACTTAGCAGGCAGCCTGAAGTTTATGCAAGTTTGGATCGATGCCGTTGGCTCCAGCGAGTGGACCGAGATTCAGGAATCGCTTATGGAACATACCGAAACCGATCGCAAGCACGTCAAAGCGGGTTACGGTTGGTTTATCTATCCCCGTTCCAAAAAGATCCCACCTCTTTATATGATCAGCGGCAAAACCAATGGTTCGTGGTCCTTTTATGGTATGGTTCCGGAGACAAAAACCGCCGTGGTGATTTTATCAAATAGTAGATACAGCGTGGACGATATCGGAATAGAAATTCTAGATGTTATTAATCGATAAATGGTTCTGTAGAAAAAGATTTTTGCAATCTTTGTATGGACAATGAGTGCCTTTGCATAAGGAACGACAGTCAGCGATTTTTTTTTGTTTTCAGAAACCACAGAGATATTAGAATCGTTAGTTTGAAAGCCTTCTGAACGCGAAAAAACCAACACTTGGCAGAACCCCCAGCTAGGATATCCAGACCGGTCTCATTTAGGGACAAATGGACATGAATTGAGGTAAAGTTGACTGTAGTTAAGGCCTTTTTTAGGCTCATCTTTGCTTTGAGATTTTAAAACAAGCTTTTAAAAACATAAGACTATATTCGGAGTCTACTCGAAAAACAAAAAATATGAAGATCAAAATTTTCTTAATTCCAATTGCTTTATGCTTTACGCTACTTGCATGTACAAGTTTAAAAGGAGAGCATAACAAAGTATCAGACGAGCGCACGAAACAAGACTTAAGTAAGCTTAGCAAAGCATATTTCGCTAGTGGATGTTTTTGGTGTGTCGAGGCTGTTTACGAGTCAATCAATGGTGTCGAAGAAGCTATTTCAGGTTACGCCGGTGGGCATACACCCAACCCTACTTATAAGTCTATCGGAACTGGTCGCACGGGTCACGCCGAGGCGGTTGAAGTTTATTACGATCCAGATGTGGTGAGCTTCGAAGTCTTACTTAAGGCATTTTTTATGTCTGGCGATCCTACGACACCCAATCGACAAGGACCTGATGCTGGCTCACAATACCGCTCTATGATATTTTATCAAAACGACGCAGAAGAATCTGCTGCGAGAGCTATGGTAAAAAAGTTAACGGACGAGGGTGCTTTTGCCAATCCGATAATTACTGAGATAGAGCCACTTACAAAGTTCTTCCCGGCAGAAGATTATCACCAAGATTATGAGCAACACAATCCCAACAATCCATATGTGCGTGCTGTTTCGATACCGCGTTTGAACAAGTTCAAGAAAAACTGTCCTGAGATACTTAAGTCTGGAGCGCACTAAGAATTTACCTGGGCAGCAACAGGCTATCCGCTTGTACTCGGCACGTCTATCTTTGGTTCAGCATAGTCGTGGGTGCGTATTCCCTAAACGGTCATCCACCCCCACTCCTTGCTTCACACAAAGCTAGCCGCACCTCATACCGCT
>CAZZIZ010000139.1:0-4248 GCA_964654535.1 uncultured Chitinophagales bacterium
GTATAAAAACCCACGGCGTTTTCAATCATATTTTCGTAGACGCCTTTTTGCAGGGAACGCATAAGGCAGGCAAAGAAAACTGCAAAAAGAATGGATGCAACTGAGATAAGTGTCCGCCGTTTATTTCGAAAAACATTTCGCCAGGCTAGTTGCAGGTTCATTGCACAAAGGTAGTTCACAAATGGCTTTAGTGGCACTTATAATTGTCCTTTGATTAGGGTATTAAGTTTTAAAAATACTTTGGGCGTTACCCGTCTGTTCATTTGTCCAAGGTATCTTTCGCGAAGCGAAAAACCTTGGAAAAAGAACAAGGGTCGGGCTTTCGGCGCTCGCTCTGTTCTGCTCTCTTCACGCAAAACACTTCTAGCTCTAGGGAGCTAAGTGTTTGTGTTCGATAGCAACAGGAGCTCAGACAGACGCCTCTATCCCTAACGCGGGAAGACAGTTACCGATTATGCTTCAAGCCCTTGTTGGTCGCTGAGCAACAAGACGGGAAATTTTCGAGTTACCTTTTTCTAACGAACACACAGATTTCTCGGCTTCGCTCGAAATGACAGGGGTTTGCGGCAGGGATAGGAAGGTGCGACCAAAGGGAGCAGTCTCTTTTGTTGAACCAGTATAGACTTACCGCCTTAGCGGTAGAAGGATATACTTTGGTGAAGCAAGAATGAGACCGGAGCGAACGCGAAGCCTGGATAGCCCGGTTCCTTGCCGCAGGCAGAAGGAAGCCGCCCAGAACATAAGTAAAACTTACAAACGCAAGCGCTTCATGCTCTGCACCGTAAAGAAGTCTTCTTTGATATCGATGTCGAACTTGAAATCGAGATAGTCGATGGTGGTTTTGTTTTCTGGCTCGTCGTTAGGGATGAGTTCGATTTTTGCTGGTAAGGTTCTTCCTTCGAAGGTTCCTAATTCTAGCACGCTGAGTGTATTGATTAAGTAGTCGTCTTCATCGAAGTACTCAACTTTCATCTGCACGTAGTTTTCAGTACCTATCCAAATGAACACCTTGCCCCAGACTACTGGCGCCTCGGGATTGGGGATAAGCTGAATTTTATAGCATTCTATTTCGTTAATGGTTTCCGTGCCCACTACTTCTTGCTTGTAATCGTTAATGACGGAAGAACTTTTCACGAGGTCGTCGTTGGTGAAATCAGATCCCATCCAAGACTGCATCATCATAGAGGGCGGCAGTTTTATTACCCGTTCGATTGACGGCACCCAATTCCAGATTTCTTTATCTTTTTTTAGGAAGACGGTTCCCTTGTCCCTGACTGGTGCTTCTAAATAAATCAAAGCATACTTTTCAGTTTTGACCCAAGAGGAAATAACCAATTCGCGCGAATATTTAGGGCGCTGAATGGTCATCTTGATTTTTGACGAACTGGATTCAGCTCCACGCAGAAGCTCTTCGCTTTTCTTAATTAGCTCAGTGGCGTTTTGTGCCTGTGCGCCTACAGCGAAGAAAAGGGCGATGAGGATGAGTAGCTTTTTCATTATGCGTCTTAGACTTCCAATTTAGGCTATTGTTTAGTGCAATGTTCGATGGATTAATGAAAGTTCACTCCGGTATAGTTGTGGGGACTGATACGTCTTAGCTCATCTTTTACGACATCGCTTACATCTAGTTCGTCTATAAACTTGGCAACTGCTTCGGCGTTAATGGTATCGTTTGTGCGCGCAAACTCTTTGAGCTTTTCATAAGGCTTAGGGTAGCCTTCTCTGCGCAGTACGTTTTGAATAGCTTCGGTTACAACCGCCCAATTGTTTTCTAGATCAGCTTCTAGCTTAGTCTCGTTAAGCATTAGCTTATCCAAACCTTTTAGCAGGGATTTAAATGCTATCGCGGTATAGGCCAGGGGCACGCCCACATTTCTGGTAACAGTTGAATCGGTTAGGTCTCTTTGTAAACGAGAAATTGGTAGTTTTTGACTAAGGTGACTAAAGACCGCGTTGGCCATTCCGAAATTGCCTTCGGCATTTTCGAAGTCTATAGGATTTACCTTATGCGGCATAGCCGAAGAGCCCACTTCGCCCGCTTTAATTTTTTGCTTGAAGTAATCCAGCATAATGTACGTCCAAACGTCGCGACAAAGATCAATAAGGATGGTGTTGATTCTGCGCAGATTATCGAAAAGCGCGCTCATATTGTCGTAGTGCTCAATCTGGGTGGTCACCTGCGAACGGCTCAAACCTATTTGATCATCTACAAACTTATTGGCGAAGGCTACCCAATCAATATCTGGATAAGCAACTTGATGCGCATTGAGGTTTCCAGTAGCTCCTCCGAACTTCGCAGAGGAAGGAATTTGCTGCAAGAGCTTTTCTTGATTTTCTAATCGCTCTACGAAAACAAGAAACTCTTTACCCAGTTTGGTAGGCGAAGCTGGTTGCCCGTGCGTACGTGCCAGCATAGGAATATCTTTCCATTCTGTTGCCAGCTCTTTGAGTTTTACGATACAATTGTGAAAACCAGGTGCGTACACCTCTATCAAGGCTTCTTTTATAAGGAGCGGTGTAGCGGTATTGTTTATATCCTGAGAGGTAAGTCCGAAGTGAATGAACTCTACATACTCAGTTAAGCCTATGGTTTCAAACTTTTCTTTTAGAAAATACTCTACGGCTTTGACGTCGTGATTAGTTACTTTTTCTATGTCTTTGATACGCTGCGCATCGGCTTCAGAAAAATCTTCATAAAAACTTCTAAGCGTGGTAAAGTCATTTTTGTTGACATTTGCGAGCCCTTCAAGGGGTAGTTCACACAGGGCAATAAAGTACTCGACCTCGATTCTTAGTCTATATTTAAAGAGTGCGTATTCGGAAAAGAATTCTTTGAGTTCGGTAGTTTTGGCTGAATATCGACCGTCAATTGGACTTATTGCATTGAGTGCGTTTAGGCTCATTAATTTTTTTCGCAAAGGTAGATATTCCTTTGAAAAGGAATTTCTTAACGACATAGATGGGCGATTTGTGGTGCGATTATTGAAAATTTAAAAAAATATGACACCTTTGCGCCCTCGATTTTTTGAACTTAAGACTGAGATGAAGAGTTGTATAAGCGCAAAACCACCCTCTGAATCCCTGATAAGAGAATAGATATATGGCTAAAAATGTACTAATTGTTGAGTCACCGGCGAAAGCCAAGACGATCGAAAAGATCCTTGGTAAGGACTTTAAAGTGACTTCGAGTTATGGTCATATCCGTGATTTGGCAAAAGGAGATAAAGCGATAGATGTAGAAAACGAATTCGAGTGTACTTATATAGTACCCGACGATAAAAAGGCCACAGTCAAAGAACTAAAGAAACTAACCAAGGGAGCTGAAGAAGTTTGGCTCGCGACGGATGAGGATCGTGAAGGGGAGGCAATTAGCTGGCACCTTTGCGAAGTTCTCGATTTAGATATTGATAAAACCAAGAGAATAGTCTTTCATGAGATTACTGCCAAGGCCATCAAAAACGCAGTGGCAAATCCTCGTTTGGTCAACAAGTCTTTGGTAGATGCGCAACAAGCGAGACGTGTTTTAGATCGCTTAGTAGGTTTTAAACTCTCCCCTATTCTTTGGAAGAAAGTGGCTCCAAAATTGTCTGCTGGTCGTGTGCAATCGGTTGCGGTTAGAATTTTAGTGGAGCGCGAAAACGAAATAATGGCCTTTGAATCGAGTCCATTTTATCGTGTAACGGCCAACTTTTTAGTTAAAGATGACAAAGGTAAAGAGACGCAGTTAAAAGCAGAACTGAGTAGAAAACTTCAGTCCGAAAAAGAGGTAAAGGAGTTTTTAGAAAACTGCAACCAGTCCGATTTTTCTATCGGAACCATGGACGTAAAGCCAGCGAAGAAAAAACCAAAAGCGCCTTTTACAACTTCGACACTTCAGCAGGAAGCCAGTACCAAACTGGGTTTCAACGTGGCGCGGACAATGGGCGTCGCGCAAAAATTGTACGAACAGGGTAAGATAACCTATATGCGTACCGACTCGGTAAACTTGTCGGATACCGCCATGGAAGCTGCAGCGAAGGAGATTAAAGACAAATACGGTGACAAGTTTTTAAACCCTAAGAAGTACAAAAACAAGTCTAAAGATGCGCAAGAAGCACACGAGGCAATACGACCTACAGACTTCTCATTGAAAGACATAAAAGCATCTCAAGAACAGACCAAATTGTACAAATTAATTTGGGCGCGTGCTATGGCCTCGCAAATGAGCGATGCTGAGTTAGAGCGTACCACTGTTAAAATAGACGCGAC
>CAZZIZ010000139.1:4348-8654 GCA_964654535.1 uncultured Chitinophagales bacterium
GTCGTAAACAGCTTCTTAGTCCAACACTTCGGAGAGATACTCGACTATGGATTTACAGCCAAAATTGAGGGTGAATTCGATAAAATCGCCGAAGGCGATGTGAAGTGGCGCAAGATGATAGATGGTTTTTACACACCATTTATTAAAGAGGTGCACGAAGTAACCGAAACGGCCGAGCGTTCTGTAGGTGAACGCGAGTTGGGTAAAGATCCAGAATCTGGGCGTAAAATCATCTCAAGACTAGGCCGATACGGACCGATGGTACAGATTGGGCACCAAGACGATGAGGAAAAGCCAAGGTTTGCAAAACTTCTCCCACATCAAAGCATTTTAACAATTACATTGGAGGAAGCATTGATATTGTTTACCCTACCAAGAGTGCTCGGTGAGTACGAAGGGAAAGAGGTAAAAGCAAATATTGGTCGCTTTGGTCCATACATACAACACGACTCAAAGTTTGTATCGATTAAGCCGGAAGACGGCGATCCGTACAAGATAAAGTTGAAAAAAGGGATTGAACTGATTGAAGCCAAACGTAAAGCTGATCGCGAAAAAATGATCAAAACGTTTGACGAAGATCCGGAAATCACGATTCTAAATGGACGCTGGGGACCTTATATCAAGGCTGGAAAGAAAAATGTTAAACTACCAAAAGAACATAAAGAAGATCCAGGAAAGCTCAGCTTCGAGGAGGTGCAGGAAATCATAAAGAATGCACCACCACCGAGAGGCCGAGGTCGGAAAAAGTAAATAAGAATCACCCCAATGACATTATCTACAAAAGAACTTGACTCGCTAATATTTTTACTTGAAGATCCAGACACAGACATTTACGATAATGTGAGAGACCGCTTGGTTTCTTACGGCAGTTCGGTTTTAGAAAAACTAGAATCGACCGCCGAGTTTTCCAATAACGAATTGGTGAACAAACGTGTTGGCGATATACTTACCCATATTCGCTTTGAAGACCTGCGGCAAAAGTTTCAAAACTGGCTTGACCTAGAGCCAGGCAATCTTCTAAAGGGTCTCAATCTCATTTGCACTTACAATTATCCTGGTCTCAACTTTGAGGCCGTCGAAGAGCTCATTAAAATTGTGAAGCGCGAGGTATGGCTGGAACTTGGTGTAAGTTTCTCGCCAATAAAAACGGCCACTATATTCAATCAAGTTTTTTACGATCAATTCGGTTTTCATATAACCGACGACTACAAGGATCGTTTGCAACATCTTTGTATTAACCGCGTACTGCGTTCAAAAAAAGGCGAACCACTTACTTTAGGTTTGATCTACTTGGTATTGGCCGAAGAATTGAATATTCCCATCTATGGAGTGATACTTCCAGAAAACCAGTTCTTGCTCACCTATACCGCTAAACCCTATAATCCGGCAAATACTGGGGAGCAATACAAAGGCGAAGCTGAATTTTATCTAAATCCCGCGCAGCTTGGAATGATTATTACCGAGCAAGAGGTGATAAACTTCTTACATAAAAACGGTTTAGAGCCCGATTTAAAGCGATATCCGCCACGAAGTAACGCTGCGTTGGTACAATTTTACCTCAAAAATTTCGCCCTATATTTCGCCTCTATAGGCGATAAGGCCAAAGCCCAAGATATGCGCAGCCTATGCGATATGTGTCAACAATCGATTGATTCAAACGCTAAAAAATCCTAAGCATTTGTGAAAAATTGTCCGAATCACGATATTTGCATTTCGCTCAATAATGAGTTGAACTTGCAATGCGCAGCTTTTTAGAAAAACTAAGTTTACGGGTTTTACTTTTCGCTTTGGGCCTATCCATCGTTGCCTTTTATTTAACCAAGCAGCACTATTATCCTCATATTCCGGCCCCAGTTACGGTTGATTCTGCCTTACTGGACGAACTCAAACCAGATGTAGTCATTAACATAGATAGCTGTAATTATTACATCCAACGCAGTTTGGATCTGTATCAAGAAGGCGATTTCAAGGGCAGTTTATCAGCTGCCAATAGAGCGATTTCTTTCAATGGCTTAAGTGAATATGCCGAGAACAATAAATGCGCTGCGCTTATCGCTTTAGGCCGACTGGAAGAGGCGCTCTTAGCCTGCGAGCGTGCAGTTTTTCTCGCGCCGAAATTTCAAAATGCACTAGGAAATACAAATTATATAAAAGCGCAATTAGCTCAAACACCAGTCACACAGTGAGACCAAAAGGAATACATATTCTCTTGTTTGTTTTTATGCTGCTGGGCATATTTGGGAGCTATTCGAATCATTGGGATAACTCATTTCACTTCGACGACAGGCACACTATTCAAAACAATACGCACATTAGAAGTCTGGACAAGTTGGAAAGATTCTTTACCGATAGTCAGACTTACAGTTCGCTTCCACTCAATACATCTTACCGACCACTTTGTACTCTGAGCGTGGCCATAGATGCACACATGAGTGGCGAAGAACTTGACCCATGGTACTTTCACTTGACAAACTTTGGTGGACATTTACTCCTTTCTATTCTGCTTATCCTTTTGTTCTATCAATGGTTGCCTGTAGAAGTGTCTCGAGAAAATAAGTTGACCATATCGATTTTAGCTGCCGCCTTGTTTGGAATGCATACAATGGGTCCAGAAACCATAACCTATATCTCTTCTCGGTCGGATTCGCTGAGCACCCTGTGGTCTATAATTACGTTACTCGTCTTCATTCTTTTTCCAAAATGGCGTAAGTTTCAGCTCTTCATCATTCCATTTTTCATTGCCTTTTTGTTCAAGCAAACGGCTATCGTTATTCCCTTGCTCATTTTCTTCTATTTGGTTATAGTAGAAAACGCCAAATACGAGGGTTCGTTTACACAAGCGTTTTCCAAGGCTTTTAAGACCACAATACCTTCCATAATCGTAGCAATAGGACTATACATTTTCAACACGAAAATGACTCCAGACACCTTTGCAGTTGGTGAGATAACTCCGTTTCAATATTTAGTAACGCAGCCCTTTGTACTTGCCCGTTACTTTAGCTCATTCTTTTTCCCATTTGACTTAAGTGCAGATGCGGACTGGTATATTCTTCCTTCCATTTTGGACGTCCGCTTTCTCGTCGGTTTTATTTTCCTAGTCGTTATGCTTTTGCTCATTATAAGAATGAGCATTAACAAGAAGACCGCTCCTTTGTCTTACGCCTTGCTCTGGTTCTTTGTTTGCGTAGCTCCTACGAGTAGTATTTTACCTCTGTCAGAAGTTATGAATGACCACCGCGTTTATTTTTCAAACATCGCGCTGTGCTTTGTTGTGGTCTACGGTATATTTCTTGCAATCAACTATTTTTCCAGTAAGGAAAAAGAAACTTTACAAAAGACCAATCCGATTCTTATTGGCCTCAGTTCGCTGATTATTTTGGCCAATGCCTACGGCACATTCCAGAGAAACGAAGTGTGGGACACTGCCAGCACACTATGGGAAGATGTTACGAACAAAAGCCCGAGAAACGCCCGGGGCTTGATGAACTATGGTCTTACTCTGGTAAACGACGAGCCCTGGTTAGCAATGGCATACTACAATAAATCATATGAAATTCAACCTGTTTATGTTTATCTGCACATAAATTATGGCGTCTTGAAGAAACGACTGGGCTATCCTAGCCGCGAAATCGAATACCACTTTGAAAAGGCTATTCGCCACAACTACCCTGGTAACCCGGATCCATATGTTTACTATGCAGATTGGTTGCTGTCTGTCTACAGGATTACTGAAGCAAAATCTGTTTGCAAAACTGCCTTAGAAATAAGTCCGAACCACGCCAGAGCGCTTCATCTGAATAGGTTCATGACCAATACTTATCCGAATTATTAATTCGAATCCTGGGTTCAATCAAGGACTAGAGAACCAACAGCAATTATTTCTATAAATTATTTTGGGCGTGCCCCACTCACTTCTGCCCACAAGTGGGCAAGTTCGGGGTCGGGCTTTCGGGAGTCGCTCTGTTCTGCTTCAGGCAAAATGTTCTTCTAGCTCTAGGGAGCTAAGAACATTTCTTGCCTTCACCAACAGGAGCTTCAACAATCCCTCTATCCCTCACGCGTCTCCTCTCTTGTCATTCCGGGTCCGTCTTTGCGAACCATTAGGCGGGAACTTTCATTGAGTTTCCTTCGCATCGCTACGCTCGCTTTGAGACCGGGAGATTTCTCGACAATCCTTCGACTTCGCTCAGGACAGGCCTCGAAATGACTTTCAGTTTATAATGACTTTAGTGGTGGTTTGCGATAGGCTCACAGCCAGGATAGTAGCGGTATGAGGTGTGGCTAGCTTTGTGTGAAGCAAGGAGCG
>CAZZIZ010000140.1:0-8593 GCA_964654535.1 uncultured Chitinophagales bacterium
AAATTTTTGCTTCTGAATTATCCGCACGACTTAACATCTCTGCTGGTCTTGTCTGAGCTCCTGTTGCTGGCAAACGCCGAGCCCTCAGCACCCTAGTGCTGGAGGGGCGATGCGTGCAGACAGCAGAACAGAGCGAGCCCCGAAAGCCCGACCCCGAACTTGCCCACGTAGCAATATTGTTTGCCGCTTAGCGGCAGAAGCAAATTGCGAGTGGAGCAGATGAGAGTGGGGCACGCCCACATTAGATAATTACTCTTTTAAGAGCTTCTACAATTTGTAGAGGTGTTTCATGCCTATTAGGCGTCCGTTCTTATTCATAATGGCGATGATGTAGGTTCCGGTCTTGAGTCGGTGAATGTTCATGCGCACCTTGTTGTACTTCTCGACCTCAAACAACTTTTTCATTTTTACATCGCCATTTAGATCCATTATAACCAGGCTCAATTGGTGTTCATTGGTTTCGATGTTTTGAATGAAGACTACATCTTCTGCAGGATTTGGGTACACTTTGAAATACACCTCGAATTGATCTTTTTGCGCACGCTCTATTGAGAAGTTGGCAAATTCATATAGTGCAGCATCTTCTGCCGTAAATGATCTTTTGGTTCTGGCTTCTGCAATAGCTTTCTCGAACTCGAAGTTGTCTATGTGGTCGAAGAGTTTGTCCCAGTCTTCCAGTTGCTCGTCTTCGAAGTTGTTTTCGCCCAAGACTAGGTCATCGGGATGCAAACTGAATGTGCTGCTCTTAGGACAATCTTCACTGCTGTCGTCGCTTCCCTGAAAGCTGAACTTGAAATTTTTGGAAGTCGATTCGAGCGGTCCGAAGTCTGTACTAAATACGTTAGGACTTGGTCCGGTAAACGGCCCCCACTGATTATTATAATCTCCGTCCTCACTTTCTATTACTATGTAATATTCGTTCTTAAGTGGATCGGGGTTTGCTTCGCTGCTTTCTGGAAAGTTGAGCGTTTCAATATTGAGGTAGGTAGCATCTGAAATATGGCTAAATGAAAATCTGGCTTGCGGAAGTTTGGAGCACAAGTCATCTTGTTGTGCACATATTGGAGCGCACAAGAAGAATAAGATTATGTAAAGTAAGTGTGTGTTTCGCCTGTGTTCCTTATTAGTTTGATGGCTGATTCGTAAAGTTGTACCCATACAACAGAATTTAGAACAGAAATTCATCTGTTAAACCAAAAAAAATCTAAGGTTTTGCATGTTGGGTCCTGAGACCGTTCATACTTGAGAGCATTCACCTTTAAGGCGCCAATCTCGTGCCACAATACGGGCGAATGATGCGTAGTATTTATTTATAGGTAATTTTGTGGCGCAACAAATGTCTAAATGTGATCATTGACTTAAAGTTGGGGGTATCGAGCTTCCGTGCAGATTTGTCGAAACCAATTGATATTTCTATTCCCCTGCGTGCGGGGCCGGAAACGGTTAATGCTTTCCACGCACCAATGATGAAGATTGTCCCAATTGTATCTGGCGACTTTGTAGGGGATACACTTGAGGGGGGCCAAGTAAACACCAAGATAATTTCTCTGAACCCACACGGAAATGGAACGCATACTGAATGTGTAGGCCATATTAGCACTGAGATATTTTACCTAAACGATTGTCTGAAAACTTTTATGTTTCCTTGTCGATTGATTTCGGTTACGCCAAGCTTGCGTGACAATGGCGACTTGATCATTGAAAAATCTCAATTGGTGGATGCAGATCTTACTGGCTTGCCAGCACTTGCTATTCGCACTTTGCCAAATTCGGATGAAAAATTGCTGCGAAATTATTCTGGAAACAATCCTCCTTATTTTGATGAGGCGGCCATTTTATATATGGTAGAATTGGGCGTGAAACATTTATTAATTGACCTGCCTTCTGTCGATCGTGAATCGGACGATGGAAAGCTACTTGCACATAAAGCTTTTTGGTCCTTCCCCAATGCCATTCGAAAAGATTGTACCATCTCGGAGTTAATTTATGTTCCCGAAGAAGTTGAGGATGGTCAGTACTTATTGAATTTGCAAATAACAAGTATCGAATCAGATGCGAGTCCAAGTAAACCTATCCTTTATCGCTTAGAGAAATAAATGGATCTCCCCTTTTTAACACTACGAGTGGTCGATTTGTCGAGCGTTTTGGCTGGACCGATGGTGGGTAGTTTTTTTGCTGAGCTCGGTGCGGAAGTATTTAAAATAGAAAACGCTCTGGGCGGTGGTGATGTTACCCGTAAATGGCGGCGACCTGGCGAGTCAAACGATAATGCAATTTCTGCTTACTACGCGAGTGCCAATACTTCTAAAAAAGTTCGTCAACTAAACCTAAAAAAGGATGAGGCGAGAGAGGAAGTTTACGAATTGATTCGTGGCGCCGATGTGGTGGTCACTAACTTTCAAGAATCGGTAGCAGAAAAATTGGGAATGGCCAAAACGATTTTGCGATCCCTGAATCCCAAGTTAATTGTTGCCGAAATTTACGGTTACCCCGACGCGACTCGTCCCGCTTACGATGCAGTCTTACAAGCGGAAACGGGCTTCATCTCTATGTGCGGAACGAGCGGAGGCGAGTTGGTGAAAATGCCCGTGGCACTAATTGATATAATCGCCGCGCATCATTTAAAAGAAGGTATTCTTACGGCAATAATAAATCGCTACGAGACAGGTGTGGGTAGCACTGTGCGCGTTAGTTTGTATGACGCTGCTATTGCTTCTTTAGCCAATCAGGCCAGCAACTATTTAATGCTTAATGAAGTGGCTGGACCAAAGGGTTTGTGTCATCCCAACATTTGCCCCTATGGCGATAGTTTTCTTTGCGCAGACGGTAAACAAATTTTACTAGCCGTTGGAAGCGATGCACAGTTTGCAAGTCTTTGTAAACTTTTAGGTGTGGAGGCTTTGGCTAGCGATAAGCGCTTTGCACTTAACCAACAGCGCGTTTTGAATCGCGATGCGCTGCAGCAAGCGCTAAAAGATTTGTTTTTATCGAAAAACTTGTCTGATTGGTTGGAGTTATTGGAGAAAGAAAATATCCCTGCTGGAGCAATTAAAGATTTAGCAGAAGTTTTTGCATCCCCAAGCGCGCAGCGCTTGATTGTTGAGGAAGAAATAGAAGGCGTGCTGGCTAGAAAAGTTAAGACGGTAGTCTTCGAAATTCAGGACTGAATTTTCTTGCTTTGCCAAGTATTCCAAAAACTAATAAGCAAATAGTAGGCGCAGCCCGCGATAGCGGCATAACGTAGCATTGGCACTTCTTTGGGATATTGCCAAAGAGCGATTAGAGAGATTATGCAAAGCGTGCTAATAACGGTAACGTTTAAGTAAAGCAATTTGTCCGTTCGGCTGGGGTACAAAAACTTTATGGGTAGAAAGTGCATAATGGCTAAAACCACAACCGCGACAGCATTGACTATTGGGCTAGTCTTCAATAGAAAGAACATTAGAAAGACGACGAAATTCCATAAGACTGGAAAGCCGATAAAATGAAAGTCTTCGGTCACCCACTTTTTCTTGCCATAATAAAGCACTGAAGAAAAAAGTATGATTGCCGTGCAAGGAAACAGGAGCGCGTCCGTAGTGAGTTTCGCTTCGTAAAAAAAGAATGCTGGAATAATGGCGTAGGTAGCAAAGTCGATTACGTAGTCCATCATTTTTCCGTCGATGTGGGGTAGTCGCTCTTGCACTTTAAACAATCTCGCAAAAGTGCCGTCGACCGCATCTATGATAAAGGCCACTATTAGGTGAAACATAGCCATGCGCCAGTCGTGCGCGGCAACCGCCTTCAGCGCTAGGAATGCGAATACGATTCCTGACGCTGTAAAAATGTGTACAGACCAGGCGAGGAGTTTTTGCAATTATGCTGGTTTAGTTGCTTTCATATTATACAAGATACGAACTACTGTTAAGCCTATAATTATGAGTATAGTTGGAGAGAGCTCAGAGGTATAGCGTTGGTCGATTAGAAAGTCTTGTAATAGGAATGGTACTATCAACATGAAAGACATAAACATGAAATAGTGCAACTTTTTACCTTTTAAAATCCAAACTAGTGGAAGGTATAAGGGAATAGCCCAGAAGATGTGCCAATTTTGATGGGTCGCTATGTGCTTGGTTCCTAGCCACATAAAAATGAACAGCCAGCCTGCAAGTCCGATGAAACTGAAAAACAATTTATCTAGCAAAAACATGTGTCCCTCCTTGTTTGGACTTTTGAAACAGGCTACAATTCCAATAAGCAGTAAGATGCTGAATGGAATGAAGGGAGGAATGAGCGTAGCTTTTCTGCTATCTACTCCTTTATGAATTGTGCTTTTTGACTTTATCACTGAAACTCCATTGACATTTGCTTTTTTAAGATTGGTCTCTAAGTATGTCGGTAAGAACATGGCTTCTCTTGCACCTGCATTTTCATAAGCTTTTCGCCCCAAGATTAAATTTATTCCCAATCGCAACCACGAGTCTTTACGCAGAAAGTCCTGCAATAGATGCAAGTATGTTGGTGGATCTTTTTCGACCGATAACTTAAGCTCATTTCCATAACTAGCCTCTATCAAATCACGAATTCGCGTAGAACAATTATCATAAAAGAAATCATAACGATAAGTTCGATTTTCCTCTTTGTAGTTTTCTATTAGTAAGTCATTGAGTTTTTGCTTTTGACTTTCATCTAAATCAAAAACAATTTCTGTGAGCGAACGATCTTGACGAACGTAAGATTTTTTGAAACGACTATAGCGGCTCACACTCAATCTGTAGGGTAGTTTGCCCAGAATAAATTTGGGTACAAAATTGGGCGTCTTGTAGTTAAAGGTGCCCCAGTTAAAAACGATATCAAGCTTTAGGCTATCGTTGCGCATACGAAGAGCACTATGACCAAAAATATTATGAACGTCGTCGCCAGGAGAGGCGGTGAGTAGGCTAAATTCTGTATTGGCGGGAATTACTTCTGGCCAAGGATTTTGCGCGAACAGGGTGGAGGAGAGAAGAAAGAACCAACAGCCAAGTATGTATCTAAGACTCTGACTCTTCATGTCTTCGTTCGAAGTAGTCGTAAGCTTCGTTTAGTTGACGCGTAATTTGTTCGGCGATTTTCTTCTGCTTTTCATTTCCTTGAAAACGATCGGGATGATACTTCTTCATCATCTTGCGATACTGCTTTTTAATGACGGTGAAGTCGTTGGTGCGTTCAAGTTCTAGGTATGAAAAGTACTGGTCTTCTTTTTTGAGGTTGCTGCTTGGGCGGTCAAAATCTTTGGCGCTGCGATTGTTGCGCGCTGATGCATTGGCTTCATCGCGTTCCAATTTTTCTTTGTACTCTCTGTAGGCTTTCCACTCCTCTTTTCCCCAATCTTTTTTACCGTCGCCTTCAAGAACGTCGCCGACGTAGGAACGCATAACATCAAAAAATCTTCTAAAAACCATTAACCCTTTTTTGTTCTTCTAAAATATCGCTTTTTGAAAACAGAATGCATTTTTCTTTTCTTTAAATAGTCAAGATTAGCCTCGTTTTCGAAGGCCTCGCGTTCAAAGGATATATTCAAATAAGCCAGAAGGTGAGAGCCATATTGTAGACGACGAAAAAAGTACTCTAAGACATACAAAATGTAGAAGCCGATTACGAAAAGCTCTTTTTGTTGTTGTAAGTGAATTTTTTCGTGGTTCATCAAATAGGGGTCATCGCGCAGGCAATCCTCTTTAATAACGATAAAGGGCCAGAGCGTTATTGCCCTGGCAAAGTTTAGGGTGATAATTTGAACAAATAAGCGATTAACAAGAATCATTAAGCCTTACCGCTGTTCTTTTGTCTTTCTTTTTGAGCAAGGTATTCTTCTTTGCCTTCCTTTTTCAAATCTGCATAGCGGTCGTAGTCACCGCTAGACCAATCGCCATCGGACTCAGCTGTTTCCTGGTTTTTTGATCCGCCAAATAATCCGAGAATAATATTGATTATGTTCTTTAGCATTGTATAGGCTTTGTAATAAATATAACCAGAATGCGCTGAAATGGTTCAAAAGAGCCTAGCCCTGCTTGTTAAGTTTATCCAATTGTTCATTGGCGGCCTCCCAATCCTTCATCGTGGCTTCCAGCTTCTCTTTGGTTTTGGCGTATTCGGCGAGAAACTCCTGTGCGCCTTCTTGCTCGAAGAATGAGGCATCGGCAATTTTATCTTCTGCGGAAGCAATCTCTTTCTCCAAACTTTCAATACCATTTTCCAGCTTGCTAATCTTGTTATTGATTTTGCTCAACTCCTTGCTGTGACGTCGTTTCTGCTGATTGGTCAACTTGCTACTCTGATCTTTTTCTTTTTGCGGAACAGGATTGCTGTTCGCGTTCATCGCTTGCATTTCCAGCGCTTTGAAAGACTTTAAATTTCGCTCGTCCAAGAAAGAAAATACATCGCCGATATAACTGTGCAGCTTTTTGTCGCGGAATTCATAAACCTTGTCGGTTAGTCCTTGCAGAAATTCACGATCGTGCGAAACAACTATAAAGCTACCATTGTATTGAATCAAGGCTTGTTTCAAAATATCTTTTGAGCGCATGTCCAAGTGGTTGGTTGGCTCATCTAGAATAAGTAGGTTAACTGGACGTAGCAATAATTTTGCAAAAGCAAGGCGCGACTTCTCGCCACCCGAAAGGACTTTTACTTTTTTCTCTTGATCTTCGCCACTAAACAAAAAGGCACCTAGCAAGCCGCGCACCTTGGCGCGCATTTCTCCGGTGGCAACATTGTCTATGGTTTCTAAGACTGTAATGTTTCCATCCAATGTTTCCGATTGGTTTTGGTCGAAGTAGGCAAAGTCTACATTGTAGCCTAGTTGGAGGTCGCCGTTAAAGTCTTTGTCGATCTGCGCTATTAAACGCGAAAGCGTAGACTTGCCCTCCCCGTTTTTTCCAACAAAGGCTATTTTTTCTCCACGCTCTAACTCTAGGCTCACTTTATCAAGTACCAAAAGCTCGTCGTAGCTTTTAGAAACTCCCTTGGCGTCAACGACGATTTGCCCAGAGCGTGGAGCAGGTGGAAATCGGAAGCTTATTTTTTTCGTGTCGGTTTCATCTACCTCGACGATTTCCATACGGTCAAGTTTTTTAATCAATGACTGGGCAAATTTGGCCTTGTTCTTTTTGGCTCGAAACTTATTGATGAGTTGTTCCGTGTGTTTTATGTCTTTTTCTTGGTTTTTCGCTTCGGCAGCTTGTAGCGTCATTCTCTCTTCTCGTAGCGCGACAAACTTGGTATAGTTAGCTTTATAGTCAAAGACCTTTCCGTTTAGTATTTCGACGGTACGATTGGTAACATTATCCAAAAACTGGCGGTCGTGCGAAACCAAAACAATTCCACCGTCGTAGGGTTTTAAAAAAGACTCCAACCAAATAATGGATTCTATGTCGAGGTGATTAGTGGGCTCATCTAGTAAAACGTAATTGGGTTTTTTCAAAAGAATCTTAGCCAACTCAATTCGCATCTGCCAGCCCCCAGAAAACTCTGCAACCGGTCGGTCAAAGTCGCCGTTTACAAAACCGAGACCCTTCAGAACCTTTTCGACTTCTTCGCGCTGCCCGAGCCCCCCAAGATTTTGAAAGCGCTCCTGCGCTTCTGAAAAATCAACCAAGAGTTTTTGATAAGCTGGAGACTCGTATTCTGTAGCTTCTTCCAACTGTTTTTGATAGCCTGCTAATTCGTCTTCCAGCGCTTTTATCGCTTCAAAAGCCGTGGCCGCTTCTTCATAAACAGACTTGTCGTAGTTGACGCGAATTTCTTGCGGCAAGTAGCCAATCGTGATTTTGTTACCGATGGAAATGCGTCCGCTATGGGGATTCATTTCACCAGTGAGCATTTTTAAAAAAGTAGATTTCCCGGCACCGTTGTGCCCAACCAGCCCGATTCTATCGGAGGGTTTGACCAGTACCGAAATCTCCTTGAAGAGATTCCGATCGCCGTACTTGATGGAAATATTTTCTACAGAAATCATTGAAGCCGCAAAGATACATTATTGACTAGCTTGTGGTTTGAGTTTTTTTGGCGTGCCCCCAAACTATCTGCGCCCTGGCGCAAAGTTTGGGGTCGGGCTATCCAGCACTACGCTTCGCTTCGGTCCCTATCTTGTTTCGGCAAAGCAAATCCTTCTACCGCTTAGGCGGTAAGTCTTTACTACCTCAACAAAAGCGACTACTCCCTTTGGTCGTATGCTTACTATCCCTCACGCATGTTTAGTCTAGGGCGCATTTGCAATGCGTCCTGATTTTATTGGGCAATTGTAATGCCCTACAATGTAAATCGAGAGGATTGGTTTAGCTAAGGAATGCCCTACATTGTACATCGAGAGGATTGATGTAGCTAACGCGGGCATTGCAAATGCCCAAGAATTTTACGTGCGCATTGGAAATGCGCCCGAGGTTCAAGTCTTCAGACATGAACCAGATAGGTGATTGGTTATTTTCGCGTGAGGGATAGAGGCCTTTGTGGAGCTCCTGTTGTTGAAGGCAAGAAAAGTCTTTAGCTCCTTAGAGCTAGAGAGACTTTTTGCTTGAAACAGAACAGAGCGACGGCCGACAGCCCGACCCTGAACCTTGGCGCAGCCAGATGGTTT
>CAZZIZ010000141.1:0-8540 GCA_964654535.1 uncultured Chitinophagales bacterium
CTCAAATAATCATAAAAAAAGCTAAGTCTCCACGTAGCCATTGGGATAGCGGGAAATTGCTGAGATTATTAACAATTTAAACCCGTTTTATACGTATTTATGGATAAGACCTCGCTCGCTTCGGGAGGCAAATTCTACATTTATAGCGCATAAAAATCAATGAAAGTAGGGATCATTTTTGGTGGCAATTCTAGGGAACGAGAAATCTCTTTTGCTGGTGGACGTACGGTCTACGATAACCTCAACAAACGGCTTTTCGAACCTGTGCCGATTTTCGTGGACAGCTTCGGAAATTTTTGTCTTCTAAATTGGGAAAATCTATACAAAGGTAGTATTCGCGATTTTTATCCTGCCGCCGCAGACATAGACGATAAGGCGATGGGATTGCAAATCTACGCCGAGTCTTTTGGTAAACTGAGTCTAGCTTCTGAGAAGCGCCTTTGCGAAAGTATAGGTCGCCCGATTTCTGCCGAGGATTTGAAAAACAAAATTCACTTCGCGTTTTTGTGTCTACACGGACGCAATGGTGAGGACGGTACCATACAAGGGATGCTGCAGCAAATGGGTATCCCCTACTCTGGTTCGGGGGTTTTGCCTTCGGCGATTGGAATGGATAAGGCATTCCAAAAGCGTATGATGCATCAGGCGAATATGAGTCGCACGCGCTTTATGTCTATTGATCGTCAGCAATGGATAGGAGGCAATCGCAAAAACTTTTATGCCGATGCACTGCGCGATGTGCAATTGCCTCTGGTGGTTCGTCCTGCGAATCAAGGGAGCTCTATTGGCATCGGTATGTTGCACGAGGACAGCTTCGAGCAATTTGAAACTATAGTTAACGATGCTTTCTTTATTCAGTACTTGAAAAAAAGTGACTGGGTTGGAAAGAGCAACGAAGACAAACGCAAATGGGTGCAAGAGGTTGCAGATATTCGCAGCAATATTGGTTTGCCTTTGAAAGTAAATGGCATAACGGTGTACGCACCTGCAGATTTGTTGAAGCGCATCGAAAGTGCTTTTCTCGCTGCCGATGATGTGATAGAACTGCAGGCTTTAGATGATGAGAAAACTGTTTTACTCGAAGAGTTTATAGACGGTCGGGAGTTTAGCTGCATCGTAGTGCGCAATGATGCGGACAAGGTTTACGCCTTGCCACCTACGGAAATTCGCAAGGGTAAAGAAATTTTTGATTATCGTTCGAAGTACTTGGCGGGTTTATCTAGCAAGGTGACGCCAATAGATATTCCCGATGCAGATATTGAACGTATTCGTACTGCTTGTGTTGAGTTGTTTGACTTCTTTGGTTTTCACGTGTACGCACGTATCGATGGTTTTATAAAAGCGGACGGCAGTATCATTTTGAATGACCCGAATACGACTTCCGGTATGTTGCCTTCTTCCTTCTTTTTTCATCAGGCTGCGGAGATAGGCTTGAACCCTTCGCAGTTTATTACGATGATTATTCGCAACTCTTTAAAAGAGCGTGGAGTGATAGAGAACTTTCCAAGTGCGCTGGGTTACTTGAATCGCTTGGACGGTCGCATAGAACGCTACCGCGATTGGGATGCGGAAAAGAAAAAAGTAGCGGTGATTATGGGCGGCTACAGTTCGGAGCGACATATTTCCGTGGAGAGTGGTCGCAACATTTATGAAAAGCTGTCTGCTTCTGGCAAGTATCAGCCGATACCGATATTCTTGAGCGGCTCTAGCGAGGCTTATCAATTGCACGAAATACCGATAAGCGTGTTGCTGAAAGACAATGCAGACGACATTGCTGAAAAAATAGCCAACTTTAAAATCCCGCCGATTCTATCTTCGATAAGAAAAGAAACCAAAGCGGTTACCGATACTTATGTGGTCGCGGACGCCGTAGTCGAGAAACCTGAGTTGATTGGTTTTGAGGCTTTGGCGGAAAAAGTGGAGTTTGCTTTTATTGCCTTGCACGGTAGACCGGGTGAGGATGGTTCTTTGCAAAAGAAATTGGAAGAAGTAGGTATAGCTTACAACGGATCGAATCCTGCGGCTTCGGCGGTAACCATAGACAAGTACTTGACCAACGAGATTTTGCAGCAAAACGGAATTAAAGTTGCCCGCCATCGCTTGGTGTTGAAAGAAGAATGGTTTGGTGAAACAGCCGCTATCGAAGCGGAGTTCCCCTACCCTTTTGTTGCCAAGCCTTGCGACGATGGATGCAGCTCTGCGGTGAAAATAATTCGCTCGGAAGCGGAGCTAAAAGCCTACGCTGCACAGATATTTAGAACGGGCGAGGACTTGCTAGAATACGAAGCGGGCATTTTGAAACTGATGCCCAAGGAAGAGTTTCCAAACAAGGACCTCTTTTTGATTGAGGAGTACATACAACAAGGAGACGCGGCGATATTCTTGGAGATAACTGGCGGTTTGCTTACTTCACGAAACGAAGAAGGTGAATTAGAATACGAGGTCTTCGAGCCTTCGGAAACTTTAGCGACCAAAGATATTTTAAGCCTAGAGGAAAAATTCTTGGCTGGTGAAGGGCAGAACATTACGCCCGCGAGGTTTGCGAAGCAAACGAGTGACAACACATTGATTAGCGCGCAGGTGCGCAGCGAATTGCAGAAGGTTGCGGAGCTGCTGAATATTGAAGGCTACGCGCGTATCGACGCCTTTGTGCGCATTTACGAAGATGGAAAAGTGGAAACCATTATCATAGAGATAAACTCTTTGCCAGGAATGACCCCGGCCACTTGCATCTTCCATCAAGCAGCGATAAACGATTATACGCCTGCCGATTTTATTGACAAAATAATTAATTACGGAATTGAAAGAAACACTGTTAAGACTGACTAGTTTTTTCCGTACGCGGTTCTTCTGGATCAATCTCATTTTACTGCTTATCGTTTTGGGTATTATCGCTTTTGCTCTAAGCTCTTACATGACATCCTATACGCGCCACGGCGAAAGTGTAATGGTTCCTGACCTAAGAGGTCAGACCGTAGATCAAGTAGATGCTTACCTCAGCGAGAACAAACTGAACTATTTGGTTTACGACTCAACCTACGTCGTAGGTAAGAAAGCATTGGAAGTGTTGGAACAAGATCCTCCAGCTGGTTCTAAGGTTAAGGAGCAACGTAGAATTTACTTAACAGTAAATGCGCAAGACGCACCCGAAGTAAAACTCCCTAATTTAAAAGACGCTTCGCTTAAAGACGCGCGTTTGCAATTGGAAAACAAGGGATTGCGAATGGGCAAGATTATTTATCGTCCGCATATCTGGAACGTGGTTATAGAAATGCGTTACGAAGACAAAGTGGTAAAACCAGGTTTCCAGTTGAAGAAAGGTTCTAAAGTCGATATCATTGTCGGCGATGGGAAAGGCGTTAACACATTCACTGTACAAAGCTTCGAAGGTTTATCCTTTGATGAGGCCTCAGCGGCTATTCAACTAGTAGGACTAAAGCTTGGAAATGTTAATCGAGATTTGCTTCGAGGGGGCACCAAAGGCTATGTTTATCGCCAATATCCTCCTGCTGGTTCTAAAGTGGGTAAGCGAGAAAAAATAGATATCTGGCTCACTCCGGTTTCTGCGGATGGAGCCGATGGCAATCTCGACTCAGGTGGCGCCAATCAGAAACCGAGTAATAGCAGACCGAAAAAAGATAAAATCTTCAATTTCAACGATAAAGAGATGTTAAAAGATGTACTAAAGAAAGGCGGAAATCGTTAAAAAATGATGGCTATGAATCTACGTTCCCCAATTATATTTTCGATTTTATTCACGCTGTGCCTTGGCCTACAAGCTCAGGTAAGCGTGGGACCACTCAACTATAATCCTGCTTACCAAAGTCAAAAGGAAGGTCTTCAGAAAATAGTTGAACATCCTAGTTGCCAAAACAAGCCTTTCCTCTTTGTTTATCCGGCTGACATAACGAGACCCGATTGCAACGCTGCAAATGGACAGATTACCATAAACATCGATAGCTCTGAGCCCAACATTTCAATTTCGCTCAACGGCGCGGCGCCAAGTTCAGTAAGTCAGAGTAGTGTCACTTTTGACAATCTTGATTCGGGCGTTTATTTCATAGAAAGTAATGTCGAATTGGAACCGGGTTTCGTTCTTGAAAGTGATATTAGAGTCTTACTAAATAATGATGGCATAGAAGATGCGCTCTTCGCAGAGATTATTGCCTTCGAACCTGCTTTTTGTGGATTGGGAACGGTAAGAAAAGCCGATGCTCTTTTACCTGGTGTAAAACCGGTTTGGACCATCTTTAGTAGAGACGGTTCTGAAGTCGGTGTACTCGATTTGTTCGTAGAAGAATTACCCTTAGAACCAGGGGATTATTTTACCGAGCTAATGGACTTCGACGATTGTCCAATTTTAGTAGACTTCACTTTACCAGAAACCATCAGTTTCGAACTAACCGAAACAAACATGTTCTTCGACGACTTTAGTGACAGCGATATTTTTCCAAACGATTCACTTTGGGCCGACGATCAGGCTTTTATAAATACAACTTTTGCTTTCGATCCACCAAGTTTAGGTGTGGCTACTTTGGATGGTCTCGACGAAAATGGAGAACCATATATCCCGAGCCCAAACTTGGCCATTGGCACCGCAGACATCTTGACGAGTGTACCCTTCTGTATGGCGGGTATAGAAGAAAGCGATGACGTGTTTGTGAGTTTCTTTTTCCAGCAACAGGGCCTAGCTGACTTCCCAAATACTGGAGACTCGCTGTTTCTGGAACTAAAAGACATAAGAATAGACAACGATGGCAATGAACGCCCAGGCGTATGGAATACAGTATGGAGCCAAGCCGGCCAAAATATGGATCTACCCGAAGGACCTTTTGACTTCGTAATTCAGCAGATTGCAGATGGGTTTATAGAGCAACCTTATATCATTGATTCATTGATATCCATTGTACCTGACACGCTTTCGGACGACCCTCTAATAATCGACATGGTTGAAACCTTAGAATCCGTAGATACTGTAGGAATGGCAACTTACTTTTTACCGGGCTTCCAATTTCGTTTCCGCAGTAGGGCGACAGCCACTGGTAATAATGACCACTGGCACATAGACTATGTAACACTTAATCAAAACGTTACGCCAGGGACAGCATCAGAACTCCAAGACGTTTCTCACGTAGGACCTGCCAGATCTTTTTTAAACAATTACACTCTAATGCCTTGGAATCAATTCGTAAACAACCAAGACACAGAACTTAATGACAGTATCATTATTCCGATTAGCAACGTCGCTACGACTAACACTCAATTAGAAAGGGCAACAGTCATCATTACTGAGCTTTGTTCTGAGAACGAAATAGACAGTCTTGTTACCGGAATTTTAGATTTGCCACCTGGAATTACGGTTGTAACCACTGATGATATTGGTGGAGATATTTTGATTCGTTCCCAAATACCAGACGTTCCTAATCGAGACAATGGCATAGTCATAAGAACCGAAACCATTCTTGAGGCTTCGGAAAATGAGATCTTCACCAACGATACGCTAGTCCAAGATCAAATATTCTCAAACATCTATGCCTACGACGATGGTTCCGCAGAAAAGGTTTTTCAAATATCTGTATCTGGGACCCAGTTTGCTTACCGATTTGTTGTTAACGAACCAGACGTGGTAACGGGAATGAGCTTTGCCTTCAATCAGATAAGTCAAAACGTCGATCCAGGTTCAGGAACTTTGCGTCTCTTGGTTTTCGAAGACATCTTACGTTCTGTAAGCGTAGACGGTACATTAGAACAACAGGGTGAACAAATTATGCTTTACGAAGAAAACGATATTCCATTTCCGTTTCCCGGAGATCAACAAAACAGTTTTCATAATTACGACTTTGCAGAAGCTGTTGCGGTAACAGACACTTTTTACATTGGCTTCGAACTGGAAAACCCAGGATCAATTACCGTTGGCTATGATCGCAATAACAACAATATCGATAAGTGGTATACCCGCGATGGAGGTTTTTGGGAGAGTCTTGTGACCTCCCCCACTTTCCCCACTGGCACGCCTATGATCCGTGCACTGATGGGTAGCGGTATTCCAGTGGGTATAGACGATGATCAGGTCGAAGAAACTTTCGAGCTTTTCCCGAACCCAACCAGAGATCAAATTCGGGTCACTGTGCCGGGCAGCCAAGAAGACTTAAGCTATTCAATCTACGATACCACCGGAAAGCAATTGTCCAGCTCAAACTTGGGCAATGGACTCATCAATGTAGAAAGCCTAGCTTCAGGCGTGTATTTCATAGAAATACTGGATGGCGCCGCCTCGACCTACAAACGTCAAAAGTTTGTAAAACTATAAGGGTACATTCCTTAACTTGGTTCCGAGCCTTATGCTTCGGACAACCAGCTACGTAATCATAATTTTCAGCACTTTGCTATTCGTGCTTTGCAGAAGTACAGAACATAGCACCCAGGTCACTCAATTCGAAAACCTGCACGACACCGTCGACTACGTCGGTATGAGTACTTGTGCTTCTTGCCACGGCGATATTTACAAAACGTTCATCCGAACAGGTATGGGTGAGAGTTTTCACTTTGCCACTCGAGAAAAGAGCGCTGCTACATTCGACCATCACAGTACCATCTACGATAGCATAAACGATTTCTATTACCAGCCCTTCTGGAAAAGCGACAGTCTCTACATTTCCGAATATCGACTCGAAGGCAAAGACACGCTGCATAAGCGCATAGAAAAAGTGGAATACATCGTGGGGAGTGGACAGCATACCAACTCACACATCTACGAAGAAAACGGTTACTTAAGACAAGCGCCCATTACCTTTTACACCCAAGAAGGAATTTGGGATCTCGCTCCAGGATTCGAAGGCGGATTCAGTTCGCGTTTCAATCGCATCATTGGGAGACAATGTTTGAGTTGTCACAACAGTACTCCTGAGCCAGTAGAGAAAGCCGAAAACAAATACCACTCTGTTCCATTAGGTATAGGTTGCGAACGTTGCCACGGACCTGGCGAAGCGCACGTCAATCAAAAGCTGGCGGGTATTATTGTGGATACCGCCACTCAAATCGATTACAGCATTGTCAACCCCGCGCACTTGGATCGCGTAGGACAGCTCAACGTCTGCGGTCGCTGTCACTTACAAGGCGTTACCGTTTTAAAAGAAGACGCAACTTTCGAAAGCTGGCGTCCCGGCGGAAGGCTCAACGAAACGATGGATATTTTCCTACCGAAGTACGACGGAGCACAGACCCAATTTATAATGGCTTCTCAGGCGCAGCGTATGCAGATGAGTAAATGCTTTATAAAATCGGAGATGACTTGTTTATCATGTCACAATCCTCACGTATCGGTCAAAGACACGCCACGCACAACTTTTAATGCCGCTTGTAAAAATTGTCACCAGTCCGAAGAAAGTTGCACAGCCACATTAACCGTTAGACAAAGTGAAAACGACGATTGCTCAGGCTGTCACATGCGCAAAAGTGGTAGTATCGACATACCACACGTCGAAATAACCGATCACTTTATAAGAAAGCCACTAAGCGAAGAAGAACTAAGCGCTCCGCAAAATATGATTGGCTTGGAGTGTGTTACATCTACTCAAGTTCAGCCCGAAGTCTTGGGTCAGGCCTATCTTTCGTTTTACGAAGAGTTCAGCCCCAAGCCCGCACTGCTCGATTCAGCAGCGCATTACTTGAGTCAGGCAACAGCATCAGCCACAAAGAAAAAAGCAATGGTACATTTGCATTACTTGAAACAAAACTTTGATGCACTCATAAACACTGCACCTGCAGCTCAAAACATTTCTGACCCTTGGACAGCATATCGTGTTGGCGAAGCATACGAACAGCAGCAAAAACCGAAGTCTTCTCTGGACTACTTTAAAAAAGCCGTGGAACTGCAGGGTCTAAATCTTGACTTTCAAAACAAGCTGGCTAACAACTACTTTGCTTTGGGCAACATTGCTGATGCCGATAAACACTATACACTGATTCTTTCCGAAACTAAGAGCAACACCGTGGCGATGAATAATCTGTCCTACATAAAAATTCGCAAGGGGCAAATCAATAAGGCAGAAGCTCTGGTGGACGAAGCGCTAAAACTAAACCCCGACTACGTTCAAGCATTACTAAACAAAGCAGCAATCGCGAAAATCAGAGACGATGTTTCGAGTCAACGCAAAATAGCGAAGCGCATTCTGGAACTAGATCCTAGCAATGAACAAGCAGAGCGTTTATTGGAAAATGTAAATTAATTAGTGGTGCAATATTTTGGGCGTGCCCATTCGCATATTTCATCTGCCGGCGAGCCGGCAAAAAATATGCTCAGGTCAGGCTCTCGGTGCTCGCTCTGTTCTGCTGCCATCACGCATAAACCCTCTAGCTCTTAGGGAGCTAAGGTTTATGGTTCATCAGCAACAGGAGCTCAAACAAACACCTCCATCCTTCACGCGTTTCATCGCCACATTGTCATTACGACTTAAAAGTTTTGTAGTCCTTGGCCTAAACAATTTTGTCATTTCGACAAATTAAAAGAGCGAGCTCTTTTTTAAAAATTAATGACAAGC
>CAZZIZ010000142.1:0-8478 GCA_964654535.1 uncultured Chitinophagales bacterium
GCCCGATAAACAATACCGGATCTTTTCGCAAAACAGCGTAACTCAAAATCATAAGCGAACCCGCGAGACTAATGACCCAAAACTTCGTACTCAGCACCGAGATTTTACTTCGCTCTGATTCGAACCACTGAAAGACAAAACGGAAAATAAAAACCATCTGTGCGACAACTCCCCAGATAAGTAATGTCTGTGAAACGTCTTTGTTTTTAAAAAGCGAATCGATGGCAAAGTTACCGGACGCGATCATAAAGCCTAGTCCAGCAATGGGTATGACGGGAATGAGGATACGACTTAGCTTTGGAAATTTCTCCCAGTTATTTTTGAGTTGCAGGTTGCGAATGTAGATGTAGAACAAAAGAAACTGCCCGAAGACGATGGCAAAGTCGAGTCTAAAAATGCCGTAGCTCAGCATAAGCAGCGAAGCAAACAAACTGATTTGCCAATAGACGGTGGGGGAAAGCGACTCTCCTGCTTTTTCGGAAAGGAACAACTGAATAATCATACGTGCTGAAAAAAGCAGCTGCGCAGCGAAGCCGACGGCGTAGACTAAGTATTCGTTTTCTATCAAGCCTTTTTCTTGATGCGATAACTTATGTATCGCTTGCGCATCCAACGGAAAGCAAATAAGTCGTGCAGTGGTCCCAGTATGCGATTGAACAATCCAAACTTTGATTCACCCTCCAATCTTGGAAAATGCTGCACGGGTATTTCTTTTACCTCGCCTCCTAGCATTTGCACGAGCGCTGGAAAAAAGCGATGTCCACCATTGAAAAAGGGAATCTTTTGCGCTGTTTCGGTTTTGAAAACTTTTAAGGGACAGCCAGTATCGGTTGCGCCATCATTGGTAAAGCTGGTGCGAATGACGCGAGCGATTTTGCTGGATAGCTTTTTTACCGCCGTGTCTTTTCGCTGCGCGCGTATACCAGTGACAAGGTCATAGTTCTTACGTTCAGCTAGGAGCAATTCGAAATCGAGTGGGGTGGTTTGCAAATCGGCATCGATGTAACCGACATATGGGCTTGCTACATTTTCAAATCCCGCTTTGATCGCGCTACTCAAACCACAGTTTTCTTCAAACAAAATGTAGTGAAAGGCATCGTTCCCGGCACAGATTTGTTCTAGTAAAGGTTGGCTATTGTCACTGGAGCCGTCGTTGACAAAAAGCACTGCGCTTTTAACGCTGGACTGATTGATAAACTTGCTGAGCTCTTGCCCCAATCGCTGAAGACTCGCTTCTTCATTGTACAAAGGGACTACGATTGTAAATTCAGCCGCTGCCACATTTATTATTTAGGACAGCTTATTATGACGTAGGAACAAATCGCAAAGGGCAATAGCAGCTACCGCTTCTAGTACTGGAGGAACCCTAAGCGCAATACATGCGTCGTGGCGACCTTCAATGAGCAAATCTTCGAGCTCACCTTTTTTGAAATTGAATGTTTTTTGCACCACACCTACGCTTGAGGTTGGCTTTACCACAATTCGGAAGACTAGTTCGTTGCCGTTGCTTATTCCACCATTGATGCCACCAGCATTGTTGGTTTCGGTTTCACCTTTGGCATTTATGAAATTGTCGTTGTGCTCCGAACCGTACATTTTGGCAGCGGAAAACCCTGCACCAAACTCAACACCCTTTATCGCGGGAATTGAAAAGACCAAATGCGCTATGGACGCTTCAACCGAATCGAAAAATGGCTCGCCCAAACCAATGGGCATATTGGTAGCGCGGCATTCTATAATACCTCCAACAGAATCGTGTTTTTCAATGGCTCTGTCCAAGGCTGCATCAATGTCGGTACCACCACCAATTTCTTTGATGGTCGCTTTTATATCAACTGGCGCGATTACCTTTTTTGCAATGACTCCTGCAGAAACTAGGCAGAGCGTCATTCGACCAGAAAAGTGACCACCCCCGTTGTAATCAGCAAAACCACCGTATTTCCTTTGGCTCACAAAATCGGCGTGACCAGGACGTGGTGTATCTATTAAGTTGCTGTAATCTTTTGAACGGATGTTGTTATTCTCGAAAATCAAGGTGATTGGCGCGCCAGTAGTCTTGTCATTAAAGACACCACTCATGATTTTTGGTAGATCCGATTCTTTACGCGGTGTTGTTCCTTTGGCTCCGGCTCTCCGTCTATCGAGGTCTTGCATAAAGTCGTCGACCGTCAGTGGTATTCCAGGAGGACAACCATCTATGGTAACGCCCACAGATTTGCCATGCGATTCGCCAAAAACACTCAGTGTATAGCTATGTCCGTAGGTATTCAATATTTGGGCTTAGGAAGATTATTCTATTGCGAAGATACTGAAAAGCAAGCTATTCGATATCGGCTACCGAAGCGCCTATACTCGCTATGTCTTCGAAAAAATCCGGGTAGGATTTTCTGATGCATTTCCAGTCTTCAATTAAGGTGTAGCCATCGGTTTGAGTGGCCGCTACCGCTAGCGCCATAGCGATTCGGTGGTCGTTTCGACCACTTACTATTGAGCCTTTTGTCTTGGTAGGAGGCACGACCATCTTGTCTCCTTCTTTGCTAATGTTTACACCTAGTTTACCAAACTCCTCTTTCAGCGTTAGGTAACGGTCGCTCTCCTTATGTTGTAACCGGTGTATGCCTTTTATTTTACAAGTTCCAGTGCAGTTAACTGCTAAGGCAACTAGCGGCGGAAACAAATCGGGGCAGTCTGTTGCATCGAAGATGAATGGGTCTAGTCTATCTTTTTTGATTATAATGCCGTTGTCTAATTCTTGTACATCGGCACCCACTTTTTTCACGACATCTAAAATGGCCCGATCGCCTTGACTGGATTTGTAATTAATATCTCTGAGCATAACCCGACCACCTATTGCACCGGCAACGCAGAGAAAACTTGCGCCACTCCAATCGGCTTCTACTTTATAGTTCGTAGAGTTTAGCATTTGTTGTCCTGAGATATGGAGCTCTTTGTAGTTCTTGTTTTCTATGACTATCCCAAAGTGTTTTAGAATGTCTAGCGTTATATCTATGTAAGGTTTACTAGACAGTTTCGAAATACTCAATACGCTTTCTTCTTCTAAACTTGATAGTGCTATAATGAGCCCCGTAAGCGGTTGAGAGGATTCACTGGCGTCTACGGAATAGTTTCCACCTTTTAAAGGGCCGCCGCTTACTTGGATAGGAATTCTATCCCCTTCGAGCTCGACATTTAAACCAGTATTGTCTAGAGTGTCTTTAACGGTTTGCATAGAACGCTGCGGCATAGAACCATGTCCGGTGAGTGTAATTGGCTCATTTTTCAATCCAGCGATGGCGCTAAACATTCTGACGCTAAGGCCCGACTCACCGCAATCCCAGACATTTGATTTTAAACTGCCACCTCCGATAATGCGCACTTGCTTGCCTTGATCTTCTACAAAGGCGCCCATTTGTCTGGCCACATTCATCGCCGCGAGTCCGTCCGCGGAGTAAGATGGATTGCTAATGATGCTTTCTCCTTCGGCCAAAGCCGCAATGGCCACCGCACGCTGCATGTAGCTTTTCGATGCCGGCGGTCTTATAGTTCCGTGTATTTGGGAGGGGGCTATTTTCTTCTTCACGATATGTCTACTTGGGCCAAGACGTCAAATGTAATTGACTTAATAGATGCATCACCGATTTTATTTAGAACAATAAACGCGAGCGTGTCACCTTGCTTTTTTTTATCCTTTTTAATGGCGCCTATTAAATCGGCAGCAAGGTACTTTTCTTCTGTATCGAAACCAAAGGCACTTATAAGATCATACAGTCTCTGATAATCGCTTTCGGAAAGGCTTCCAATTTCTTTACTTGCTCTACCTGCTAGGAGCATACCCTGAGCCACGCAAACACCATGCGATTTGCCTCCGGCTGCCTCAATAGCGTGTCCATAACTATGACCGAAGTTTAGAAGTTTACGATCACCTTTTTCCAAGACGTCTTGTTGGACAATTTTTATTTTAATAGGAGCAGCACGACGTACCAGTTCGGCGAGTAGGTCAGCATCTTTAGCTAAAATTTGCTCGGCGTTGGTTTGCATCCAGTCGAAATCTTCAGCTGACTTTATCGCAAAGTGCTTTATGGCTTCAGCGCAGCCATCACGCAAATCTTCTTCGGGAAGAGTTTGCAAAACAGAAGGGTCAATTAAAACAAATTCTGGCTGATTAAATGTGCCAATCATATTCTTGAAAGAGGACAGGTTTATTCCTGTTTTGCCGCCGATGCTCGCATCTACCTGAGCGAGTAAACTGGTAGGAACGTAACCAAAGTCGAGCCCGCGCATATATGTACTGGCCACAAAACCGCACAAATCGCTAACCATTCCGCCGCCAAAACCCAGTAAAAAAGTAGATCGATCAGCTCCTAGCTCCAACAATTGATTCATTACCGCTTCGTACTGACTGAGCGATTTAGAAGCTTCCGTGGCAGGAACTACTATGCGCGGTGTACCATCTAGAAACAAGGGATACAAGAGATTCAAATGCTCGTCGGTCAGTACAATGACATTTCTATCACCGAGCAAAGAGGAAACCTCTTCTTTAGACATTCCGATAAAAATATCACCAGAACTATTGGCGCCTTTAATTGTATGTTTTTCCATGCTCAAAAAAAACCTTCTTCTCTTTTCTGTTAAGACATTAAAGATAGCCTATGCGCTCGAACATAACTGGAATCGGTCATCGAGTGACTTTGAGTACTTATCAACGTCTAGAAATGGTAGAAACATCTCTTAACAAAACAAACAAAAGCAAAATGAATACTGAAATGATTATGGGGAAGCTAGACAGTCTTGTAGATATGGGCATAGCATGGGCGCCAAAATTACTAATGGCGATACTGGTTCTTATTATTGGTTTATGGGTAATCGGGAAACTAATGAAGGTTTTCCGCAAGACTATGAACAAATCAGGCTTGGACAAAGACTTGGTACCTTTTTTATCTTCTATCGTTGGTACTATTCTAAAAGTTCTTTTATTCCTCAGTGTAGCTGGAATGGTGGGTATTGAAACCACTTCATTTATTGCACTTATTGGTGCTGCAGGTTTAGCTATTGGTATGGCACTTCAAGGAACATTACAGCACTTCGCTGCTGGTGTTATGGTTCTGATTTTCAAACCGTACCGCGTAGGAGACTTGGTTGATATTCAAAGTCAAGTAGGTACAGTTGAAGAAATCCAGATTTTCAATACAATTATCAAAACATTGGACAACAAGAAAGTCATCATGCCAAATGGCATCGCGACTTCAGGCATTATGACCAACTTATCTCAAACTGAGCATTTGCGTGTTGATCTAAATGCTGCCATTACTTACGAAGAAGATTTTGAGAAAGTAAAAGGCATCATCATGGAGGCAATCAATGAGACTCCAGGTGTATTGAAAAATCCAGCTCCAGTAGTTGAAATCGAAAAGCTAGACGAAAATGGTGTTAAGATTGCCGTTCGTCCTTTCTCTACTACTGCAGACTATTGGGATGTTTACTTCGGTGTAAATAAAAACATGAAAGCACGTTTGGGTGCAGCAGGAATTGCTGTTCCATATCCACGCAGAAATATCGTAGCGAAAAACGCATAATAGCGATAAACGAAAGTTTATTGCAATCGAGGCTGTTCTCTTGGCGAGGGCAGCCTTTTTTTATTCCATTTCGAAATTAATCACATCAAGCGAGAAAGCCTTAAAAGACTTTAATTAACATGACTTAAGAACTAATGCCTCTTCCAACTGTTACCTTCATACTAAATGAGGGCAATAATTAGTTCTATATAAGTGTTGGGGAGGTTTTTAAAATTTACTGTCATCTGTGCCCTCGTTCTAGGGCTGCTATTAATCTTTTTAGATTCAATGGCTCAACAATCAGGAAAGATGCTGATGCATTATGACATCGAAGTAAAAGGCGAAGTAAAAAGCCTCTATATCGAAGGCTTATTGCCAGAGAGTCTCAAAAACAGGCAACGCGTATTTAATATTCGCTTTTCCGCACCACAAGCCAAATCCATAGAAAAGAACGACTGCAGATATTTCAATATCGAGTACAAGCATTTGAAAAATCAGCGCCTGCAATTTACCGCTGAGTATGACTTAGAACTCTTTGAATACGACTGGGAGCAGGCTGTCAGACAAGGTAATAATGAAAAAGAATCGGATGAGGTTTTAAAAAGGCATCTACTGCTCAGCGAAGAAGAAGCAGGTTATAGCCGACTGCAAGCGGCAGCCGAAACCATAGACGGAAACTCGCAAATAGATTTGCTTGCTCAAATAAACGACTTTGTATCCAGGCAGCTACACTACGACAATTCGATAAACGAAGACATCGGTGTAGACCAAGCGCTCAAACTGGGCCGTGGCGATTGCACGGAATACTCACAGTTGTTTGTCGCGCTTTGCAAAATGAAAAGCATACCCGCCCGAATGATCGGTGGACTGATTACCAACTCTACTAGCAGCAATGCCGCGCACAACTGGGTTGAAGTATACTTAACCAACGTTGGCTGGGTTCCACTTGATCCAACCGCTATAGACGTCTCAGAAGGCGTCGCCTTTCACGAAGTCAACAACAATTACATTTATTTATCCCGCGGTCAGTTAGGTAATGACCTTGTAACCGGCAATACCATGTGGGAGTGGAACGGCAAGAAAGGCTCCGAAGTAATAGTAAACTGCACTTATACCTTTGACAATTCTATGGAGAAGCGATTCAACAAGCTGCACTTTCTTTATCTGAGTCGTGACTTCAACACAGTACAGGACGAACTAAACAAAATGATGGACTACGATCCTGACAACGTAAAGTACATCTGTTTACAGGCTATGGTCAACTACAAACGAAACTTGGTCAATATTTCCGCGCAGGAATTGCGTGAAGCCGCCAAGCGCAGCCGCAATAACATTCAGAAAGCCATTGTGTATTACAACACCGCAAAGTTTCATTGCTTAAAAGGCGAGCTAGAAAAAAGTATGATGTATCTAGAAAAAGCCATTGCCCACGGCTATACGGACTTACTAAAAATGCGCAACGATCCCGACTTTTACTTTATAAGAAATGAGCCGAGCTTTCAGGCTATGGTTGCCAGTCGTTAAGGAGTTCGACTAGTCTTATCAGTATTGTTTTCTGGGCGAGTCCCTTCTGCTAATCTTTTGAGCTTCTTCCGCAAAGCGGAAAGCTCAAAAGATTAGCAAGGGTCGGGCTATCCATGACTCCGCTTCGCTTCGGTCTCTTTCTTGTTCTGCCAACGCATCTGCTTCTACCGCTAAGGCGGTAAGCATATACGGGCATCACAAAAGAGACTGCTTCCTTTGGTCGCATCATTCCTATCCCTCTCGCGAAATGGATTAAGAAAAACCTCTACAATTGCCAAAGGCAATCACCGAAAAATCCGCTTTTGAAAGGGTTAGGGGAGCGTTCACGTCTGTTAATTTTGGATGTCAAACGCTTTCAATAAGTAGAAAATTAAAAAATTGTCTTATCCGTAGCTGATGTAAATCGCTGCAAGAATTGCATACCTCGGTAGGAGTTTCCTTTGGGATTTAGTCCTGGACTCCAAACGCTTATTGCGTATTTGTTTGGAAGAATGGCAGCTATACCGCCACCCACACCGCTTTTACCAGGCAGACCTACTCTAAAGGCAAACTCACCCGCCTCATCATAAAAACCGCAGGTCTGCATAACGGCACTTATACGCTTGTTCTTTTCCGAACTAATGACTTGACTTCCTGTGTTTACAGATTCTCCTTTATTGGCGAGAAAGAGAAATGCCTTAGAAAGAGTTTCGCAACTCATTTTCAACGAAGAGAGATAAAAGTACAGATCAATTACTTCGTCGACATTGTTTTTGATATTGCCAAAGGACTTCATTAAATTGATCAAAGCGTAGTTTCGAAATCCAGATTCCTTTTCAGACTTTGCTATGCGCTCATCAAATTTTACTTCGAGTCCTTCATAAGTACTTGCTATAAAACTTTGGAGACGATCTCTAGGGTCGGCGCAGCTGCTATAAATAATGTCGCAGATAACGAGGGCTCCAGCGTTTATTAATGGGTTCCTAGGAATGCCGTTTTCTAATTCCAATTGAACCAAAGAATTGAAGGCCATACCTGATGGTTCAACATCAACTCGTTCCCAAATTGACTCACCCATATACTCATAGGCCAGTGCTAAAGCGAGAACTTTGGCTATACTTTGTATTGAGAAGTCTTCTTGATAATCTCCAGCATGGTAACTTTTTCCATCTAGAGTTTGAAGAGAAACACCGAACTTACTTATATCTACTTCTCCAAGTACAGGAATATAGGTGGCCACCTTACCCAAGTTGGGTTCAGACTTTATTTCGTCGTAAATAGTATTAATTATTTGTTGGTAGTCTAAATCCATTTTATGCTCAGCTAGTGTTTCTCTTTCTTACAAATTGAATTTACGATTTAAATCTCGCGTGAGGGATAGAGGGGTTTGTTTGAGCTCCTGTTGTTTTCGAACACAAACACT
>CAZZIZ010000143.1:0-3051 GCA_964654535.1 uncultured Chitinophagales bacterium
CACCCAACAAATTACCCTTTTGAGCGATTTTGGTGCTGATTTTCAATTATTTACGCGATTCCGTTGCCTTTAGTCGATTATAACAGTATTTTTGCGCTCCCAATTTTCGGGAAACTATAAAATTGATTACTGTGAATACACAGAGTTACAAAACGAAATCGGCTACTCCTAAGGACGTAAAACGTGCTTGGCATATTGTCGATATGGAGAACCAAGTGCTTGGTCGCGCTTGTACCAGCATAGCAACTTTGCTACGTGGTAAGCACAAGCCGATGTACACACCGCACATCGATACTGGTGATTATGTTATCGTAATCAACTCAGCAAAATTTAAGCTGACTGGTAAGAAGATGGAGGAAAAGCAGTACGTGACTTACAGTGGTTACCCTGGTGGTCAGAAAAAAGCTACGCCTGCAGACAAGTTGGCTTACAAGCCTAACTACGTTGTAGAAAACGCAGTGAAGGGTATGCTTCCGAAAAACAAATTGGGTCGCGCAATGTTTGGTAAGCTTTTCGTTTACGAAGGCACTGATCATCCGCACGCTGCACAGAAACCTCAAGCTTTTAAACTATAATATGAGTCAGATTAATTCAGTCGGAAGAAGAAAAGCTGCGGTTGCCCGAGTTTTTGTAAAAACCGGATCAGGAAACATTGTAGTAAACAACAAAGACTACAAAAACTATTTCCCATTAGAGTTTCACCAATTGGCACTTACTGAGCCATTGCGTATTCTCGAAGTGGCGGATAAATACGACATTAAAGTAAACGTGAAAGGTGGTGGTATGAAGGGACAAGCGGAAGCTGTTCGTTTGGCTATCGCTCGTGCTTTGGTAAAAGAAGCGGACGAACAAGGTCGCACTATCGAAGTTGAACAAGACGGTCAGCAAAAGCCTTTGAACGAAGTGAAGCACACTTTGAAAACGGCTAAGCCAGATATAATGAGACGTGATGCCCGTGTGGTAGAGCGTAAGAAACCAGGGTTCAGAAAAGCGCGTAAGAAAGCGCAGTTCTCGAAACGTTAATCCATATTTTAAACACTACATCACGAGTATAATGAACTTACCTAGTAATAAAGAGTTGTTGGATGCAGGCGTGCACTTTGGACACCTGAAGAAAAAATGGAATCCAAAAATGAGCCCATACATTTTTATGGAGCGTCGTGGGATTCACATCATCGATTTAAATAAGACACTAGAATGTATGGAGAAGACGGGTGCTGCTTTGCGCCAAGTTGCCCGTTCTGGAAAGAAAATATTGTTCGTTGCGACAAAGAAGCAAGCCCGCGAAATGGTAAAGCAATCTGCTTTGTCTTTGGGTATGCCTTTCGTTACCGAACGTTGGTTGGGAGGAATGTTGACCAACTTTGCAACTATCCGTAAATCGATTAAGAAGATGCAGAGCATCGATCGTATGTTGGAGGATGGTTCTTTGAGCAACATCACCAAGAAGGAGCGTTTAATGTTGTCTCGCGATAGAGATAAGATGGAGCGTGTTATTGGCGGTATTGCCAACTTGAACAGAATTCCTGCTGCGGTATTTATCGTGGACATCAGTCACGAGCATATTGCTTTGGCGGAATCTAAAAAATTGGGTGTGAAAACTTTTGCAATAGTGGATACCAACTCTGATCCTAATCAGGTTGACTTTGCTATCCCAGCAAATGACGACGCGTCTAAGTCTATTCAGATGGTTACTAAGTACATCACTGAATGTGTACGCGAAGGTTTGAAAGAACGTGAGAAGGATAAGTTAGAGCGTAAGTCTAGCGGTGACAGTCAGGAGAAGTCTTCTGCTGAAGGCGCTGAGGCTAGCGAGGGATCTGGAAAGCGTCGTTTGAGAAGACGTAAGAAAAACCAAGAAGGTGCGCCTGTAGCTGAGGCTCCGAAAGCGGAAGCTCCAAAGGTAGAAGCACCTGCAGAAACTCCTCCACCAGCAGGAGAATAATTTTTAAAACTTAAAAGAGTATCTACAAATGGGTATTACAGCGGCAGAAGTCAATAAACTAAGACAACAAACCGGTGCCGGTATGATGGATTGCAAAAAAGCTTTGGTTGAATCCAATGGCGATTTTGAAGGAGCCATCGATTATTTAAGAAAGAAAGGTCAGAAGGTTGCGGCTAAAAGAGCAGATCGCGATGCAAACGAAGGTGTCGTAGTAGCAAGAACGAGCGACGATGGTTCTAAAGGAATCGTGGTTAGCGTTAGTTGTGAAACTGATTTCGTTGCAAAGAACGAAGGCTTCCAAGACTTTGCTAAGAGTGTTGCTGATGTAGCAATGACTAGCTTCCCAGAAAACAAAGAGGCGCTTTTGGCTTTGCCATTGGACGGTGCTACGGTTGCGGAGAAGTTGGTTGAGCAAACAGGAAAGATTGGTGAGAAGATCGAAGTATCGAATTATAACCAAATGACTGGCGACAACATCGCTTCATACATACATGCTGGAGCTAAGATTGGCGTATTGGTAAACTATAAAGATGGTGGCAAAGAAGGCAGCGACCAGTTCTTCAAAGGAGTGGCAATGCACATTGCGGCTATGAGCCCAAGCATTCTTTCTTACACTGAATTTGAGCCAGACTTTATAGCTAAAGAAACTGAGGCTTTTAAGAATCAGATTAAAGTAGAGAACGAGGAGCGTGAGCGTTTAGGTAAACACCTAAAGAATGTTCCACAATTCGTAAGTAAGCTTCAACTGACTCCAGAAGTAATGGAGAAAGTGAAGGGTGAAATAAAAGCAGCTTTGTTAGCGGAAGGAAAGCCTGAAGCTATCTTGGACAAAATTGTTCCAGGTAAATTAGAGCGCTTTGTAGCTGATAACACATTGCTCGACCAAGAGCACTGCTTGTTGAATCAGTTCTACGCACTAGACGATAGCAAAACTGTTGATGCAGCTATTAAGGATTTCGGCGATGGCGCTGAAGTAGTATCCTTCAAGCGTGTTACAGTTGGTAAATAATTTTTATAGAAAGAGAGAATTTTAATTCTCTCTTTTTTTTTGTTCTAATTTCGGGTAGGATGGCTAAGTACAAAAGAGTGTTATTAAAGTTGAGCGG
>CAZZIZ010000143.1:3151-8464 GCA_964654535.1 uncultured Chitinophagales bacterium
GAATAATCATTTGCTTAAACCCCTCGTTAAACTTTTTCGCGTTTTCATTGTTTTGTATATTGAAACAAATTTTAGGATATGTCCGTGGATCAATTAAAGGCTATATACGCCAATTGTACAGAACAAATGCAGTCGTCGCTAGAACACTTGGAGGCGGAGCTGAGTAAGATTAGAGCTGGTAAGGCGAGCCCAAGTATGCTAGATGGTATTACCGTCGATGCCTATGGCTCACAAATGGCTATGAATGCGGTTGCTTCTGTCTCTAGTCCAGACGCGCGTACCCTGGCTATCAAGCCTTTTGACAAAGGAACTTTGCAAGATATTGAAAAGGCAATCTTTGCTGCTAACCTGGGAGTTACTCCACAGAATGATGGTGAGACCATTCGTATAAATATTCCGCCATTAACGGAAGAACGCCGTAAAGATTTGGCAAAGCAAATTCGCGCAGAAGGCGAGCAATGTAAAGTTAGTTTGCGCAACGTTCGTCAAGATGGTAACAGCGAGATTAAGAAACTCAAGGGCGGTGAGTTGTCAGAAGATATGCTCCGTGACGGCGAGGGCGAAGTCCAAAATATTACCAACGGTTTTGGAAAAAAAGTCGATGACCTTTGCGGAGCAAAGGAGAAGGAAATAATGTCGATGTAAAACGCGGGACGATGCTCCTGCAAATGGAAGGCAAATCGCCTCAACAGACTCAAGAAATAAACGATTTAATTGGCAAGCCTTATTCGCTCTTCGAGCGAATAAGCTTAGGTGGGACTGGTTCGCCCAGATTTATCATTAGCGAAGCCAGCACCGAAATCGCTGAGCTCCTCAATCGCAATGTCGATACCAATTACTCCAACATAGAATTGCGCAGAAACGGAATTGTATTGGGCTTTCAAGTGCAGGGGAAAGCTTGGGCTTGGATAGTTCCTTATCGTAATCTTACTCTCTTCAAAAATGCAGGAAGTCTTGCTGTACACGCAAATGTTTGGCGGGTACTGTTAATTCCCAGTTATGGCAGGGGTTTCGATCAAGCTTTTGTGAGGAAGCTGCAGAGTTTTATGACTAACTATTTTGAGAGTGTGAAGGGGCCGATGGATTGATTCTAATTGTTTCAAATTTTATGCGCGATGCGATAGTGTAGTTTTACCACTGGCAAGCCTAAGAATTTTATAAAGTGATCGCAGCGTAACACGCCTTCTTTATCGACGAAAACATGAAAGTTTTCTTTTAAAGAAGAAACCAACCAAATGCGCATGCCCGAACTGCGTTGTTGTATTCGGTAGAAACCCACATCGCCAAATCCCTTGCCATCGGAATTAAGAAAAAGGGCACCATTCTCGCCTAACTCGGGTCTTAGTATCACAGTTGCGTTTCCATCAGGCATTGGGAAGACTACCTTTACGCACGGTGCATTTGCCTTAGGACACTCTTGTACCATATAAAACCCATTGTACAACACGCGATCACTTCCCGCAACCTTTCGGAACCATCCAGTGTACTTTACTTTATCGTCGGCTTGTTTTAGCAAAATTATTTCACTGGTCATTCCAAGCGCCATATCTAAGGCGTTAGTAGGAAAATTAAGTTGATTAACCTTTCGAGATATAGTTGTGACTAATAACCATAAACCAATGTTGGCGGGGAAATAGGTCCTGGGCCATACATCCATCCGGTATTCAGCCGTGTTTTCGTAAAAGGCGCGGACCTTAGGATGAATTTTACTTGCGTCGAATCCAGAACCATTGAGCAAATCGAAATTTGGTATTAATCCACCGACTTGCGAATTACGGACAAGTTTGAGCCCTTCTGCTGCAGCTACTTCTTCATAAGGTTTGTCACCAATATAATCGCTCCCTAGGGGCCCCTTAATCCACGGATTTTTGGACAGATCCGTTTTCTGTCCAAATACGTAAATTAGGAAGTAGATAATCTGCTCTCCAATCCACGCAACTAAATTTCGCAAACGCTCCATTGTTAAAATCAATATTGCTAAAATAGCGAATTGACATTAGTAAAGCAGAAATGCGACTTATGCGAGACGGAGGTTGATGATTATGTAAAGAAATAAAATGTATGTTGACTAAGAGTAAAATACTAATCCTAGGTGGAACCGAGTTTGTCGGAAGGCAATTGGTTGAACAACTCTTGCGCGATAAAAGCGTAGATGTTTACCTATTCAATCGTGGTAAGACCAACGCCGACCTGTTTCCGGAAGCGAATAGAATTATTGGCGATCGCGAAACAGAGGATATTGAAAAAATTAGTCAGCATAAATGGGACTATGTTATTGACTTCTCCTCTTACTTCCCCGACTCTCTCGAGCGTACTCTGCAAAACATAAATAGGGATGTCAAGAAGTACGTGTACATTTCTACCATATCTGTTTACGACTTAAGCGAGCTCAAAGCTGAATCTGTTATTACCGAAGATTTCAAGCTGAAGAAATACGAAAGAGAACAGTTAGCCGAGCCTAGCCTCAAGTTTTACGGCGAGAAAAAGGTCGCTTGTGAAGATGTGCTGAACAACGCTTTATGGTTAAACTCAATAATCCTTAGACCCAGTGTAATCTTTGGAAAGTATGACCCAACGGAGCGATTGTATTATTGGATTCATCGAATCAAACATCGTGACAAGATAATTTTACCTGATAATGGTGGGCATATTTTATCAATGACCTATGCGGTCGATTTGGTTAACACTTTGCTTAAGTGCATTGATAGTCAAGTGCCCGTTGGAACATACAATTGTGTATCCGATGAGCGCTTGAAGTTTAAAGATGTGTTAAACCTTATTAAACAAGAACTCGATTCCAATTGTTCATTTGTGCCTGCGTCATCGGAAAAACTTAATGAAGAGAAATTGACTCCTCGTGAATTTCCATTTTGGTGGGGGATAGATTTAAGTATCGATGCTTCTAAAATCAAAGTTGCGCATCAGGCGAGCTTTACGACGTTAAGAGAAGCTTTGAGGGAAACTATAAACCATTACAAAAGCGAAGGATGGCCAATGCCACAGAAAGGTTTGGCTTTTGAGGAAGAAGAGCGGTTGATTGAAAAATTCAGTCCGCCCAGGTCTAATTCTTAAAAACGCTTTCTAGTTTATTCGAATTAAACATTTCGGCGGGAGAAATTACTTTTTCCTTAACCGGAGCATTCCCTGCAAATCTTTCCGCAACTTTTTGTGCGACTGCAGGATGACTCAGATCAAAGTCCGAATATTGACCGAGCGCTCCGATTTCTATTCCCGCTCCTTCCTTATAAATTTTCCAAACTAGTTCGGAGCAGTATATGCTCTCATCAGACCACTCAAACAACAAGTCATAGTCCTTTCCTAAATACTTTTCGCCAACGCTCTTCATCTTAATCAAGGTCTGTTGGCTTAAGACTTCATCGGCGTTTTTTAATCGCTTAACTACGAAGTGTCCCATGCTACCTCTCTTGATCCAGACGTCTAAGGGTGTAAGCTTTACAGGTTGCACCGCCTCGTAAACGAACCACTTATTTTCAATCTCATAAATGATTCCCATATGACTGTAGGTAGAATTCGTTGCGATTTGAATCGCTTTGCTTTGACTGGAATTTGAGGTGTGGAAGATTATGTCGCCATTTTGAATTTGCCCTTGTAAGAAAGACGATAGGAATTTAGGTGTATCTTCTTGAACTCCTTTTGCGTAGCTGTAAACCTGGGAGCCCCAGTACATGGTAAATCCGAGTATTGCTATTCCAACAAGAAGTACTAGTTTCTTCACATTACAATAACGGCTTAGTCAGGGAATTTCGTGTATTAAACGAGCGCAGGGAAAAGAACTAATCCAAACACTCCTTAATCAAGCACTCCGCACAAAAAACATTCTGCCCAGTAGCAGATTGCTTCTCCGCCATTTGTTCGTAAACCTTAAGTTTATTGACCTGTGTTTCAATAACCGGCTGAGTGCCGTGGGTAAACAGTGCAAATACAACTGCCAAGCCAAGCGCCAAGGGAATACGCCAAAAAACGCGCTGCGGAGACGGTTGATCTAATATTTGCTTAATGCGATCTTTCAACTCACCGCGTTTAAAAGCGTAGGCCAGAGCAGGTGTTTCGCGTTCGGTCATACGTAACAAAAGCATTGCATAATCCTTTGCGCTGCATTGCGTTTTCAGAATAGCAAACTGATCAGCCAAGTACTCACTCAATGCGTCCAACTCTCTTTTAATGAAATAAAACGCGGGATTCAACACCCAGAATATCTGTAAGAAGTTAACCGCAATCTTAATCCAGGTATCGCGTTGACGGATGTGCGCAATCTCGTGATACAAAATAGACTCGCGCTCTTCAACGCTCATGTCATCCATATCGGCTTGCCAAATAATATACTTGTTGAATAGCTGAAAAGATCCCGCACCAGTATGCTCATCACTTTTAAGAATTGTAAACTCCTCACCAGAAAGCACAATGCGCTCCTTGGAGCTTCGATAAACCAGTCCGAATAAATAGGAAAAACGCACAACAAGTAAAATCAACATAATCAAAGCACCAATGCCTAAAATGTTGGCGAAAGCGCGTTCCTGAAATAGAAAAACGTTATACCAAAAATCCGAGTGGTACATCAGTAAGTTCTCTTTAGCAATCGTTTCACAATTGCAAAACTCCGTTTCGCTTTGCGCCAGCATATAACATGCGTCGAGCACATCTTCCTTTGGACAGAAGTCTGTAAAAGTCGCCGCGGAATACGCGTAGTGGTTAGAAGCTAAAACCTCCTCGGTTACATTGTTGCTAGTACCCATGAAATAAAGCGGAATCGCTAAACTCAAAAACACAATCGATAATAATGCAAACTTCTGGTTGGCAAAGTCCAAGTGATTGCGCAGGAGAAAGTACAAAAGCGCACCAGCACAAGAGAGAATATAAGTAAGGAGTAAAAAGGTAATCACGGATTAAGAACTATTTCGAACTATCAATCATTCCCTTGATGTCATCAATCTCTGTTTGAGACAGACCTTTGTTTTCGACCAAGGCCGAAACCAGGGAACTAGTCGAGCCCGCAAAAACATTTTCCAAAACACTTTTAATGTGTAGCTTTTGATAATCCGCTTTGGTCAAAGCCGGAAAGTATTCGTGTCCACGACCAACCGCCTCGTGTGAAACAAAATCTTTTTCTTGAAGTATGCGCACCGTGGTCGACACCGTGTTATAGGCAGGTTTATCCTGTTCGGGCCAGTTGCTCAAAATATCTTTGACGAAGGCCTTCTTTAGGCGCCACAAAACATTCATCACTTTCAGCTCGAGAGGGGTCAGTAGTTTTTGCATAATCAATCTTTACAGTATCAAGATAAAGCCTTTAAC
>CAZZIZ010000144.1:0-8439 GCA_964654535.1 uncultured Chitinophagales bacterium
TTTAGAGATTGACAAACAAAATTTTCAGACGTGAACACTTCCTAAGCGCTCTATTGAAAGGAGAACTAGATGGAGATAACGCACAAGTGCTTATTATAAATCGCTTAAAATCAATTCGCAAAAAGCAAAGTCAAACTCCCCTCTCAAGAGGAGAACCTCGGCGATTGCTGGCGGCAATCGCACACAGCAGTGTCGTTATCGTGAAAATGTTTGTTAGGTAAGCCTAGGAGGTAACTTACTTCAAAAATGCTGTCTGGATATTCTTAAGCAACAAGTTCTTCTCTGTTTCAGAGCTGGCCACTTTCAATTGGGCTTTTTCATAAAACGGAACGCGTTGATCGAAAAGATCTTTTAACTCACTTCGACTTTTTTCTTCGAAAATGGGTCGAACATTTTTCTTGCCTTGCGCTAGGCGCGACATCATTATATCCCAATCGGCATTGAGCCACATGGTAAAACCGTTGTCGTTCATCCATTGCATGTTTTCTTTAAAACAGGCTGTGCCGCCTCCAGTGGCAACCACCAACTGCTTCAGCGAATTCAGAGTGCGTAGGCTCTCGCCTTCTATTTTTCTAAACATAGCTTCACCACTGTCTTTAAAGATGTCCGCCACTTTTGATTTACTGGTACGTTCTATAAGATCATCGAGATCGACGAAGTAGTATCCCATAGCGTTGGCCAACTTCTTGGCCACGGTGGTTTTGCCCGAACCCATAAAGCCCACTACAAATATTCGGTCGGGAAAAATTTCTACCGTTTTATTTAGCTCGTCCATTTACTATGACTTTAGAGAGATTCGTGGATCTAAAACTCCATATAAAATATCGACCAAGATGTTTACCAATACAAATATGGTTGCTGTAAAAAGTACTGCGCCCATTGCAACCGGGAAATCCAAGTTGTTCAAGGCACGAATGGTTTCGTAACCCAAGCCTTTGAAGTCGAAAATTATTTCGATAAAAAAGGCTCCAGCTAAAATAGAAGCGAACCAACCTGAAATAACGGTTACCACAGGATTGAGCGCATTACGTAGCGCGTGTTTGAAAATTACTTTCCACTTGGATAAGCCTTTTGCATAGGCCGTACGCACGTAATCCTGCGACAATACTTCGACCATAGAACTTCTAGTGAGTTGTACAATTATGGCTACTGGCCGAATGCCTAGGGCTATCGCAGGCAGAATTAAGTTCTTCCAAAGAATAACGTCCTCTCCGTAGTCGTCGATATCAAAGAGGGTTCCTGTATGGCTGAGCCCCGTCCAGTCGCTTAGGTAATAACCGAAGACCAGCGCGAGAATGACGCCCGAGAAATAACTGGGCTGCGAGTAACCGAGTATGGAGGTGATGAGTATGGAGTTATCGAAAAAGGTAAATTGCTTTATGGCGGCAATGACGCCGAGAAATATACCGATGATACTGGCAAAGACAATGGAGGTGGTGCCGAGTATGACTGTGGTGGGCAGCGCCTGTTTTATAATGTCGACTACCTTTCGTTTGGACTGATAGGATTTTCGGAGGTAGGGCCACTTTGCCACCAGGGCTTGATCGCTACCAGTTGAGAAAAGCTTAGTGTACTCGTACTTCTCTTGGTTCTTTTCCGTGTCGTCGTGAATAGAAATTGGAGAGATGTCACGTAGGTAATATAAGAGCTGCACCCCGAGTGGTTGGTCTAAATACTCTTCAGCCATTATTGCTTCAATCGAGGCAACATCTGCTCGCTGACCCATCGTTAAACGCGCGGGATCGGGCATAAACTTGAAGAGGAAAAAGACGATTACGATTACCCCAATGAGGACGAAGAAACCGTAGATTAATTTTTTGAGGATGTACTGAATCACAGTACTTGAATTTACCTATTTATTCAATTCTTTTAATAATTCCTGCGCGTCGGGTAAGTGATTATAGTGGTAGCGTCCGTGAATCACTCCATTCTTTAACAATATGAGTCCCGGATTTGCACGAATCATGGTTTTGATGGGCGTGGCATCCAAATTGTTAAAAGCATAGAGTCCGCCAGACTGCTCGTTGGCATCAGCTATATCAGCGCCCGTTAGTCCGTTCACAGCTATTTTGTTGCTCTTCACTTCTTCGATGAGCGCATTGATATTTACAAAGCCGCCTTTGTCGGATTTGTCGATGTCGTAACTACAGACTAAGAATTGCCAGCCCGGGAAGTTTTTGATTTCTTCTTCTACCGACTCACCATCGGCGTCGTAAATTTTGAAGTCTTTGCAGGGCGGCTCTTCCGGTTCGACTAGAACCTTCTCGACGGTTTTACCTTTTACTACATCATACTCCGTCCACATTTTCTTGGCCATATAATCGTCGGAGCTTGCGGTAATTTCTTCGCCAGATGCCTTACTCTTCAGCGTAAATGTCTTTAAAGTTTTCCCTGGGTCGAGTCCTTCCTCAGAAGTACAAGTTTTTAAATCTACTCCAATTTTGTAAGGACGGAAGTTGGCTATCGGTAAGTTGTTTACGTTGCGGAATGTAAAGAGTACGGTAAGTACACTTAAGATTCCAAATTTTAAAAGTCCCAAACTCTTACCGCGTCCATGCTGATGGAAAAATGCATAGCCGACCGAAGCGGCCAAACCAATACCGATGATAATTAGCTTACCCTTGATGCCATACCAAGAAAGGAAGGCGATGATTACGAAAGCCAAGGTTCCCATTAATACAAAACCGCCCATTTCATTGGTCTTGAACGGGGTCGCCTTTTTACGGAAAACCCAAAAGGTTATGGCCATAATAGAAAGCACTACGTCTTTCCAAAAGGTTTGATAGGGTTCGAGTTTTAAGAAGTCGCCAAAACAACCGCAGTCGGTTACCTTACCAGTAGTCATAGTGAAACCAGTAAGGAAGGTGAAGAAAATTAGCATCGCCAAAAGGCTCCAGGTCGCTACGTTAAAAAAGAGTCCGTAGAGCAGTGCTAGGCCAACTATGATTTCGAAGATGACCATAAACATGGAAATCGGCAAAGCCATATCGTTGCACAAGTCCCAGAGCCCACCGAGGGCTGGTGCGTATTCGTTGAAGACCTGAAAGTACTCGCCCATTTTGATGGCGGTTCCTGTTGGGTCAATGGCTTTTACGACGCCGGAGAATATAAATAGTACGCCGACTAATAATTGAAGTAAATGAATAAAGCGTTTCACGTTATTGTTCTTCTAAAAGGATTAAGGCAAAAATTGCGTAATTGAGTATATCGAGATAGTTGGCGTCTAGTCCCTCTGAAATAAGTGTAGCACCATCGTTGTCTTCTATTTGTTTGACTCGCAGCAGCTTCATTAAAATGAGATCAGTAATCGACTCTACGCGCATAGAGCGCCAAGCTTCTCCGTAATCGTGGTTTTTGCTATTCATTAAATCGCCAGCTTGTTGTGCTTTGGTATTGAAGTGGTTCATAGTTTCTTCCACCGTTAAATTGCTATCGCCATCGCTACGACCCAGCTCTAGTTGTATCAAGGCAATGATGGCATAGTTGATGATTCCCTTGAATTCGCTCTCTACCCCTTCGTCAACTTTTTTGGTTTGCTTTTCCTGAATGGTGCGAATGCGACTCGCCTTGATGAAAATCTGATCGGTGATAGAAGTAGGTCGGAGGATCCGCCAAGCCGTTCCATAATCCTGCGTTTTCTGTTCAAAGATTTTTCTACAAGCGCCAATAAAGTGCTCAAATTGGTCTGCGGTTTTCCCGTATTCGCTGGTAGTCATTTCTTCAGTTTGCAATGGATTCTGCTTTAATTCTATATTGTCAGACGTGACAAAAATAACACCTAATTTTAGATGCCGACACGCAATTAAATTCTTTTAACTAATTCTTTAGTTCTACGTTGATAATTACATGAATCAAGCCTTCAAAAGTCCCAAATATATTCTGTCCACGCCACGAGGAAACATTTATCTAGACAGGCCTGTGGTGATGGGTATTTTGAATATCAATCGCGATTCCTTCTACGAAGGAAGTCAATTCACGGGGATTGAATTGATCTTGGCTAAGGTTGAAGAAATGCTGAGAGATGGTGCGACTATTATCGACATAGGCGGTATGTCTTCTCGTCCTGGGGCGGCTATTAGCGACCCGGACGAGGAAGCCGATAAAATGCTGCCGATTTTTGAGGCTATTCACAAGGCTTTTCCCGATGCTCCGCTCTCTATTGATACAGTTCATAGCAAAGTTGTTGAAGTTCTTGCACCTTATGTTTCTATTGTAAACGACATAAGTGCAGGTAAAATAGATGCCGAGCTTATCAAAACGGTAGCTAGACTGAAGCTGCCTTATGTGCTTATGCATATGAAGGGTATTCCAGTGACGATGCAATCGGAGGCAATTTATAAGAACCCTGTTGAAGAGGTATTTGACTTCCTCGCCAATCGGGCAGTTGAATGCGCGGAAGCGGGCATAGAACAAGTTATAGTCGATCCTGGATTTGGCTTTGGTAAAACCATAGCCCACAACTATACCCTACTCGCGGGACTCCGACGATTCCACGATTTGGGCAAACCTTTGCTTATTGGGCTTAGTCGCAAATCTATGATTTGGAAGAAATTGGATACTGACCCATCGGGAGCCTTAAATGGTACCACAGTTTTGCATACATTGTCATTAATGAACGGACCCCACATTATTCGCGCTCATGATGTACTGGAAGCAGTGCAAGCCATCAAGCTTTTCGAAAACTATACGCAGGCCTAATGTTATCCTTCGTCGGCATACTCGCTTTTAAAATTGGCTTCCTCGATGTACGTTTGCTGGACATCATCGACATACTACTAGTAGCAACGCTGATGTATCAGATTTACAAACTACTTCGTGGTAGTTTGGCCTTCAATATTTTTATCGGTTTCCTTTTGGTGTTTTCTATGTACGTCTTAGTAGACGCCTTAGAAATGAACTTGCTCTCGCAAATATTGGGTCAGTTTTTCACCGTCGGAATGATTGCCCTGCTGATACTTTTTCAGCCAGAGATACGTCGTTTTCTATTGGTGATAGGTCGTGGAACTGGAATAGGAAAGGACAATTTCTTGAGAAATTTGTTTGATCGCAATGAAGTCGGGCTGGAGCGAAATAGTGAGCAAGAAGAAAATTTCCTTAAGAGCGTAACCAATATGGCTAATAATAAAGTCGGTGCATTAATCGTGCTTACTCAAGGCGGAAGCGAGAGCTTTTTTGCAAATACAGGACAAGAAATTCACGCCGACTTTTCGGGAAAATTATTGGAGTCTATTTTTCAGAAGACAAGTCCATTGCACGACGGCGCGGTAGTAGTCTCTCACGGAAAAATATCCATGGCGGGTTGCGTGCTTCCTGTTTCGGAAAACCCTAGCCTACCCAACCGCTACGGTATGCGACACCGCGCAGCAGTAGGCATAACGGAACAGCTCGATGCGCAAGTGATTATCGTTTCGGAAGAGACAGGAAAAATATCGGTAGCCCACCAAGGTAAGCTGCAAGAAAGCGCCTCTCCAGCAAGAATTAAGGAGGCTTTCAGATTCGGTATGGTTTAGCCATTTGAAAAATGCGCAGGTGAAAAGAGTTTTAATCATCACTTATTATTGGGTTCCTATGGGAGGTTCTGGCGTGCAGCGATGGGTGAAGTTTGCAAAGTACTTACCTGAAAACGGCTGGCAACCGGTGGTGTACACTCCTTCAAACCCTGACTTTCACTTGACCGACGAATCTCTAGTCAAAGATGTACCTCAGGAATGCGAAGTAATCAAACAAAAAATCTGGGAGCCTTATAAGCTCGCCTCGTTTCTAACCAACAAAAAGAGAACCGACTTAGAAGTAGATAATTTTAGGGCCAGTAAAAGTCAATCGCGAAAGGACAAAGTATTAAACTACATAAGAAGTAATTACTTCATTCCCGACCCAAGAGTTGGCTGGGTTAAAAAGTCTATTAAGTTTTTGACTGAATACTTGAAGGACAATCCCGTAGATGCGATTGTAACCAACGGACCGCCGCACAGTATGCATTTAATTGGCCTTGGACTTAAAGAAAAGCTAGGAATAAGGTGGATTGCCGATTTTAGAGACCCTTGGACGAAGATTGATTACTACTATACCCTCAACTTAACTGAGAAGTCCGACAAGAAACACAAAGAGCTGGAGAAGGAAGTGGTCAGTATGGCAGACGTGGTTACAGTGGCTTGGGATTCTATGAAGGCCGATTTTCAAAAGTACAACCCGCAAGTTGAGATCATAACCAATGGATACGATCAATCGGACTTTTCAAAACCCAAACCGCGACTGGACAAAAGTTTTAGCATCTGTCATACGGGTTTGCTAAATGCTGACCGCAATCCTACCAAGTTGTGGAAGGTGCTGAAAAAAATAGGCGCAGAAAACCCTGAGTTCTTAAAGGATCTCGAAATAAAGTTAGTGGGAAAGCTAGAGCCGCAGATAGTCCATTCGATAGAAGAACAGGGCTTGTCCAAGCGACTGAACGTTATTCCCCACGTACCGCACAATGAGGTGCAAGCTATTCAACTAAGCTGTCAGCTTTTGCTGCTAGTGGTGAGCGATACTCCTGCTGCTAAAGGAATGATTGTCGGTAAGCTATTCGAATACTTGAAAGCAGATAGACCTATCATCGCTATTTGCCCAAGCGACGGAAGCCTGGCACGAATTATTGATGAGACCAAAAGTGGTCATTGCTTTGACTACAATGAAGAAGCACTGCTTGAAAGTCAAATTTTGAAAAGCTACCAGGCTTTTAAAGATGGTACGCTCTATATACAATCCGAGGGAATAGAAAAGTACAGTCGTAAGAATCTTACAAAAGATTTGGTGCGTTTGCTGGAGCAGCACGCGTCGCCTGTAGTTTAAGGCGGCAAATTTGACTAATTTTCTGAGGTGCAAGCCATTAAAACCGTTCATGTTTTTATTACCCTCTCCTGCCTTATTTTTTCGGCTTGCGTGTTCATTACAGGCCCGAAGGAAATACCTAAGCTTTACATAAATTCAGATAAAGCAATTGCATTCAACTCATATAGTCCAGCTACCTTAACGGTAGGATATACGACTGGGCCATTCCACGATATTCGAATTCATAAGCGTGGGGGAATGTCTACTGCTTACCCCAAGCCTTCTTACGAAATTGATTTAAGCGAAGATCTTCCACTGGCAGGATTGAATGCAGATGACGACTGGATCTTAAACGCCAACTACATTGACAAAACCTTTTTACGTCACGTAATTTCTTACGAGCTTTTTCAGGAAATGAACTCAAATAATAAAGCGGCAGAATGCAAGTATGTTTCGCTATTTCTCAACCAAGTGTATAGTGGTCTTTACGTGCTGATGGAAAAACTTGATAAATCAACGCTCGGAATTGATGCTGATAATAATGAGTCATTCATTTTCAAAGAACCCCACGTTTTTCGACGGAGCAACAAGGGTTTAGTCTTTCAAGACCCCAATAATATTGAGCAACAGCTCTTTCCTAAGATAACTCAAGTCGATAAGAGCCCCGTACTTGAATCAATTCGTAAACTAATTTTGGAATATTCTCCTGAAGCCTTTGAGCAGGAATTTCCTAAAGTTTTTGATTTGCAGAACATTATAGACTGGCACCTACTATTGCTTATAAGCAATAATGGAGACGGCTTATTGAAAAACTTTTATCTCTACAAGGTTAATGACAAAACGCCTATCCGCGTAGCTCCCTGGGATTACGATCATTCTTTTGGTCGAGATAGTGATTATGAACTCAACCTTGACACACGTCCTTTTGATATTACTAGGTCTATTCTTTTCGAGCGTTTGCTCAAAACGAACTGGTATAAGGCCGCTTTAAAAAAGTCTTGGTCACGTTATAATAAGAAGGGTTTATTGAGTTTGGATGGAATAGAATCTCGAATTAAAACGTGCAGTAAAACGCCAGCTACTTACGTTGAAGAAAATTTCGCCGTACATCCGCTGAGTAGTAAATGGTACGATGATGAAAATACTTTTAGTGAGGAGTTGGAGATTATGTATGCGTATGTGCGTAAAAGGCATGCGCGCTTGACTGAGTATTTTGAGCGTTTATAAATTAGTTTAGGCGATAGCATTTTCCTAAAACTAAAAGACCTCCGCTGCTAAAGCAGCGGAGGTCTTTTTGCAATCCTTTGAATTGCAATATTTATAAAGCAGAATCTTCTGCCGTCAATTCTATTAACGCTCTACGAAAAATCTCGTTTGCAACAATTCGCCTTCAGTAGATTCTAGTATTAAGAAGTACTGTCCTACTGAAAAATCAGCAACATCCAACTGCATTGTTTGCTGACTGTCACCAACATTGCCGCTGCGCATGCTTTGGCCCAATAGGTTTACTACGCGGAAGCTTTCGAAAGCTATTTCGCTAGCTGTCCAGTTTATGTTTACAAAGTCCTTTACTGGATTAGGGAATACGCTCACATTAGCGGTGCTAAGGTCAGCTATACCTGAACCGAC
>CAZZIZ010000145.1:0-8381 GCA_964654535.1 uncultured Chitinophagales bacterium
GGAGTTTACAAACGCCAATACTCTCTTCCGTCTAAAGTTCGGCCGAGGAGTTTGCTTCCGAATAACAGTCTTCGGAGCGTAGCTGGATCATTGAAGGTGTGGTGTTGGTTGAGTAGTTCATTAACCTCTACCTCTGAATACTTTTTACCTGCTTCGAACTTTTCCGCGAGCATTTCTGCTACTAAAATTTGATTTCCTTTTTGGCGTTTACCGGGCATACTGGTGAGCATACCGTTTTCATCTAGGTAGCCTTTAAGAGAGAAGTACTTATCGCTGGCATTCATAACACAAGAAGTTTAGCTGGTTTAAGTTAGCAATCTTATGAAATGCAGGTATAAGTATTTGCGTGAAAAATACACGTTGCCTTACCGAGAAATCTGCAGTCTGGATAGAAGCGGTATGAGGTGCTTGGAAAGTGTTTTGAGCCCCACCGTGCAGAGCGACCAGAGGAAGCTCCTGCCAAGGTGTTGGGCGAAAACACTTTCCAAGTAGCGAGTACAAGCGGATAGCCAGTTACTGCCCAAATAAATTTTAAAATTGGATTAACGTATCAGAGTGATACTACCCTTTTTTGTACGCACGCGATCTTGTCCGTAGTACTTGAATGCGGCCATGTATACGTATGAACCCATATCGGATTCTTGACCTTTGAAACTTCCATCCCATCCCGTTTCTGAGTCTGTGGAATGATAAATTTCTGCACCCCAACGATTAAAAACGCGCATCTCGAACTCGACTACATTTTTTGTGATCGGTCGGAAGACATCGTTAATACCGTCGTCGTTAGGAGTGAATGCGGTTGGCAAGTCCATCTGGAATTGCGCGTCTACTTCTACTGTAATACTACTGAACTGGGTGCATTGATCTATGCCTTGTACAGTATAAGTAGTTGTTTCCAGCGGCTTCGCCACTGGATTAGGGCAATCTGTACAACTCAAGCCTTCGGCTGGCGACCAGATATATTCTAGCGCGCCCGTTGCTTCTAGTTGTGTGTTTTCGCTGAGTGTTATTTCAGTTTCCCCTGATATCTCTATTGGCTCTTGCCAAAGTGGAATAATTTCTACGAGTTGACTTAAGCTGGTTTCGCAATCTTCGTTGGTGACGGTGTAACTCACTAAGTAGTCTCCTTGGTTTGTGTCAAGTGGATCAAAAGTTCCTTCTTCGGTCACGCCATCGCCAGACCACTCTCCTCCTTCGGTTCCTTGAACTAGATCATTGAGTTCAAGCGGAAGTTGATTTAAGCATAAGATGTGGCTTTCCCAATCTGGTTCGGGATAGGCCAGTATCTCGAATTCTTTAGTCTGGCTGTCGCTACAACCATCTACTTCAACCGTATAGGTGAGTTCGTACTCGCCTACCGAAAAGTTTTCGATGACGAAACTACTAGGGTTAGCAATTTCATCTCCAAAGGCCCACCAGGTTCCGCCCGGTGTACCGCTTACCAAATCAAATAGGTTTACGACATCGTCGCCTTCACAAAAAGATTGGTTGTTCCATGTCGGATCAGGAACGGGCAGAAGGGTAACCATACCAAGGTGTGAACGCGCGCAAATACCATCGCCAACGTGGTATTCAACTTCGTACACTCCAGCGGTTAGTCCGTCTGTCGTAAAAATTCCGTCTTGGTTTATCTCCTCGCCGCTCCAAGTTCCATTTGGCGTACCGAGGATTTGGTTATTCAGATCAATGTTGCCACTGCCTGAACATATTGTGATATCCGACCACAATGGATCGGATTGATCTCCTATTTCGAAAGTTGAGATAAAAGTGCTGTTACAAATAACACCTTCAAGTAAATATATTAACTCGTGTGTACCGACATCAAGCGTAGTTGGGTCTATGATGTTGTCGATTTCGACTTCGTTCATGTACCAAGTTCCACCTTGATCTCCTTGAATCCAGTTGTTTAAATCGAATGCTGCGTCAGACTGACAAACAAAATCGGCTTCCCAAGTAGCGTCTCCGCCTCCAATTACCTCTATGGTTTGTGTGCTTTGTGCTTCACAATCGTCGCTACCCACTGTATAGGTGACCTCATAAGTTCCGGTTTGTAAATCTGCAGGATTGAAGAAACCATCTACAATGTATTCTCCACCTGTCCATACTCCTCCCGCATGTCCGTTTACTAAGGCGTCCAGTTCCATAGGTTCTTGCTCTTGACATATTGAAGTGGTTTCCCAAGAGGGGTCTGCTTCAATTACAACCAAGATATCGTGGGTTTCACTATGTAAACATGGATAAGGCCCAACGGTATAGGTTAGTGAATAAGCTCCTGGCGGTAAACCTGTAGGATCAAACACATTATTGTTTACGTAGAATCCTCCAGACCAAAATCCTCCCGAATCGAAAGTAGGTAAGTGATCTAATGAAATAGGGCTTCCGCTGTAACATAACACTTGTGGCTCCCATGCAGGACTTGAATCTTGAATGAGGTAAATCGTTTTAGTTTGCGCATCTTGACAAGGACCAACCACATAAGTTATTTCATAGGGCCCTGGATCGAAACCATCGTAAAGCCATTCGTTATCTACGACGCCTTCGCCAATGAAGGTTCCGCCGCTATTTCCTAGTATCAATTCATTAAGATTTATTGAAGAACCGAAAACGCAAAGCAGCGTGTCTTGAAAAGAAGGGTCCATAGACTCGCCAATGGTTATAATTTCAGTCGACGACTTTTCGCAGCCACCCGAACCAACGGTATAAGTAACTTCATATTCGCCAGGGAATAATCCTGTAGTTGTGAAGTAGCCGTCAACAACTTGGTCACCAGACCAATCTCCACCAGCGTCGCCCAAAACGAGGCTGCTTAAATCGAAGAGCGGTGTAGAAGTACAAGTACTCGCTCCTTGAATGGAAGCATCTGCTTCGTCTGTAATTTCGATTGTATTCGTAAAATTGCTTTCGCAGTTTCCGTCGCCAACTAGGTAAGTCATATTGTAAACGCCCGGCGTATAATCTGCAGGATTGAATAGTCCCGCGTTGTGACTTAGGTCGCCCAACCACTCGCCACCAACTTGTCCAGTAACAAGTTGATTTAGATCGTAGGCATTTTCCTCTTTGCAAATGGAAAGTGTTTCCCAATTAGCATCTGCGTTTAAGTTGGCTTGAATGGTTTGGGTAAGTGAACGCTCGCAACCATTTTCAATAACGGTGTAGGTCAAGTCATATTCGCCTACATCTAAGTCTTGTGTAACGACGTAGCCCGAATTGACTACATCGCCGGACCATACGCCACCAGGCGTTCCGTGTAAGTAATCATCTAGTAAAAAATTACCAGAATCTACGCAAACACTAAATGGTTCCCAAGAGGGGTCGGGACCAATTGGTCCGACTTCTACAACAAAACTTTTTTCTATAACTTGATTGAAGGGGGGATAGTTTACTTTCGCGGTGATGAGAAAGACTTCTGCTTGACTCGGGTCGTCGAGTACAAAATTGTGGATGGCTTGCGCTCCTGTGGCGGCATTGCTTACACCACTAGACAGATCTCCGAAGTTCCATTCGACACCGTCATAGCCATAGCCTTTTACTCCAAACTGAATTGTTTCAGCATTGTCCTCGCAAACAATGTTTCGATTGACAATTTCTAAATCCAGTTGCATCGATACGATCCAATCGAGATTATCATTGCTATTAGCACTTGCTGGTGAATCATCAACAGCATCAAGCGAAGTCCAGTTATTTTGGTCTAGAAAATTATCACTGACCGCATTGTTCAATTGAAAGGCCTTGGCCATTCCAGTTTCGTCGAACTTGACAGAACTAGGAAATTGACTGAGATCATCATAACCGTATACTACGATTTGCGATAAAGATCCATTAGCAGATCGTACTTGCACAAGATCGGCATCGTCGTCGAGACGCATTTGTTCGCCTTGCGCCCAGAGCATGCCTGGTTCTAATGGTGGGTTAAAATTGTTACAAAGATCATTGCAACCGCCGAGGGCAGTTGTGTAGCCTGGTGAGGCCGAATCTGATACTAGGAGGTCTTGGTGAGAAGCCGGTATAACGTAAATAAAATCTTTATTGCTGTCGTAGGGGTCAACAGTGGGCATGTTTGGAGGAACGTTTCCATCATTGTAAATCAAGATGATTGATCCACAGGGAACCGCAGCCCATTGAACATCGTAAGAAAATCGTGCGTGTCCGCAGGTGATGCTCTGACCGCTGTCGCAGGTTGTTCCTATGCCACTGTTGTCATCGAAAATCCAGTTACGGATATCTCGTACGCCACCTGGATCATCGCATTGAACTACTAGCTCAATAAATTCTTCATTTCCTGTGGGGCCATTACTTATTTCGTTAATGACCAGCTGAGCGGACAATGTTTGCGAGAAAATTAGGGCCGTGACGAAAAAAATTACTGAACGTAATCCGTTCAGTATCATACAATAAGAGAGCTTGCGCTCAAAATATTTCGCCTTTAGGTGTGACATAGTAAAGTTCCCGACGTGATAGAATCAAGAAACATGCCAATAGCAAGGCTCTTTTTGCCGTAAATCTTAAACCAAATGACTGACTTTCAGGATTTTATATCTGATACCTGCGTGCTACGTATTCGACAAGTAACGTCTTCTTACTCAGACAGATAGAGCCGTTTCACTCTGGGGGAGATTCCTGTAAGGATTTCATAGCTAATGGTATTGCCTATTTCGGCTAATCGCTGAACCGGGCTCTCGTCTCCAAAGACGAGCACTTCCATACCTATTTTGGCTTTCGGGATGTCGCTCACATCGAGCATGCACATGTCCATGCAGACATTGCCGACTATCGGTGCGGGTTGTCCGGCTATAAGCATTGCGTAATTTCTGTTACCACATTTTCGTGGTAAGCCATCGCCGTAACCAATATTGACGATCGCGATTTTACTATCTCTTTTTAAGACTTCATTGCGGTTGTAACCTATACTCTCCCCTGCTTTGAGTTCTTTTATTTGCGCGATGAAGGATTTCAAACTACTAACACTTTTAATTTTCATCGACTCATTTTGTGAAATGCCGTATAAGCCAATACCCAAGCGAACCATATCGTACTGATGATCGGGGAAGTTCTCGATTCCTGCCGTGTTTAAAATGTGTTTAAGAGGTGCTTGCTCAAAAATGGCTAACACGCTTTGATACATTTTATCGAACAGTTCAAACTGCGAACGTGTAAAGCTCTCAGCGCTGGGCTCATCGCTACTAGAGAGATGAGAAAAGATAGACTGCACTTTGATGTTGCCCAAGTCTTGGAGATTTTCTTTTAGGTTTTCTAAATCTGATTCCATAATGCCCAGGCGATGCATTCCGGTATCGAATTCTATGTGGATTGGGAAATCGATTTCGCTTTGAACACTTAGGAAATCGTCGAGCTGTTTTAACTGCTCTAGGGAATAAATGACTGGTTCCAGTTTATGCTTCGCAAGCACTGCGAAATCTTCTACGCCGGTATTGAGCACCATAATTGGTAGGTGGATACCCGCTTTTCTTAGCTCTACCCCTTCATCGGTGTAGGCAACACATAAGTAGTCGACTTGATTGTATTGAAGTAGTTTAGAAATCTCCATACTTCCTGCGCCATAAGAAAGTGCTTTGACCATTACCATCAGTTTGGTTTGTGGCTTCAGCAAGCTCTTGTAATAGTTCAGGTTTTCTTGTACTCGATTTAGATTGACTTCTAAAACGGTTTGTCGTTTTTTCTCAGCAAGTCGGCTGACTATTTTTTCTAGCTGAAACTTTCGCGCACCTTTTACTAAGATTGCCTCATCGTTGAAACTAGCTGTACTCAAATTTGAAAGGAAAGTCTGCGTATCGTCGTAAGTCTCGACTATCGCAAACTTGTTAAATTCATTTCGACTTTGCGAGATGGATTTACCAACGAGCACAATTCTGTTTACCTTATGTTCTTTTAGCAATTCCGCTAGTTCTTTATGTAATGCCTGTGGCTCTTTGTCACTTTGCTCAAAGTCAGATAGCACAACGGTCTTCTTTGATTTGTTCACTTGGCGATCTAGCGTATCCAAAGCAATCCTTAAGGAATGGATATCTGCGCTATAGGCGTCATTTATTAATGTGCAATTATTGAAGCCTTTTATCATTTCCAAACGCATAGCCAAAGGCTTAAGCGAGTTTAGTTTTTCTTGAAGCGCATTTGAATCCATTTCCAAATGCAGCGCAAGAACAATACAATGCACAGCATTCTCAATTGCGGCCTCGTCCGTGAAAGGGATTTTATACTCTTGACGAGAGTCTTCTTTAGTTAGCAGCAGATTCGTCGATTCGTTTTTTATTTCACATTCAAGATGAAAATCCGCTTCTACTGCGGCCGAGGTACTCCAAGTAAGGTCGCGTCTTGTTTCTGAATTTTTCAAGACATTCTCAATGCCATAAGCACCTTTGCGATAAACCAGTAGTTGCGCTTCTTCAAACAAAACTAACTTCTCTTTTGTCTTTTCTTTTAGGTTATCAAATCCAGCTTGATGCGCTTCACCAATATTGGTAAGTAAGCCTATGTTTGGCTTAATCATCTGCTGAAGTTTTTGCATCTCGTTTCTTTCTGAAATTCCCGCTTCGATAATGGCTAGTTCGTGATGCTTATCCATTTCCCAAAGTGAAAGCGGTACTCCTATTTGCGAGTTGTAACTACGCGGACTTCTGATAACTGAAAAGTGGTCAGCTAATAGAAAACTGAGCCACTCTTTTACGGTGGTTTTACCATTGCTTCCAGTAATGCCAATTAGCGGGTAGGTAAATTGGGCGCGGTGCTTTGCCGCCAACAACTGCAAGGCCCTCTTTGTGTCTGAGACTTTGAGCACATTGGCTTCGGGGTAAGCCCTCAAGTCAATTTGCTCTGAAACTAGAAAGCTGCGAACGCCTCTTTTATACAGTTCACTCAAATAGGCGTGGCCATTATGACGTGGCCCTTTGATGGCTATGAACAGGCTATCTGAGCTGATAGGCAAGCGACTATCGATTGCCAAACGCTTAATAGGAACATTTGAATTGGCTTGGAGTTCGTCTCCATCTACCAGTTGAGCTAAGGCTGAAAAGCTATAAACCATTATCAAGCTACAAGATATTCTATTTAAGTATTGCGAACTAGCAGAGAGCAGTTTAATAAAACTTAAACCGCAGCGCTTAATTTCCTTAATTTGACTCAAAATTAAATTGACCCAATGGGTGCGGAGAAAAATAAACCTAGCAAAAAGAAAATCCTTTTTCCAGTTCGTAACAAGCTTCGCGATTATCTTAAGGATTACAATCGTTATTTGCCTATTCCTATCGACTATAGTGATATGACTAGGTATTTTGCTTCGACACCTTTGAGAAATAAGAAGGGAGAAGACTTGCACTGGCAAACGGTATACTTTGCGGAAAACGAGTCTAAAGATATTGATAGAGCTTTATGTAAAATCTATGCCTTATTAAAAACCGACGGCGACTTAGAAGTAATTGAACACTTAAAAGTGGACAGGATAGATTTTTGCCTATTCGGAAACACGAATCCTTTTCGCGTTCGGATTATCAATCGACTGAATGACAACTATGATCACTTTTACATAAAGCAGGTGGACGCTTCACGTGTCTATGGAATCGAGCTAGAGAACTTACTTTCTCCGAATAGCTTTTCCTTTCTTATTGATGAAAACACTTTGATCGAAGAGCATATCGCAGGAATTCCTGGCGATGATTTTGCACAGAGCGCTTTACCCGTGGAAGAGTTTGACCAAATAAGAATAGCCAAAGAGTTTATCAAGTTTAACGAACGCTGCTTTGTTCGGCTTTTAGGGGATATGCGCGCTTACAATTTCATTGTAGACATTACTCCTGATATAGAAGGTAACCAGTACCGCATTCGCGCAATCGATTTCGACCAGCAGTCTTACGAGGGTCATAAGAAATTTTACCTTCCGCAGTTTTTCAAAGAAAACAATCCGATTATAGAGTTAGGATTTAAACATCTGGATACGACTACGGTGAAGCAGTATCAATATGAGGAAAGAACACTCATAGGAAGGCGTGCTAAAAACGATAGAGAACGTTTGAATAAGCTTTTGAAAATAATGGTCGCCGATCCCTTATCGTCTCCCGAAAAAGTTGAGATACTTAAGTCTGAGCTTGGAGAGCATCATCAATCGAACGCCTTTAAAAGTTGTACATCAATGGGAGACATAGTCTTGAGCAATCTACAATTGCTGCTTCAAAAGGATTTCAAACAAAGTACCATTGATATAACATAGCGTTTTCAGCTAAAGCAAGAGACCTAGAGCTTTCAAGAAAAGACACAAATACATGACCGAACGTTTACACGTGTTAAACAATTAAATGTAAGGCTTGAGCTTTCTTTATTCAAAGAATTATAATGAAACGCTCTCGCAAACCCAATCCCATCAATGCTGGCTC
>CAZZIZ010000146.1:0-8360 GCA_964654535.1 uncultured Chitinophagales bacterium
TTCTTCGATGATTCTTATTTCCAAACGATTTCGGCCTTAACTTAATGACATTGGGCTAGCGCCAGCGCAGGCAGTATTTATAGGGATAAGTGCAAAACTTATCGTTAACGGGTATCTTGTTCAGCTTGCCTTTCGCTAAATTAGACATATCCTCCCTTTGCAAAGAATAAATCTCGTTAACCTGTCCATTCCCTTGAAATAAATCTACATCCAGTTCTTTGCAAAAAATTATAACTCTTAACCATAACACTATGAGAAAAATTTACCTAATCGTTATTCTGTGTTTGACCACTTTGTTTGGTTACGCACAGGGAACAACTACTTCCAGTCTATCCGGAAAAGTCACCGACGCCGATGGCGAAGCCTTAATCGGATCAACTGTAATTGCTACGCATACTCCTACAGGAGTTGTTTACGGCTCCGTTACTGACTTAAATGGAAATTATACATTACCAAACCTTCGAGTTGGTGGGCCTTATGATGTCACTGTCTCCTACGTTGGATTTGAAAGCACAACCAGAGAAGGGCTCTATCTTCAGCTTGGACAAACGCAAAAACAAAATTTCAATCTTTCGGACGGAGCCGTAAGTCTCGAAGCAGTAAACGTTACCGCTGCCAGAACTTATGCCGGAGAGTCTAATGGAATCTCTACCCAAATATCTTCTGAAAGTCTAGCCACGTTGCCATCATTGAATAATGACTTGAACGACTTTACAAGACTAACCCCGCAAGCGAAGGGCTCCTTTGGAGGTGGCTTTTCAATAGCTGGAATAAACAATCGCTACAATGCTATTTACATAGATGGGGCCGTTAACAATGACGTTTTTGGTTTAGCGGCAAACGGTACCAATGGTGGACAAACAGGTGTTTCGCCTTTTAGTGTAAATATTCTAGATCAGATTCAAGTCGTGATTTCTCCTTATGATGTGACGCTTGGAGGCTTCGCAGGAGGAGGAATAAATGCAGTTACGAAAAGCGGAACCAACAAGTGGAAAGGCGATGCCTACTTTTTTACACAAAGCGAGGGTTTAGCGGCGGAAACGAACACCACGTTAACCGAAAGAACGAGTAGCGATCGAGAAGCATTAGATGAATTTAGCAATAGGCTTTATGGCGCTTCCTTAGGAGGACCATTAGTTAAAAACAAAGTTTTCTTTTTCGGTAATGTTGAAATTCAAAATGACGAAACTCCAGCTCCTTTTAATCTAGCAAACTACGATGGTGATTCTGATGAGGCCGACTTGAACGCACTAAGCTCATTTCTGCAATCTACTTATGGATATGATCCAGGAACTCCAGGAAGCAAGATAGACAGACTAGAGAGCACAAAACTCTTCGGAAAGGTTGATATTAATATTAACGACAGAAATAATCTAACCCTACGCCACCAATACACTAGAGCTGAAAACACCAATGAAAATTCTTCTTTCGACGATGAAATTAATTTTTCTGGGAACGGCGTATTCTTTCCTAGTACCACTAATTCTTCGGCTCTTGAGCTGAACACGCGCATAAGTGACGTAGCTTCCAACAATTTAATTTTAGGATACACATCCGTTTTAGATGATAGAGATCCAATTGGTGGAGACTTTCCTTACGTAATTATTTTCGATGGCAACGGTCAAATTGAATTGGGTAGTGAGCAGTTTTCTACAGCAAATCAACTAGACCAAAAGTTTTTTACCCTTACCAATAACTTCACTTTATACAAAGGAAAGCATACTTGGACTTTTGGTACGCATAATGAGTTTATCAATTTTAGTAACCTTTTTATTCGCCAAAACTTCGGCGTTTATGAGTATGGAAGCGTAGATCAATTTATCAATGGTGAGAATGCCGACGAGTTCTTTAGATCTTTTTCTCTGGTTGATAATTTAACCGGAGATGGTTCGCAAGCAGCTGCTGAATTCAATGCTTTACAGTTGGGATTCTATGCGCAAGACAAAATTCAGCTAAGCGATGAATTTACCCTCACTGCAGGCCTTAGACTCGATATCCCAGTTATAACTACGGACCCTGATGAGGACACCTTTTTTAACAGTACTGCACTGCCTGCAATAGAGCAATTTTATGATGTTCAAGGAGCCAGATCAGGACAGCTGCCTAAAGCGCAGTTCTTATTGTCTCCTAGAGTTGGTTTTAAATATTCTCCTTCAAATTCGGATGGTAGACTTTCCGTTAGAGGTGGGGTAGGCGTATTCACTAGCCGCGTGCCTTTCGTTTGGCCTGGGGGATCATTCACCAACAACGGTTTAACCATCGGGAATGTATTTACTACGGATCATCCATTTAATCCAGATATTCAAACCCAGATAACCAATCCGGATTTTACCGTGCCATCTGGACAAGTCGATTTGTTTGTTGAAGATTTTAAATACCCTCAAGTCCTTCGTGCAAGTTTGGGGATTGACAACAACTTCGAAAATGGATGGTTCGCTTCGCTTGAGGGTATCTATACCAAAACGCTTAACAACGTTTTCTACGAAAACGTAAATAGCAACCCTACCATTGATTTTAATTGGACGGGCAGTCCAGATGACAGACCGGTATTTGGGCGAGAAAGTATTGTCGACACCTATAGCGCCGTTTACTTAGGCTCAAACACAAGTGAAGGTTACACCTACACAATTACTGGTATAGTTGGAAAAGCTTTAAAGGTCGGAATCAATGACCTTAATGTATCGCTCGCTTATACCTATGGAAATGCGTTCTCGATTTTTGAAGGAACGTCATCACAGAACAGTTCTCAATGGAGAGGCGCGTTTACCTTTGATGGAAGAAACAACGCACCGTTAGGGATTTCGGACTTTGCACTGGGAAGCAGACTTGTTGGAAATTTAGCCTATACTGCCAATTGGGGAGGTAGTAGCAACTTCGGAACTACTTTCAATCTTTTTTATGAAGGACTATCAGGAGATCCTTTTAGCTATGTGTATAATAGCGGAGGAAGCGACGCGAGAAACGTAAATAATGAAACTGGAAGTACGAGTAGAAACCGATCATTGATTTGGATTCCTGCCAACGAGAGCGAAGCCAATTTAATCGATATTGTAGATGCCGATGGAAGTGTGACCACTTCTGCTGCTGAACAGTGGACCGCCTTGAACAATTTTATTGAAGAAGATGATTACTTGTCTGAAAACCGAGGTGCGTATGCTGAACGAAATGGTGGCAGAACGCCTTTTGAGAATAGAATAGATCTGAAAATATTGCAAAACCTCGGACTCAATTTGGGGAACAATGATCACAAACTGCAAGTTAGTTTAGACATTTTCAATTTTGCCAATTTACTAAACTCAGATTGGGGCGTAGATTTCGCAGGCCCGTTTGACTACAGAATTGTAAACTTCGAAGGATACGCAGCAGATGGAACAACCCCTCAATTTACATTTACTGAAGACGATTTGGGAGATGAAAGATTCAGTATTAACGATCGAACTTCGCGTTTCAGAATGCGACTTGGTTTTAGGTACATATTCGACTAAAAACTTTGAAATAGTGCACCTCGAAGCTTTGCTTCGAGGTGCTTTATGTCTGGCCTTTTTCTCGACCCCTCGGCAGGCGTTAAAAATTCGCTGGTGCGAGCGCTCTGAACGCTCACGCTGATGCAAGCGCTCCGAGCGAGAACCATTCTCGTGACGAAGCAAGAAATACGACGCTTCAGAACCAAACCCATGCAGCCAGGATAGCAGCGGTATGAGGTGCTTGGAAAGTGTATTGAGCTCCAGCGTGCAGAGCGACCAGAGGAAGCTCCTGCCAAGCTGTTGAGCGAAAACACTTTCCAAGTGCCGAGTACAAGCGAATAGCCTGTTGCTGCCCACATTAAATCAAAAACTGTTTCCAATTGCAGACTAGAGAAACTACTTGTGTATCGGATTGCATAATTTTTCAAACCACTGCCAAGGGCTACAAATCAATTCGCGGACTCCTCGTTTTCGGAAACAGAATTTCAGAAAACTCAAAAATATGAAAGGCATTAGAGTATGTCAGTAGCACGTAACCCGGCGTAAAAATTCGTTTTCTCATCGCTATCTGCCGTGGAGTATATCTTTAAAATCGTACATTAGATTTCAACCTTTTTTTTAATCGAAATGAAAGTAAATGGCAAGCATCTCTTAAACGCCGACGTGGCAACGCTATGGGCGATGCTGCAGGATCCGGAGGTTTTATCGAGCATAACCCCTGGAAAAACGCGGATTGAGCGAGTTGAGGGAGATGAATTCACCGCAGTTTCTGAAATAGGAATCGGTCCGGTAAGGGGAACCTTTGAAGGAGAGATGAGTATCATTGACAAAATCGAGGCAGAATCGATGACCCTCAAACTAGTCCAAAAAAGTAGAATGGGAAATGCGGAGGCTTCGGTGGTAATGAATTTGAATGCACTCGATTCGGAACAAACAGAAGTGGTTTACGAGGGTACTGCAAAAGTCTCTGGTCGACTAGCGACTATGGGGCAGCGTATTTTGGGCGGGGTGGTCAGCACACTTTCAAAACAAGTTTTTAAGGAGTTGGAAAAAATAATAGAAGAAAGAAAGCAGAGCGCATAGGCCTATATTAGGTAGACCTTTATCTACTGTTTTGTATTCCTGTATATACACGTATGATGAATTAAACACAAAGCAAATGGAATTGACACTAAAAATCAACGGTTCTGAGGTTACCAAAGAGGTAAGCCCAATGACCACTCTAGCAAGTTTCATCCGAGACGAGCTATCCTTAACCGGAACCCATATTGGTTGCGATACCAGTAGCTGCGGGGCCTGTACTATTACCCTAGACGGCGATGCAGTTAAGTCTTGTTCAATTTTAGCTGTTCAGGCAAATGGTTCAACTGTAACAACCATAGAAGGAATGAGCAGCAATGGAGAGTTGCATCCAATCCAAGCTGCCTTCAAAGAGCATCACGGATTGCAATGCGGATTTTGTACACCAGGTATGGTTATGACCGCAGTAGATATTTTAAAGAACAATCCCAATCCTAGTGAAGCCGACATACGTCACGGTTTAGAGGGTAACTTCTGTAGATGTACTGGTTACCACAACATCGTAAAATCGATTCAACACGCATCGCAAACTTTAAACGCCTAAGACATGACAAAATATATAGGAAAACCAATTAAGCGTAAAGAAGACAACCGCTTCTTAACTGGTAAGGGAAAATATACCGACGACATAAAATTGCCGGGGATGTTGCACGCGGCTTTTGTGCGGAGTCCCTACGCCCACGCCAAAATATTGAAAATAGATACGAGTGCAGCATTGAAGGCTCCTGGAGTTGTAGCTGCCTATACTGGAGAAGACGAGTGCGCAAACTTTAGTGTGCCATGTGGCTGGCAGGTCGACTTTAAAAATGGTGAGACCATGAAAGAACCGCCACATCCTCTTCTGGCAAAAGGTAAAGCGCTTCATGTAGGAGAAAACGTAGCCGTAGTTATGGCAGAAACGCTACAACAAGCGCGAGATGCTGCTGAGTTGGTGGAAGTAGATTATGAAGAGTTACCAGCAGTAACCGATCCGAAAGCGGCCGTCCAAGACGGCGCACCGCAGGTGCATGATATTGCGCCGAATAACATTGTCTTCGATTGGGAAATCGGAAATCCTATTGCAGAAGTCAATGCTGCTATGGATAAGGCAGCGCATATAACCAAGCTAGAGTTCAAGAACCAGCGCTTGGCTCCTAATGCTATTGAGCCACGAAGTTACATCGCCGATTACGATGGCAATGGCGACAAATGGACGCTTTATACCAGTACTCAAAACCCTCATTTAATCAGGCTATTGATGTGTGCCTTTGCATTGGGAATTCCAGAACATAAAGTCCGAGTCGTGAGTTACGATGTGGGTGGCGGTTTTGGTAGTAAGATTTATCACTATACCGAAGAGGCACTATTGACTTGGGCGGCTAAACAAATTGGGCGACCGATAAAATGGACTTCCGATAGATCGGAAGCCTTTTTAACCGATGCCCACGGTCGCGATTATTGCACGACGGCGGAAATGGGATTTGATGGCGATGGAAATATTTTGGCTCTACGCGTTCATTCCGAGGCGAACTTGGGAGCCTATCTCTCCACTTTCTCAACGGCTTGTCCGACTTATTTGCATGGTACTCTAGCGCAGGGATGTTATAAAACTCCTCTAATAAATATTGATAACACTGGTGTGTTCACCAATACGAATCCGGTAGATGCCTATCGTGGTGCGGGTAGACCAGAGATAACCTATATACTTGAGCATCTGCTCGACACCGCTGCCTTGGAAATGAAAATCGACGCGGCGGAATTGAGGTTCAAGAATTTTATCGAGCCTTTCGATGGGGTAGACCAGCCGGGATATCAAACCCAAGTTGCCCTGCAATACGACAGTGGAAACTATCAAGGAACGCTAAAGCGAGCTTTGGAGATGGTCGACTATGAGAACTTGAGAAAGGAACAAGAAGCGTCGAGGTCTACGAACAAGTTAATTGGTATCGGTATCTCTACCTATATCGAGGGTTGCGGTATTGCTCCTTCGGCGGTGGTCGGCTCCCTTGGAGCTCGCGCCGGTTTATACGAAGTTGGACACGTAAGGGTTCAGCCTACTGGAAAGGTAAGTGTGTTTACTGGATCGCATTCGCACGGTCAAGGACACGAAACTGCCTACGCTCAGTTCGTTGCTGAAAAACTCGGTATCGATATCGATGATGTAGAAATACATCACGGAGATACCGATCAAGTTGCATTTGGCATGGGAACTTATGGATCCAGAAGTTTGGCCGTTGGCGGTAGCGCTATTATGAAAAGTTTAGACAAGGTAATTGCCAAAGGCGCAAAGATTGCTGCGCATAAATTGGAAGCTGCTGAAGTCGATATTGAGTTCGAAGAAGGACAGTATAAGGTAAAAGGAACAGACAAAGCGGTTGGTTTTGGCGACATAGCCTTGACTGCTTATGTTCCCCATGATTATCCGGCAGACACTGAGCCTGGATTGGATTTCTCCAGTTTTTACGATCCAACGAATTTCACTTATCCCTTCGGTGCACATATCGCAGTGGTAGAAGTAGATCGAGATACTGGTGCCGTAAAAATTAAGCGCTTTATCGCGGTCGATGATGTTGGAATCGTTATCAATCCTATGATTGTTGACGGACAGATTCACGGTGGTGTGGTGCAAGGTATTGGTCAAGCATTGTTGGAAGGAGTTGCCTACGACGAAAGCGGGCAAATGATAACCGGTTCGTACATGGACTACGCTATGCCGCGTGCCGACGATGTTCCATTTATTGAAACCGATAGAACAGTAACCCCTTGCCCGCACAATCCGTTGGGCGTAAAAGGAGCGGGAGAAGCTGGAGCCATTGGTGCCACGCCCGCGTTGGCCAACGCGGTAATGGATGCTATTTCCCACATAGCTATTAGAGACATGCAGATGCCCTTAACCCCAGAACGCGTTTGGAGAGCTATGCAGAACTGAGCCAACATTTTTTTAATCCTAATCAACAATTATGATACCAGCAGAATTTAAATATATAAAAGCAAGTAGCGTTTCCGAAGCATGTTCTTTACTGGCCGAGCACGGTTACGATGCAAAAATAATTTCCGGTGGGCACAGCTTAATTCCAGCTATGAAACTTCGCTTAAACCGACCAGCAGTTGTGGTCGATATTAGCGGCATAGCCGAGATGAACAGTATTTCCGAAGATGGAGATGCCATTGTCATCGGTGCCAACTGTACCCACAAAATGATCCATACCTCCAGTTTGGTAAAAGACAAGGTGAACGTTTTGTCTCAAACAGCAGGAGTCATTGGCGATACCCAAATACGTAACCGCGGGACTATTGGCGGTAGTTTGGCACATGCTGATCCCGCTTCCGATTATCCGGCAGCCATATTGGCAACCGATGCGAGCATCAAAGTGCAAGGGCCTGGAGGCGAACGTGAGATTCAAGCGACCGAATTCTTTCGAGGAATTTACACCACCGCTTTAGCCGATGATGAAATCATTACCTCTATTCGTGTTCCTAAATGTGCGAACGGCGTTTACAAAAAGTTCTTTCAATCGGCATCGCGCTTTGCAGTAGTAGGCTGCGCAGTTGTAAAAGACGAGTCTGGAGTGCGCGTTGGAATGACCGGTGTAGCCGATACGCCTTATCGAGCGAGTGCAGTAGAGGGAGCCTACGACGGAACCACTGGCGCAGCCTCACACGCAGTCGACGGAATAGAAGTAATGGGCGATCATTTTGCGTCCGTAGAATACCGTTCGCATTTGGCGAAGGTGTTTGTGGAGCGGGCGCTTTCGGAGGTTTAGCGATTAGAAATAATTCTTGGTTTATTGTTTGGATTAGCGTGTTGTTGCTTTGGGCAGCAACACGCTTTTCGCT
>CAZZIZ010000147.1:0-1536 GCA_964654535.1 uncultured Chitinophagales bacterium
CCCTCATTGGCGGAGTGTGGTATGTAGATAGAACTTGGGACGAAAAGGGATCAGCCGTCTAGGGCATTTGTTATGTCTACATACAGACAGGGCAGCAAAAAGAAATTTGGAATTGATGTTTTTGGTAGAGTCATTTTTGTTTTTGGGTTTCTGCTAAATCTATTTAACCTCGCTCGTACTTTGTAAGGAAGAACTACCAAACCTCTATTAAACTGGAAGTAGTACCGTTTGGAGTCCTTAAGCGTAAAACAATCAAGGAGACGCAAAAGGGGACAAGGTTATCTTAAAACTATGAGCAATGAGATATTTCTAATTACATAAACCATTGCTAGAGGGGACGTACAAAGCCGTAACTGTTTGCCTTAACAAATAACTGTTAAATAGGTTCGAATCCTGCCCTGCAGGTTTCGGACAGCCTCTTACGATTGAATAAAAGTTGTGGTGGGCTTTTTTTTGTTTAGGCCTACCTATTTGTTTAAGCATTTAGCACATTGAAGATCGAAGCCTTACACATAAACATTGTACATAATGCGTGCTTAGGCTAATTTGGTCAAGTGCGATTTCTGCTCTTAATTTCTACCCTTCTTTTTTCTTTTTACTTGGGTTCATCTCAAAATTGTGAGAACTACTTGATGATTCAAGAAGGGCGGGTAATAAGTAGTGTCAAGTACGACGTTAAAAATAAGATCGAAACAAAGACTGTGTTTAGCGTCGAAAACGTATCTCTGGAAAGAGACACTTATACGGCTGCCATTCGCACCTTGGTGAAGTCCGAAGACGGCAAAAACGTTTCTGAGAATTTTATAATACGCTGCAACGGGTCAAGCTTCTTTATCGATATGTCTGCTTACTTGAGTGAGTTCTACTTGGCGAAAGATGAGGGAATGGAGGTCAATATAAAAGGTGACTTTCTAGATTTTCCGACAAACATGAAAACTGGTGGTCAGCTTAAGGATGGACAAGTAGTTGTTGAAATGACCATGGAAGGAATTCCCACCATGTCCCTACTCTATAAGATTTCGGATCGGAAAGTTCTTGCTCAAGAAAAGATCGAAACTAAAGCCGGGCAATTTGAATGCTACAAAATTGTCTACGCATTTCAATCTGATATGGGCGTAATGAAGGTACATGGCACCGTTATAGAATGGTGGTCAAAAGATATGGTCGCGGTTAAAAGCGAACACTACAATGCAAGTGGCCATCTGATTTCAACAAGTATGATTGAGTCGATTAGGTAGCACATTTCTCTCAATTCAGCGCCATAAGGTTTTCAATTCTTGCGCTAGACATTTTCTCGCACTTCAATTTCAAAAAAATCAACCCAAAAGGTGCCTTGTTTTTTACCTAAGCAATTGCGTGAGGGATAGTAGGCATACGACCAAAGGGAGTAGTCGCCTTTTTTGAGCCAGCTAATCTTTACCGCCTTAGCGGTAGAGAGATTTGCTTTGGCGAAACAAGAAGGCGACCGAAGCGAAGCGGAGTGCCGGATAGCCCGACCTTCTTGCTTTGCGCAGCAAGAAGCAAGAAGGGCACGCC
>CAZZIZ010000147.1:1636-8315 GCA_964654535.1 uncultured Chitinophagales bacterium
AAATGACAAATATTTTCCTAACTTAACAGTCCATCAAAAAATAAAAGAATGAGCTCTGTAGGTAAAATGCCCTATGCGGTTAAGTACGGATTAGTACTCGGTATGTTGTCAGTAGTCTTTTCAATTATTTCCAACTTGAGCGGTCTGACTGAAACGACTATGGGAAGCGCAATTAGCATTCCAGTAATGATCTTAATGTTCACTGTAGTTTTCTATATGTGCTACCGAGATTTCCGTGCAGACAATGGCGGCATGTCTCTTGGCGATGCTCTGGGTTTGGGCGCAATACTCTCTATGATTTCTGGAGTTATCGGCGGAATCTTTAATTATGTCTACACCACTTTTATTGATCCAGGAATGATGGATAGAATAATGGAGACTCAATATGAAATGATGGAAGGTTATGGCATGAGTGATGAGCAAATCGAGCAACAATTGGAAATGGCTCAGACTTTTAGTGGTAATCCTGTTTTTGGAATCGCGATGTCGATCATTGGATCTTTGTGCATTGGCTTTGTGTTTTCTCTAATTATGGGAGCCATTATGAAACGAGATAAAACGACTCCGCCAGATTGGATGGAAGAGGCATAGTTTCGTTCAAAATAAGAACTAGAAAAGGCGATGCTCGAGAGCATCGCCTTTTTTTGTAGGGTGGATGAGGGGATTTGAACCCCCGACCCCTGGAACCACAAACCAGTGCTCTAACCAACTGAGCTACAACCACCGTTTAAATGAGCTATCAAAGTTAGGACATTTATACGTGTCCATATACCTTCTTGTCTTTTTAATTTGGGATAATGGGCTCGTCCTCGTACAGAAAAACCTTGCGCTGAACAAAGTTGAATGGCCCGGGCAATTTCTTGCCCTTGTTGTCTATAAGTTCCATAACGATAATATTGGAACCCAGCTTCATTCCTTCAATAAAATAAGGCACCCACTTGGTGAGTATAAACTCGGTGCCATTTACAGATAGCTTGATTTTATTGCCCCGCACGTCGAGATCGGTATTAACTAGAAAAAAGTCGAGCAGTATTTTCTCGATGTTACCCTCTCCGATATAATTTCCCTTGGGGCGGCTATAAAACAAGTTAGGTGCCTCGCGGTCAAAGTTTAGTTTCTGAGTCGCTCCGCCTACTGAGAACTCGCTCAACTGAAAAGCGTCTTCTGTTTTGATGCTCTCGTGATAGGAGCGTGATAAAAACGCCAAGTGTATGTAATAGCCGTCGTCTAAGTTTTGCGAAAACTTAGGTTCGTAATAGGCGTTGTAAGGCTTGTTGTTCAAGATGGAATGGATGTGCTGACCCTTTTTGGAGTTTGAGCACATTTTATCTTTCGCGTCCGGGGTTTGATTTCCTAGGGTATAATTTTCGACTTCAAATTCAAAGTTAGTGGTACCTGACAGGTCGGCGCCATCTTTGGGTTGTAGCAAATTTAGTTTTGCGTCCTGAAACTCCGGTGAGTTTTTTACTGGCGAAACGCGTATACCGTTGCGCTGCATAGAGCCATCGGCAAAAACCCGCAGGCCTTTGTCCATTCCACCTGGAATTATTGTGGTTTGTGGTTTTGGGGCTGCTTGTTGTTTACTTGTGTTTTTAGTCACGTCTTTTTCTGAAACGTCTTTTTCAGATGTTGTAGATGTACAAGCGGTAAAAACCAAACCAGCTATGAGCAAGCTGCTTAGGATTTTTCTCATTCTATTTCGAAATTTTGGAAGTCGGTGTTGGGGTCGAAGTGTAGTTCTCCTTCAGTATGCGCTACTATGGTGGTAACACTGGCATCGCCGGTAACATTAACTACGGTACGGCACATATCGAGTGGTCGGTCTATCGGAAATATAATTGCGATCCAAGCTGGGTTCAATCCAACGGATTCCAGCACAAGGATGAGCATAATTAATCCTGCAGAAGGCACTGCGGCCGAACCGATGGAAGCCAATACTGCAAAAACCATAATGGTCATTTGCGCACCTAAGCTAAGATCGATCATATGCAATTGCGCCAGAAAGACTACTACTATCCCTTGATACATACTGGTTCCATCCATATTGACGGTGGCGCCAATAGGCAACACGAAGTCAGAAATGTTGCGCGATACTTTCAAGTTTTCTCGAACACAGTCTAAAGTAACCGGCAAGGTTGCCGCACTAGAACTGGTTGAAAAGGCCAGAGTTTGAGCTGCCGCGATACTTTTGAAAAAGTTTCCGTAGGAAATTTTTCTTCCAGTAATAATATTCACCAAAATTGGATAAAAAAGGAAGACCATAAACCCTAAACCCAATAAAACGGTAAACGCAAAAACGGCTAGTCCCTTAAAGATTTCTAAAACACTTCCAGGGTCGTCGCCCGCAATTTTTGAAACTGTTCCTGCAAGCAAAGCAAAGACAAAGAACGGTGCCCATTGCATTATGACATCGACCATTTTAATAAAGACCTCATTGATACCATCAACGAGATTTATGACTGGTCTAGCTTTTTCGGGATCGATAAAGAGCAGTAAAACACCAAAGAAAATAGCGAAGAAGATAACTTGCAGCATTTGCGTTTTCCCTTTGCCATCACTGATGGAATACAAAAGGTTCTGCGGCACCATATCTACAATAAACTTGAGTGGGCCTCCACTCTTTTGCATGTTTACCGTCGAAATTTTGCTTTCAATATTGGCGTCGACCATTTCCGCTTTGTCACTCAGGTACTGAGGATATTCTTTAGACAGATTAACATTATCCTGAAGCTCAACTCCAGGTGTTCGCTCTACCCACTGTTCGTAGGAAACGCGATTTTTTATTCGTTGGGTTTGATCGGTAAAAGTTCCTGGTTGGATGAGGTTTACTAGAAGCAAACCAACAGTTACCGCAAAAAATGTAGTCAGTAGATAAGCAACAATAGTTTTGGCTCCGAGTCGGCCGAGTCTTTTGACATCGGTTAAACCTGACACTCCTTTAATTACAGAAAAAAGAACTAAAGGAACGGCTATCATTTTTAGCAGCCGTATAAAAATCTGACCAAAAGGGTCAATCCATTTAAGTGTAAATTCCGACCAACCGAGTTGTGCGGATAACAGTGCCCAGGCAACACCTAGGACAAGTCCGATTATTATCTGCCAGTGGAGGGCGAGTCGGCGCATAGGCTATTTTAACACGGGTCGCAGGTGGCGCCGCCACAGTCAACTCCAGTTTCATCCCCGTTTTGAATCATATCGTCACAAGTAGGACAAGCATCGCAGTCGGGTCCGCCACAGTCAACTCCTTCTTCTTCACCGTTTTCTATACCATCGTCGCAGGTTGCTTCGACATCGCCTTCACAAGGTTCACAAAAGGTTCCACCGCAATCAATTCCAGTCTCTTCTCCATTCATCATGCCATCAGCACAATTAGGTAGATCTCCATTGGGCTGCCCCATCACACAAGGAATGCAAGGGCCACCACAGTCTATACCCATTTCAAATTGGTTTTGCTCGCCATCTGTGCAGGTCGGGTCATCTGAACAAGCCATCGAGCCCATAACAAATAGCGTTAAGGCCAACAAACGAATATTGCGAAGTATCATTTTCATTTCTATTTTCAATAAGCAAGTTAAAAAATCATAGCCGAAACTCCGCAAAATTTGCCTTCTAAGAGACAGAATTGCAAGTGCATTTCAAAGAATAAAACATATTCTGGCCCAGATTTTAAAAGCGCGCCCTTTGGACTACATTTATCAAAATTTTCTAGCAATGAATTCAATACTAAAGCTTTTCACATTTTTGTTCTGCCTACCAGTTATCGCTCAAAATCTTGTAGGAGAAAGCGTTGAGTACGATCCCATTGGCAATCAGTTCTTTGTCTCAAGCGATGACTTCTCCCTACAGGCAGTAAATGCAAATACTGAAATAGCGTCTTATATAGGCGAGGGTTTAGAGGCCTCGCTCGGTATGGAGGTAATGAACAATCACTTGTTCGCGGTGCAACAATCGGGGGTAAACGTTTTCGATTTAGACAGCAATGAATTGGTCGTTCACATACATATAGATGGATCGGGCTTCCTAAACGGTATGACCAGCGATGGTGTTAAGCGTGTGTGGGTGACTGACTTTGGAAACGGAGTAGTACAAGAAATTAACTTCGACTTTGATACGGCCGCTTTTACAATTACCGAAGTTGTTTCAGGAATTACTGGAACACCCAACGGTATAGTTTACGACGAACCTAATAATCGCTTAATCTACGTCACTTGGAATAGCGCCACAATTCACGCTATAGAATTAAGTGACTACAGTGTTAGCGAATTGGCCAATGTCGGTCTTTCAAATATGGACGGCATAGATGAAGATGCCAATGGCAATTTCTATGTCTCGTCGTGGAACCCTCAGCGTATCACAAGATTCAACAATGATTTTTCCGAATCCGAAACTATTGACGTTCCTGATCTAAACAATGGAGCAGATATTTGTTATGCAAAAGAAATCGGAGTCCTAGCAATACCAAGTACCAGCAATGAACTCATTTTAGTAAAATTGGAGGAAGTGTTTCCTGCCGGAATAAATGATGTAATAAAAAACTCCATTACATTTTGGCCAAATCCGGTTGCTGCCAACATTCAGATAGACAAACAAGAATTGAGCGGCACGCTTAAAGTAAGACTGCACGATTTATCGGGAAGACTCATTGTAACATTGTACGAAGGAAGTTCCGCAGAACTGAGTACGCTTGACTTACAGGGCATTCCGAGCGGAAACTATTTATTACAAATAGAATCTGACGACAGAATTTATAACTCTTCGCTTATCAAGCAGTAGAATTAATACTGTTCCTTTTTATTTGGGAAGTCTTTCGTTTTTACATCATTAATGTATTGACCCGTTGCCTTTTTAATTTGATCAAAAAGGTTTAGGTACACACGTAAAAACCTCGGCTGAAATTCTGGTGTTATACCCAGCATATCGTGAATGACCAAAACCTGACCATCGACATCGCCACCTGCACCTATACCGATTACCGGAATCTTAACCTTCTTAGCGACCTTTTTAGCTAAGGCCGCAGGTATTTTTTCTAAGACAATTCCAAAGCAACCTAACTTTTCTAAAAGAACAGCATCTTTTATAAGCTTATCCGCTTCAGCTTTTTCTTTGGCGCGAACCGTGTAAGTTCCAAATTTGTATATGGACTGAGGGATAAGTCCGAGGTGGCCCATAACAGGAACACCTGCTGAGAGTATGCGCTGGATCGATTCTTGAATTTCTGCTCCGCCTTCCATTTTTACACCGTGCGCCCCCGACTCCTTCATTATACGAATAGCCGATTCAATAGCGGCTTGACTATCGCCTTGATAGGTTCCAAAAGGCAAATCCACCACCACAAAGCAGCGCTCAACCGCTTTCACCACAGCCGAAGCGTGGTCGATCATTTGATCCAAGGTAATGGGCAGCGTCGAGTCGTGACCGTGTACCACATTGGAAGCAGAGTCGCCTACCAGAATAATGTCTATTCCAGCGTCATCTACAATTTTCGCCATCGAATAATCGTAAGAAGTAAGCATAGCTATCTTCTCTCCCGCATCCTTCATTTCCTGCAGCGTATTGGTGGTTATACGCTTAACCTTAGCAAAGGAAGACTTAAATTTTGCCATTGATTAACCCTTTAATGGACGCGCAAAATACATTTAATCCCCCTTTCTTAATAATTACAAAACTCTGTTTGGAGCGCTTGGCAAAAGGCATATCTTTGACGCCCTATGAGAAAATCGATTTTTTGTTTACTCATCGCTGCTTTGGCCTGGTCTTCTTGCTCCAACGAGTTTGACGTCAACGCCGAGTTCGCAGAATTTGGTGTTGTTTACGGCTTACTTGACCTTTCAAAGTCTCGGCAATTCATTCGAGTCAACAAAGCTTTTTTAGATGATATCGAACCCATACAAAGTGCGACCGATATAGCCAGTTCAAGTATAGACTCCATTTACTTTTCGGAAAACATCAGCGTCTCTATGGACGAGTTCAACCCCAATGGTGCATTTACCAGAACAATTGTATTCGATAGAATGAGCGGCAGCGAAGCCGGCTTGGGTCCAAAAGAAGAAGGGCTTTTTAACAATACTGAGTTCTTTATCTACGTCACTGATGAAGAAATTAGAAGCGGCCATCGCTATGACTTAACCGTTATTACCGATGGTGGAAATGAGCTAACCTCAAGCACCAGCTTAGCCGACGATTTTAATATCGCCATTCCCATAGTTACCTTAGAAAACGATGCCTTAAGCAATGAATACGAGATCGCAGCATTCGACAATGTAAGTTTAGCCTGGGAGCGCGCGAACAACGCCACGATTTACGACGTAGTTATGCGCATTAATATAGACGAATTCAATACAGCAGACGTATCACCTGCCAGAAGCTACTTCCTCGATTGGCCGGTCGCTTCAAATATTCGAGATAACCAAACAGGCACTTTTGCAAATTTGATGGTCGACTTTCAGTACGAAAGCTTCTTGACCTTTTTGCAAAATCAGTTAGATCCCGATCCCAGTGTGTTTCGAGTTATTGAGCGCTTAGAAATTATCATCAGCGCGGGAACCGAAGAGTTGGAGCAGTTTAGAGACGTGTCCTTAGCGTCGGGTAGCAATTTAAATGCGGGGCAAGCAAGACCTATTTTCAGTAACATCGAGAATGGCATCGGCGTTTTCGCTTCTATAAACGAGGTCACAAGAAC
>CAZZIZ010000148.1:0-8304 GCA_964654535.1 uncultured Chitinophagales bacterium
CGTTTACTAAGTCAACGAATTGTTGTTTTTATCAACCAAATCCGACAGAATCCTTAATAACCTCAAGGCATTGAGGGCTTAACCTTTTTTAACTTCGACCTACTAGTTGACAAAAGCCTAATTGGTGTTTTTTTGATACCTCTTTTAAGCGAAAAAGAATGAAGAAATAAATGGAGCCAACCGTAAATCCCCAAGCTGATATTTTGCAAATCAACGAGCGCATTCAAGCTGAAAGCGCCTTCGTAGATGTCCTTAAATCCGAACTCTCAAAAGTCATTGTCGGACAAGAAGAACTGCAAGAGCGTTTGCTCCTTGCCCTTCTTTCCAACGGTCACGTTTTGCTAGAAGGAGTCCCTGGATTGGCAAAAACACTTTCCATAAAAACACTAGCCGAGGCAGTGGAGGCGAAGTTCAGTAGAATTCAATTTACGCCCGATCTGCTTCCAGCGGATGTTATTGGAACAATGATCTTCAATCAACAAACCAATGACTTCACGGTTAAAAAGGGCCCCGTCTTTGCAAACTTTGTTTTAGCAGATGAAATCAACCGTGCGCCAGCGAAAGTGCAATCGGCATTGTTGGAGGCTATGCAAGAAAGACAAATCACTATTGGCGAAACAACTTTCAAGTTGGACGACCCGTTTTTGGTTCTGGCAACTCAGAACCCGCTGGAGCAAGAAGGAACCTATCCGCTTCCCGAAGCGCAACTTGATCGTTTTATGTTAAAGGTGCTCGTGGGCTATCCGACAAAAACGGAAGAGAAACAAATTATGCGCGCCAACATCAATCAGACCTTCCCCAAAATATCGCCAGTACTGCATGCCGACTCTTTAGTGAAGGCACGTAAAACAGTACAGTCAGTTTATATGGACGAGAAAATCGAAAACTATATTCTTGATATTGTTTTTGCTTCTCGTAACCCAGAAAACTTTGGGATGAAGAACCTGTCTTCATTAATAAGCTATGGTGGCTCGCCTCGTGCTTCTATCAACTTGGCCTTGGCGTCGAAGTCTTATGCCTTCATTAAGCGTCGTGGTTTTGTGATTCCCGAAGACGTGCGTGCTATTTGCTACGATGTAATGCGTCACCGCGTTGGCGTTACCTACGAGGCCGAAGCGGAAAACCTTACCTCAGAAAATATTATTCACGACATCCTCAATACTGTCGAGGTTCCTTAGACGCAAATGGATACGACCGAACTACTAAAGAAGGTCAGGAAGATTGAGATAAAGACCAAGGGTCTTTCCAATCAGATCTTTTCTGGAGAGTACAACAGTGCTTTTAAGGGAAGAGGAATGTCCTTCAGCGAAGTTCGCGAATATCAATACGGAGACGACATTAGAAACATCGATTGGAATGTTACCGCGCGTTTCAAAACACCCTTTGTAAAAATTTATGAAGAAGAGCGTGAGCTCACTGTAATGCTGCTGGTAGACATTAGCGAGTCATCATACTACGGTACCCGAAACATGATGAAGCACGAGCTCATTACCGAGTTAAGCGCGGTGCTTTCTTTTTCCGCCATAAACAACAACGATAAAATTGGTGTGATTTTCTTCTCGGATAAAATCGAAAAATTCATTCCGCCGAAAAAGGGAAAGTCGCACACGCTGCGAATTATTCGTGAGCTAATCGCGCTAGAAGCGAATCAAGCAAAAACGGATATCGCCGGCGCATTAAAATACTTTTCAAACGTCATTAAGAAAAAGTCCATCGCCTTTCTAATGTCGGACTTCATCGACAATGACTATGCAGCCGCGGTAGACTTGGCTTCAAGAAGACACGACTTGATTGGCGTACACGTTTATGATCCATCTGAACAAGAGTTGCCAAATGTTGGCCTGCTACACGTACACGATGCAGAAACAGACGAGCGCTACTGGCTCGATACTTCTAGCAAGCGTGTGCGAGAGAATTATAAAATCGATTTTGCCAACAAGCGTATGGCTTGCCAAGAAGCTTTTCGCAAATGTGGCTCAGACCTTATTGACCTTAGAACAGATCAGCCCTACGTGAAAGCGCTGATGAACTTCTTTAAAAAGCGCGGAGGATAATGAGAGTGCTTTTACTTTGCTTTTTATCTCTTGGACTTTTTGCACAAAACGAAGTGCAAGTCTATGCCGAATTAGATACCCTTGCGATGACCATCGGTGATCAGGTCAATTTGAACCTGCGCGTCGAGCGTAGCGCAGCGGCTGAAGTAGAATGGCCAGTACTAGATGGAAAAATTGGCGAACTCGAAATCATAAAGCAAACAGAAATCGATACCGTTAAAAGCGAAATTGGTTTTATCGAAACCAAGCAAGTAAAACTAACCGCTTTCGATTCAGGCTATTACGCTATTCCTGGACTGGTTTTTAAATACCAAGTAGATGAAGCGGGCTACCGAAGGCAAATACGCAGCAAAGCAAGCTTACTCAGAGTAGAGACAATTCCGATTGACACCACCACTACCGAATTGGCTATAGAACCCATTAAAGAAAACATGAACGTTCCTTTCCATTGGAAGGAGGCGATACCCTATGTGCTAGGTGGGCTAGGAATACTTGCGACCTTGGCGGGGATTTTATTCTTGTTGAGCCGTCGTAAGAAAATTATTGAAGAGGGGCCACCACCGCCGCCAGCGAGACCTGCACACGAAGTGGCTTTGGAAAAGCTGCAGACGCTGGCACAAGAAAAAGTTTGGCAACAAGGAGAAATCAAAACCTACTATACCGAGCTCACAGAGATCCTTCGGGAGTACGTCGAAAACCGATTTAAAGTGCCCGCACTCGAGTTGACTACAGACGAGATAGTAAAGGGAATGAAAGATCTTCCAATTGAAAAGGCGCTTAAAGAGAAATTCTTTTCATTGCTGCGAATGGCCGACCTCGTAAAGTTTGCTAAAGCTTCGCCCGATGTCGATGATCACAATCGTGCACTAAAGAGTGGTGAGGCCTTTGTGCAGCATACCAAGAACTTATTAAAGAGCTTAGACGAAATCGAAACGGAGAATGCTTAGTCCTGCAAACATAGCTTTTGCCAACCCTTGGTTTTTGTTGCTGCTTTTATTGCTGCCGCTATTTATCTTTTGGAAATTCCGCAATAGAAAGACCAAAGAGGCTACCATGAAGGTTTCGACGATTGGAGGAGAATCGGTGCGCGGAAATTTTAAAACTAAGCTGCGTCCATTTTTAGATGTCTTGAAAGCCTTAGCCTTTATTGCTCTGGTGATTGGGCTGGCAAGACCCCAGGACAAGCTGCAGGAAGAGCAAGTAAACTCCGAGGGAATAGACATTATCATAGCGACCGATATTTCAGGAAGTATGTTGGCTCAAGATTTTAAACCAGATCGTTTAGGTGCTTGCAAAAATCTAGGAACCGAATTTGTAGACAATCGTAACAGCGATCGTATAGGAATGGTGGTCTTTGCTGGAGAAAGCTTTACGCAGTGCCCCATTACTTCCGACCACAACGTACTGAAAGCCCAAATCGCGGAGATAAAAAGTGGAATGGTTGAGGACGGTACCGCCATCGGTATGGGTCTTGCGACATCGGTTAACCGACTAAAGGACAGCAAGGCAGAAAGCAAGGTGGTTATCCTCCTTACGGATGGCGTTAACAACTCAGGTTTCATCGACCCCATAACTGCTGCGGAAACTGCTCGGGAGTACGGTATAAAAGTTTACACGATAGGAGTGGGTACCAAAGGTCAAGCGCCTTATCCCGCGCGCGATGTGTTTGGCAGAACCGTTTTACAAAACACGGAGGTGCTCATTGACGAAGAGTTATTGGAAAGAATCGCCGACCTAACCGGCGGAAGATATTTCCGTGCTACGGATAACGCCGGTCTGCGAAAAATTTATAGCGAGATTGATAAGCTAGAAAAAACTGAAGTGGAAGTAACCACTATAAATCGTTACGCAGAATTGTTTCATCCATTTGCCTTCATGGCCATGATATTTTTAGTCTTGCACTCATTGTTAAGAAGCACACTCTTTAGAGGTTTGTAATGTTTAGATTCGAAAACGAATATTATCTCTTTGGTCTAATATTGATTCCATTATTGGTCTTGCTTTTCTTTTTAACCCAAAGTTGGAGAAAGAAGGCAGCAGCGCGTTTAGGCGATGCCAGTTTGCTCAAACGCATTATGCCCGCTTATTCGGTAAAGAGACAATGGTGGAAACTTGTGTTATCAGCGCTTGCTTTAGGCTCGTTGGTTGTTGCCTTGGCGAATCCTCAAATGGGAACGCGACTAGAAAAAGTAAAAAGACAAGGAGTGGATGTCGTCATCGCTGTCGATTTAAGTTCAAGCATGCTCGCGGAAGATATTCAACCCAATCGCTTAGAGCGTGCTAAGACCATCGTATCAAGCTTGCTAGATGTTTTAAAAAACGACCGTGTCGCGCTCGTAGTTTTCGCAGGCAACGCCTATTTGCAGATGCCGCTAACCATCGACTACTCTGCAGCAAAGCTGTTTCTGCGCACTATGGATCCGTCCATAATGCCTACACAAGGAACTGCCATTGCCGACGCCATCGCCTTATCGAGAGAAACCTTCGACCAAGAAGCAAAAAAGCACAAAAGCTTAATCCTCATAACCGATGGTGAGAACCACGAAGAGGGCGCCATTGTCGAGGCTGAGGCCGCAAAAGAAGAAGGGGTCATTATTCATACCTTGGGTATCGGATCGGAGAGTGGAGCGCGTGTACCCAACTTTGTAAATGGCCGCCGCCAAGGCTTCAAGAAAAACCGCTCAGGAGAAGTGATTAATTCGAAACTAGAAGACAGTATGCTCAAAGAAATTGCCGAATTGAGCGAAGGACGCTATTTTAGAATAATCGGAGCACAAAACGAAGTGCACAAAGTGGTGAGCGAAATAAACTCTATGGACAAAAAAGATTTCGAAGATCGTGTCTTCACGGACTACGACGATAAGTTCCAGTACTTCTTGGGACTGGCGCTGTTTCTATTGATGTTCAATTTCTTTTTACCAGAAACAACAAATCAATGAGGCTAAAGAATTTCATATTGTTTTTGCTAGTCGCGACCGTTTCGGCTTGTGCGCCATCGGAAAGAGCTTTGGTGCGTAAGGGAAACAAAAACTTCAACAAGGAAAAGTTTGGAGAGGCGGAGCTGCGTTATAAAGAATCACTTAGAGCTAATGACGATACCGATTTAGTTGCTGCCAAGTATAATTTGGGTAACGCCTTCTACAAACAAGAGCGCTTGGAAGAAGCCGCGCTTCAGTATGACCAAACCATAGCCAACGCCGAGAAAGAGTATGACAAGGCGGTGGCCTATCACAATAAAGGAAACAGCCAGCTACAACAGTCTATGTTAGAAGAAAGCATCGAGTCCTTCAAAGATGCCCTGCGCCTCAATCCTGGTGACTACGACAGTCAGTACAACTTAGCGGTTGCGCAGATGTTGCTAAGGCAGCAACAACAAGAAGAAGAAAAGCAACAATGCGATAACCCAAAAGAATCTTCCGAAGATCAAAAAAAGGAAGAAGACGAAGAAAAGAAAGACAAAGAGGATAAGGAAGAAGGCGAAAAATCTGAGGAAGAAAAATCCGAAGAGGAGAAGTCTGAAGAAGAAAAAGAAAAAGAGGAGCAGGAAGAAGAGCAAGAAAAGTCTGAGGAAAGCGAGGACGGAGAAAAAGGTGAAGAAGGCGAAGAGGGCGAGAAGAATGAAGAAAAGAAAGAAGGAGAAGAGGAATCCGAGGAGGGTAAGAAATCCGAAGAGCAAGCCAAGCAAGATTCATTAGAGAATCAAAAGCCGCGTAAAATGAGCAAAGAGGAAGTAGAGCGCCTTTTAGAAGCACTGAAAAATGAAGAGCTAAAAGTGCAAGAAAAACTGCTAGGTAAAAAAGGGAAAGGCAAACGAATTAAAACCGATAAGGATTGGTAAAAAAAATCCCCGCATTACTTTTATTCTTTTCGCTTTTGACGACCGGTCAGCAAATCGTGGTGCAACCGACAACGGTAAACACCAACACTGATCAAACATTTCAAATAAGTTACACACTTAACAACGGGCAGGTCAACGATATAATTCTCCCCAATCTGAAAGAATTCAATATTATTGGTGGTGGCCCCAGCATTTCCAATAGCGTAAGAACCGTAAATGGAAGAACAACCAGAAGCTCGAGTGTAACTTATGACTTACAAGCAAAAAAAGCAGGCAACTTTAAAATTCCAGTTGCAAGGCTCAGGGGAAAAGGCTCAAAAGGGCAGTCCGCTCCGGTAATCGTAAAGGTTAGTAAGGGCCAACAAGCAGCACAAAATGGAATTACAGATGCAAATGGTAAAACGCCACCCATCTTTATAAAAACGGTAATAGATACGAACAAGGTTTACTGGGGACAGCAGTTCATTGTTTCCTATCGATTGTACACCAGCGAGCAGGTAACCAACTACGTTATTCAAGAAGCACCTGCCTTTCCTGGTTTCTGGGTACAGGACATCACCCCCAAAAGAGCCAATCCCGGTAACATAAACATAGGTGGTCGAAGCTATGCCACCCGCGATATGAAACGCTTTGCACTCTTCCCACAAAAGACTGGCGAGTTGAGCATAGATAGGATCGAGGCAAATTTACAATACCGAAAATCTAGTGGAAGGCGCGGTTTTTTAAGCTCCTTCCAAAGCTATAAGGAAGATTTCGAAAGCGAGCCGACGTCTGTACTTGTTGTACCATTACCAGAAACGGATTTGCCCGGAACTTTTCTGGGCGGCGTTGGACAGTTTACGGTAAGCGGAACTTTAGACCGACGCAACTGTATGGTCGACGAGGCATTGAAATACACGGTGCGCATTAATGGTAGTGGCAACATCAAGTTGATCGACTTACCCAAAAGAGAAAATACCGAGAACTTCGATTTCTATGAGCCCTCGGTTTCGGAGCGCTTAAACAATAGCGAGAAGAGCATCTCGGGAACCAAGACATTCGAGTACGTAGTGGTTCCCCGTAAAGCAGGACGCCTATTGATCCCAGAACAAGATTTGTATTACTACAACCTGCAGCAGGAGCGATACCAAGTGGTAAAACTCCCTAGACAAGTTGTAGTCGTAAGCCCCTCAACCCAAAAACCAGTAGTGGAAGAAACTGCTCCAGAGAAAATGTTGGAGCCAATTTACAGCAGTAAAATTAGCAAGGTGAGCGAAATGAAAAAAGCCTTTCAGTCCTTTGGATTGTTAGGCGCATACGCATTGCCATTTTTCTTGCTCGGCGCCTTTTCCGTTTGGCACAAGAAACGCGAAGAAGAACTCGGCGATGTTGTTGGGTATAAAAAGAAACACGCCAGCAAGGAGGCGCTAAAGAGATTAGCCGGCGCGCAGCAATTGTTGAGCGGCACAGAAGACAAACCTTTCTACGACGAAATACTAAAGTCTCTGCAGAAATATTTCATCGACAAGTTGAATATGCCCGCGGGCGATTTTTCAAAAGAGCTTATAGACCAAACCCTAGAAGCAAAAGACATAGCTGCAGACGATAGAACCGCCGTGCAAAAACTAATCCAGCAATGCGAAATAGCGCTCTACGCGCCCTCAGCGGTAAGCGGCGGTAAAGCAGGCGTCTACGACAGCGCCATAGAAATAATCAATAGTATCGAAACCCAAATAGGATGAGAATACTATTCCTCATATTGATTTTGGGTCTGCCGTTGTTCGCGCAAGAGCAAGAGACCGATCTGTTCTACCAAGCCAACGAAGATTATAACGCAGGTAACTATGGTGCCGCACAAGAAAAATACGAGCAGCTCCTAGAAGAAGGCTTCGATAACAATTGGCAGTTGTATTACAACCTCGGCAACGCGCACTACGAGCAAGACCAAGCCGGAGCTGCAGCACTCAATTACCACCGAGCACTGCGCCTAAAACCGAAGAACAAATTAGTAAGCAGCAACCTCGAACTACTAGAAACAAAAATTAAAATAAAGGCCGAGCGCTTCCCAACAGTATTTTATAAACGCTGGTACCAAGGCTTGCTAAATATCTTCTCTGGGCGCGGCTGGTTAGTCCTGGCTGTAATCATTGCTTGGTTAGCCTGTTGCAGTTATGCCTATTGGATTTACACCGGACGAAAGTCGAGCTTCTTTCGCAAAGATGCGCTCATAGGATGGGGGCTCTCTCTCTTACTACTCTTTTTCGCCTATAGCCAAGACCGTTATCAGTTCAACGAGCAGCAAGGCGTTTTAATGAAGGCTGAAGTGAAAATAAAAAACGGCCCATCCTCACAGAGCAAAGAAATTTTTACGCTGAGTGATGGCAACACCCTCACTATTACTGGTCAAGAAAAAAACTGGTACTCGGTGCGTTT
>CAZZIZ010000149.1:0-8143 GCA_964654535.1 uncultured Chitinophagales bacterium
GCAGCGGAAACTTGTGTGTAAAACTGGGCGAAGTCTGCGACTTCCGCAGCGCTGGCTAACACGTTAGTAAAAGTGGACTGTATAATCTCAATCGAATCCTGCTGTCGGAAGTTACAAACTGCCACGTTATAATACCGTATTGGGCTGAGTTGATTAAACTGCCAACAGATCGATATCGCCCAGAAACGAGTAAAACAAAATCAATTGTGACTTATAGTCCGTCGACTGATAGTCATCTTTTCGCAACCTTCATCCAATGAAGGCACAAGAGAAATTTGCCAGTCGATTAAAATTGCTAAGGAAAGAATCCGGTTTGAGCCAAGAAAAACTTGCGCACAAATCTGGAATAGACAGAACCTACGTGGCAAGTGTCGAAAGAGGCAAACGTAACATTTCTATCAATAACATTTCAAAGCTGGATCAAAACTAAATATTGTCCAAATAATGAATGCGAGCATATGTAGGAATAGTCTTTTCTTCTTGAATCTGTTCGTATTGTAGCTTCAATATTGAATTGCAAATACAAAGCAAAGGTTTCTCTATTGACCTAAACGCTGAAAAAATCAAACGAAAAAACTGCAGAAATACACAAAAACAAATATTAAATTGGGTATTTTCATTTGAGCAATACATCTTGACCAAATCTGAATTGCTGCTTGGTTTTAGGGTTAACAGAGTTCCCTTTTCTATTTAACGAGTCGATATAAAACGATCCTTTTATGATTGCTTCATTGGCCAATTTATTTGCCTTTCGACACATGATTAAACAAAAATCACGTACGATTAATAATGCGAATGGGGCATTTTTGTCTCCATCAAATGTCCTAAATGTTATGTCAGCACAGCTCTTTAAGTATTGCATTGCCGCGCTCTTGTGCTTTTCTACATTCAATTTTGGTTTCAGCCAAACTAGCTGTAGCTTTTTCTCTTCTGGATTAGTGATAGGCGATTGTGATCTCAATTCAACCAATAATGATCCAACCGATGATTTTTTCAATATAACATTGAATCCAACTGGAATTCTATTGGGCTCTACATATACACTAACAGATGCAACCGGAGTTACAGTAGGCGTTGCCTCTAACAGCTATGGTACTCCTACCACCTTTGGGCCGCTAATGGCTGGTGGTGGAAATTTGGTTTTCACTATAAGCGATGATGCTAATCCCAATTGCACATTGGACGTGAACATAATTGACCCAGCTGTCTTGCAAGACAATATTGTTTGTCAGTCTGACTGTGGTATTGACTTGACACAATTCTTGGTTCCTTTTGCAACTACTCCTTCAGGTGGTGGTGCTTGGGATACAATTGATATTCCACCGTTTATAAATGAGATAGAGTACTCTAATGTTAGCGACCGTGAAACAAGAATTCGCGATTTCGTAAACAATGATATAGAGGGTACGAATATCTGGAGGAACGATGCCGACTTTATTGAAATTGCTGGTTCTGCCGGTACCGATCTATCTGAATACGTAGTAGTACTCTATGATGCATCTCAAGGTGCAGTTGACAATATCGGAGAAGGAAATGGTTCTATTTATGCTGTTCTTGCTCCAGCATTAGGTATCGGTTGGTACACAAATTATGTAGATACGAATGAGGTTGACTCAAACGTAGCTAGTTTTTGTGAAGATGGTTATATCATAGATAACGATCCCAACGATCCTCTTCCGGTTTGTGTCGAATCGGCAATTGAACAGGGTTTAGATAATGCTCACCTTGGCGCTCCACTACCTAATATCTGTTGTACGCCTCGTGTATTGGATGATAATTACAATCAATGGTGCACACCACCGGATATCGTTCGTTCTTACAGAAACATTGCCTTGTTAGGATTCCCTAGTCACCTGGATGATAGTGTTAACTGTAGCTTCTGTAGTGATGACGCAGAATACTGGGATGAAGATGTATTCCCACTTATTTTCTTAGATAATGGTCAGGTCCAAAATGCCGCTACAGACAATGAGCTAATGGCTCCAACTCAAGCAATGTTGACTATTGACAGTGAGTACACTGCTGCTTCTGGTGTTGGCTATGGTGCAATTGGAATCGCTCTTGGTTCTGGTCGGACTGTAAGCAACAGTGCTTCATCTTGTGCAGGTGGCAGCTACCATAGTGGAGATATTTTAGCAGGTCCTGCGGGAGTTGCTTTGGTTCACATTGGAGACTTCTATAAAAATGCATTAGCCAACTCACCGCTGGGTGCTGGTGATTTGAATAATGCTGTTTGGGCTAATGGGGATGACTGGTTCAACCCAGATGAATTCAGTCTTTGTAATCAAGAAAGGTTCGAAGTTGTTCAGTTCTTAGGTTATGGTACTGGTTACAGTGCTTATGACATTACTGATTATTATGATAATCAAGGAAACCCAAATGGTATTAATCCAAATGGGTATTCTGCACACGATCCAAGTAATCCAATCGCGAACGGCGGAAGCTTAAATGGCGATGCGCCAATAGCAACTGGCGCAGGTCAAGATGGTGATGGCTCGGATATGGGTGATCCTATAAACGGTGTTTTCGCAGCGTGCAACATCAACGTAGGTGGATCTTATAACATAGATGATCCAGATGGTGATAACCCTTTGAACCCAGACACATTCAATGGCAATACCGATGATCACGCTGGTCTACATACCAATAAAGGTATATTCTCAGCTTGTAACGGGCCGGCGCGAGGACTCGTTAGTACTGACATAAATGTCTATGACAGCTTCGAACATGACGTTGATTTTAATAATCTTGATTTAACTATTGGTGGACTTGACTATGGGAATAGATCGCTTCAGTTTACGAACGATTGTTGGCATATACCTGACTTGACGGATAGAGAAATCAATTATCAAATTTCGCCTAGTCCGCAATTGAACATTAACATGTTACCATTCCCAAACTTTGTAGCAGGAACGGTTTCTGATTTAGATCACGTAAATTCAAATGGACTTCCTGTAGAATACTACTCACTAGAATATAGTTCACCTGGTCACCTTAACTGGGGACAACTCGGAAACAATGGATTCAACGGTTTCTCTGGATCAGGAGTCACGGTTGCTAGTTCGGCAGGAGAATTCTATTACGATTGGATTGCTCCAAATGGAAATGTATTTGATCTTTGTAACCTTTGCGAGTCTTTATTCGTAGGAGGTAAAGTTGTTACTGAAAACGATGTTTTTACAGGCGATACAGATGACTTAGATGCTGTCGGTCCTAATAGTTTAGTCTTTGACCTTAGAAAGAATCAAGTATACCCCTTATGCGTAAACTATGCTTCTGGAACTGGTGGAGGCGGAGTTACCAACCCTTGCGTTAGTGATAATAGTGATGCCGAGTCGAGCGCTTGCTTGTACGTACTTATGGATTACGATGAGTACTGGGAAGCCCCAAGGTTTGTTTGTGAGGGACAAGGACCATTAAAGCTGACTTCACTATACATGGATTCTATCCAATTTATTCCTCCATACCGAATTTCTGGTTCAACATTGTTCCAGGCTACATTTTTAATAGAAGACAACACTCCACCACCATTGATTTCCGAAATCAATTATGCTTTCCAAGATGTTATTCAGGGAAGCAACAGTTCAGTATTTCTTGATGATCACTGTGTGCTATATAACTTTGTAAATGATCAAGGAACTGCAGATCTGTTTGATGATACTTATGAGCAAATGAATTTCTGTGAAGGAATTGAGATATCTGCTCCACTTGGAACTGAGTTAAGCTGCTATGCATTGGTCTTCTATAGAAATGCAAATACTATTAATGCCCCAGGTTCTTGTGTTGCTGCTGTAAATGGTATTGGTGTTGATGTTGTTTACATCGGTGCAGATGGTTTACCACATCAGACGAATTATGCAACGGGGCACTACCTTCAACTATATGGTACAGTCGACAATGATGACGCGGATACGAATCCAAATAACTTGGACTTGTTAACCGTACCATTCTATGGTTCTAACGGTAACGTTAACAATTCAGATGATTTCAACGGAGGAACCATTCCATACTATGCAGGTTTCAATGTAGCTGATCTTTACGGTTTAGTTAATACCCCAACTGCAAATGCTTGTGGAGGCTTGTTCTTCGATTCGAATGGAAACGATTTATATGATGACGGTATAGATGCACCAGTTGCAGCACTAGACTTCCCCTGGGAAAGACCTTCCGAATGCGACAAGTGTGACGTTGGTTCACGTTGGTTCCCTATTGCGAACATCACTGGTGGTTGCAGTGATGGAATTGGTGGCGTAGGAATGGTTAATACCTGTTCTGGCGAATTAGTTGACTTTTTAAGCTGGGGTGTTTGCGAAGCTTCTGGAGAGTCTCCGCCACTTTGTATTGTTGACGTCGCAGATTTCAGTTTGGCTGGCCCATTTGAGAACTATATCTCAACACCGATTGACGATACTCAAGTTTGTGGTACTATTGGTGATTTAAGAGGCCTACAAAAATGGTCTTGTGATGATCCTTTGTTAGCGAATGCTGTTGCAGACTGTGCAACTTGTGACCCTTCTGATCCTGAATTTGACGGAACTGTTTGGGTAACCGTTTTCCAAGGTGGCGCTATAGCTGTTCCAGCGTGTGGAGCTGATACAAATGATGTTCCACCAGTAACATTCTCTAATTCAATTGGCTTTTATAACTGTATATTAGATGAGGAAGAAGCGGAATGCGACCCTACAGATATTGTATTTGACCTTAGTTCGGGTAACCTAGATAGTCTAATGGCTGAATTACAAGCCAATCCGAATGTGATAAATCAGAATATCCAAACAACCTTGATGGGGCAACCTGTTACGGCTTCTACATTACCTGAAAACTTCATAGTAGACGGCCATTATATAAACTGGCAAGTAGGTGCTAGTGCTTTTCAAGCGCAAAGTTCTTCTGCCCAATACCTTCAAGAGATTTACTCATTCCAGGTTCAGAACGCAGCTTGTGGAACGGAAGGATATCCTGTGACCAGTTATGAAACTCAAAATACAAATACTATCGCTGAGGACATATTCTGGGATTCAGCGGCAGTTAATCCAGTAGATAATTCAGTTGCTTGTGGGACTTACAGCCCTATCAACGTTGCACAGTATATATTTGATCCTTTAAACGATCCAAATAGTACAACGAATAATACGAATGATGCTTGTGTGGAAGAGTTGCCAAATGGTTCAGTAGCTCCATATACAAACTCTTGTTATAACGGTCAGTCAGCGATTGGCGGTCCATACTTCGTTCCGGTTCCATTTGGTACTGGAAACGTGGATTTACTATTTGTTGATGGTAACGTAAGACCCGATCCATTTGGACTTTCAACATTCCAACCACACCCTGAAGGATGTTTCGTCGGAAACTGTGTTGCAGGTGCGCAAACAGAATATTCTGTTAACAACCTTTGTGCTCAGCTATTTAATGGTAACAACAGACAAGTAGTAGTTCCAGATAGTTGCTATACATTGAATACTGCTCCGTTACAAGCTGAAGTTATATTTCAGATGCTTATTGAGTACTCTCAATGTTTCCCTATTGGAAACTGGTCTGGGCCTGGTGTAAGCATCAATGTAGACAACATACAAGATCCGTACTGGGAGTTTGATCCAGTTGGATTATCTGCTCAATCTCCTGTTCAGATTACTTATGATGCTGTAAACCAAGCTAGTTCTGGGACAGGTGTATTGAAAACTTGTGCTTCATCTTCCACTACCGATGTAAGTGTGTTAGCCCTTCCAGTAGTAACAATTACAGGCAACAATGAAATTTGTGATGCTGGTACCGGTATCGGCGACGGTTCTGATGAACAAACGGTACTCGATGCTGGTTCAGGATTTGCATCATATTTATGGAGCGATGGATCAACTACTCAGACTTTAATCGTATCCGCACCAGGAAACTACACTGTCACTGTAAGCAACGCAACAGGCGATCCCAATGCTTGTTCAAGTACAGCCACTTTCGATGTGACCTCAACAGCTTGTGTGAACACTGTGATAAGTGACGAAACCAGTATATCAGATCCTTGTGATTGCGCAAGTCCGAATAACATAGATTTAGACGGGGATGGATTCTTCGATATTGTTGATGACCTTGTGACCGTAACAGGGCCTCCAGGTGATACCTGGACATTGACCGGGAACGGCACGCCGCCGGTTCTAGATGCTTCAGGAAACCCTCTTCCAACAGACGCAACGATAACGATGACAGAAGTTTCGCCTGGTGTTTACGAGTACACTGTGTACTATTTACCAGACGGAACTGGATTCGGATTAATCGAATTCACCAGTACAAATATATCCGATGCGAATGGAGTATTACAGCTGACCAATATTCCCGGAACTGGAAATGCCTGTGATTGTATTCAGTGCCCAACCGATGTCGAGGAGTCTTGTTCGGTTTCTGAAATTTGCGAAACTGGAGATGTTACCTTGACCATCACTGCTGATTGCGGTCTAATTCCATCAGGGCTTGGAACCATAACGTATACTATCGATACCGATGGTGACGGATCAATTGATGTAACGACTATGGATACTTACACTTCTTGCGATGATATTACATCTACCCTAAGCTTAACGCACAGCGGCGTAGGTTGTGGTTCGGAAGTTCAAGTCATTAATTGGGATTTAACCTGTCCTGTAAACGGCTCATCAATCGGAAGTGGTAGTACGTCGATTACCGTTTATCCAACCTTAAGTGTTAGTGCGACTAATACAAGCGACTGTTCGCCGCCAATGGTCGAAGTTACTGGTGCAGATGGCTCTATTTGTGATAGTATGACCGGAACTGCTGCACCAACACCTTCCTGTACAGATCTAAACACGCAAGAAGGAACTGCCTATGCATTCAGCTACTTCAATGGATCAATTTGCGAGCAATATTTTGCAGGGGTTATAACTTCCGATTGTGCGGGAACTTGCGACTGCCCTTCAATGGCCAGCGCAACTGCAAGCATAGAAAATGTCTGTGGAGATGCAATGCCGAACTTACCAATAGATGCTGCATTAGGAATTGACAATTTAACGAATGCCGTCGTGACCTGGAGTCCTGACCCGACATTATCGCAGATTTCTGACTGTGTTTTGAGAACGACTATTTACACACCAACGATATCTTGTTTGGATGATTGTAGTATTGCATTCACTGGACCAACCCACACGCTAAATATTTATCCCAATCCAGCGGATTTTACTGGTGCAATTGGAATAAATGGAGATTGCGGAACAGATCCATATTTAGATTTAAGCGCTACGACTTGCCTACCGATTGTTAGCGGCCCAGCTGTCATCGATGCAACGGTTGATGGCTGCGCAGTGGACAATATGCCAGCTCCAGATAATGGAGCGTTTGAATACACCTTCAGCTTACCAGCTATTACCGGTGCACCTGCATGTTATGTTTACCCAGGAGATGAGGACTTAATCGTAGTCGATATCGCTTGCACAGACAATTGTGTTACTATAGTCGATTACTGTAATATCAATGTATCCTGTATTGATGTTACTGAATGCGATTCGGTCACTGGTTCTTACACTGCTACGGCAACAATAGTTTATAGTGTCTCTTCGGCCGACGCCATAGATATCAGTTTAGATGGAGTCCCTACGCAAACTGTATCTGCGATAACCGTTGGCCAACTGGCTACTGCCTCAGTAACAATTACAGGACTAAACCCAGACGCTCAACAGCACATTCTCAGTGCTACGTTGGTAGACACTACGATTGGAATTTGCATTTCCTCGAGCAATCTTAACTACGATGCTCCTGCGGATTGTACAGATTGTGCTGCACCAAATGCTGGAACACCATCAGGACCGTAAGGTTAATTCAATCCAGTTCAATAAAAAAAACGCTTTTTATTGAGTAGCAAACTTTTTTTGAGTCCCCGTACTAGCGCTTACTCCCCACTCTCCGTAGTTTAGCGTATCGTAAAACGGAGTCTTAATTAATCGTAGTTTTTAACTACGCTTCCTGCGCAGCAGGAATAAACGTCAGCACACCTGGCGTCTCTGACAAACAAGAAAAATCTCAACGCTTTAGCAAATGACAAACAGATCTTTGATTGCTCTAACCATACTTTTGTTCTCTTCCTGCGGATTCAAATCCTCAAAAGAAGAGGGCATAAAATATCCCACAAAACCTGCTTTTGAGC
>CAZZIZ010000150.1:0-8029 GCA_964654535.1 uncultured Chitinophagales bacterium
AAACTGGCGCAAGCGTCCGCTTGTGACGGGTTAGTGCTGCGAGCGTCCGCTCGCGAAACGCACGTAAAATTTTCTAACGCTTTTGCTGGAGGACGTGGTCGAAACAAGTCGACAACCAATGCATTCCGACTGAATTCGGAACGATTAAGATTTTTGGAGGACGCTTTTGCTGGAGTGCGTTGACCCACCCCGCCCTGCGGGCTGCCCCTCGGAGAAGGGGATTTTTTTTGGCGCTTTTGCTAGAAATCGTCATCGGTAATAACGATGCCTAATTCTGCCTCTAGTTCACGATCATCTTTTGTAGAATAAGACCATAGTGACTCGTCGAAAAAATTAGTTGTGCCTTCTGTCCCATCATTTTTCTGAAAAGTAATATCGTCAATCCGATCGCCCAGCGTGTTAAAGTGAAGGGTCTTCGTGCCATCGTCTGAATTAATCCCTTCTAAAACTTCCAGAAATATCACACTGAAACCTACAGCGACAACACTTTCCTTTACTATGGGGTCTCCGTTACTATCTAGCGTTTGGATAAATAAACTCAATGGAGCAGTGCTATCATTAGTCAACTTAAAATTTGTCGTTGAGTCGAAACTGCAGCTCACAAACATTGTAATTGTCATTAGGCCTATGAAGAGTTTTGTTAGTGTTTTCATTTTTATTGAAATGAGTTTTCAAATATTCGTAAGCGCAAGGTTCTATCGGTATCTCTATTGTCATCAAAGAAGTTACCACCCCAACATTCAATCGTAAGATAACCTTCATCGCAGGCTATGGCTACATTTTCTTCGAGATCACTTATTTCCATAAATGACAAGGGAACAAAAAGTTCTTCTGTAGCTCTTTCTGCATTTCGTTCTTCAATTATAACTTCATCGACAATGAGCGTTTGTCCTGGCGTAATTACGTTAGAATCTACTTGTTCCGCATCAAGCTTGCTGACTTGAATTAAAACGGATCTATCGGAATTGTTGAATACAATGTACTCGTATACGTAAGTTCGATTACACGAACATAAAATCAAAATTGTAATAGCTAGACCTAATAAAACCTTCATCACCTTATAGACGAATTTAACATAAGATCTGTTGCCTTGTTAGAAAAGCTACAGGAATCAGCAAGCGCTTTTACTAGTGGACGTTAACCCACCCCGCCCTGCGGGCTGCCCCTCCGAGGAGGGGATTTTTTTTGGCGCTTTTGCTTCTAGGCGTCGAGATTTCTCTCGTTGGTACCCATGACAAAATTTCTTTGCTTGTATAAACAGGCGACCTGCCAAACCGCTTAAGATTCCCCAAGAATTCGTTGAGGAAGAAATCGCCCCTTCGGGGCGAAATATTAATAGCAAAAAAACGAAACGATCCTAAGCTCCGTAGGAGTGACATATGTATTCGGGCGAAAATATTTCACCCCTACGGGGCGAGATTTAGGTGTATCTATTTTTGCTATTGATATTTTACCGCTACGCGGCAATGAGTAATGAATAAGAGACTTGTCAGTAATCTTTAAAAAAGAGCTCGCTCTTTTAATTTGTCGAAAGGGCAAAATAGAGTTAGGCCGAAAAAGAAAAGCTCTTCGCGTGAGGGATAGAGGGGTTTGTCTGAGCTCCTGTTGGCAGGGGTAAGAATTGAGCTTACCGCCTTAGCGGTAGAAGCGAAATTTATCCCTGGCAGAACAGAGCGAGCCCCGAAAGCCCGACCCCGAACTTGTGCGCCCGCAGCAATGTTGCTTGCCGCTTCGCGGCAGAAGCAAATTGCGAGAAGCACAGAGGTGAGTGGGGCACGCCCAAATCTGAAGTTCTGAACAAAATCTAAAGTCTTGTAAATCAATAACTTGGCTTCATTTCGTCTTTAGGATTATAGGGCGGCGATTGGGCTAATATTGGCATCACTTTTGACCTATGACATAGTATGTCCTTATTGGGCGAGGTCTGCTCAGGCGGGTCGAAAAAACATTGAGAAAAAATGAGTTTAGAAACACAGATAAATGATTCGCTCAAAGAAGCGATGAAGGCAAAAGACGATGCAAAATTGAGGGCTCTTCGCGCGATAAAATCAGCATTGCTTTTGGCTAAAACCGCGGAAGGTGCGGGCGATTCATTGAGTGAGGAAGAGGAGATAAAAATATTGACGAAGATGGCGAAACAACGTCGCGACTCTTTGGAAATATTTGAAAAGGAAAACCGCCCCGAACTGGCAGCGAAGGAGAAAGAGGAACTCGACGTTATCTCAACTTACTTGCCCGAACAAATGGCTGAGGCGGATTTGCGCAAACACATTGAGGGCTTGATTGCAGAGACCGGCGCTTCGTCGATGAAGGACATGGGAAAAGTAATGGGTATGGCTTCTAAGCAATTGGCTGGCAAGGCCGATGGCAAAGCCATTTCAAATATTGTTAAAGAACTTTTAAGCTAGTATTATGATTATTGACACGGCTTTTATCGTAGCCTTTCTATATGGAGGCTTTATGGGAATGAAAGGGAAACTTTTTTCTTCTGCCCTCAACGGTGTTTTTGTGTTCGTCAGTTTTTTGCTGGCCATGAAGTTTAGCTACGTGGCTCAAAACTTTGTGTACGACGCTATGCCTAACAGCTCTGGTTACGCACCGATTATCAGTTTTGGATTGATGTTTTTCTTGATCCTGATTTTAATGACTTTGGTTGGTCGTATCGGCAACGGCTGGACAAAAAACTCTGAGTTTAGTTTGGTGAACAAGGGCTTTGGTATGGTATTGTGGCTATGCATACTTTCTATCATTGTATCTGCACTTTGCTTTTATGGTGGTCAGTCAGACTTGCTGAGTCAAAACTTGTTGACCGACTCTACTGTATATCCTTATGTGGACTGGGTGTACCCAGCGGTACAATGTCACTTGTCTTCGGTCTTTCCGGCGATCCAAGAAGTTTTTATTGCGTTTCAAAATATGATGTCGGACTTCGCGGCTAGCTTACGCGGAGAATGTGCCTAAAATTTACTGGGGGCTTTGTGCTACCTTTGCGCTCTTGACGCGGAAGCAATGGAACTGATTTTACAAGAAGAAAATAATTTTAAATATTTCGAAGAAGGGTCTGGCAAGACCCTTCTTTTGTTACACGGCCTTTTTGGTGCTATGAGCAACTTTACAGAAATGATTAAGCATTTTTCTAAAGACTATCGCGTGGTGTTTCCGGTACTACCTATTTACAGTGATACTCCAGCCGATGCTAGCGTTTCGGCCTTGGTTGATCACGTGCGTGCATTTGTGGAATGGAAAAAGTATGGGTCGGTTTCTTTGGTAGGCAACTCACTTGGCGGTCACGTGGCTTTAATTTACGCCTTGCGACATAGTGCTGAGGTAGAGACGATAATTCTGACTGGTAGCTCTGGTCTTTTTGAAAACACCATGGGGAACACTTTTCCCAAGCGCGGAGATAGAGAATTCATAAAGAACAAGACAGAAGGCACATTTTATGACAAAAGCCTAGCAACCGAGGCTATGGTAGACGAACTCTTTGATATAGTGAATGATAACCAAAAGTTGCTCTGTATTCTGACTGCCGCCAAATCGGCGATTAGGGAGAATTTGTCTGAACATTTACATAGACTAAATCATCCCACTTTGTTGCTTTGGGGTGCAAATGACGAGATTACGCCACCTTTCGTCGCCGAAGAGTTTCATAGTGCCCTGCCAAATTCCGAACTTCACTTTATTGATGAATGTGGACACGCCCCAATGATGGAGCAGCCTGCGAAATTCAATTCACAACTTGGCAAATTTTTACAAACCCAATTAGAAACAGTTTAATGATTGCTCGTAACATAATCAGTCAATCTATCCCACCACTGAAACAAACCGACACTGGTCAGAAAGCTTTAAGTTGGATGAGTGAGTTTTTTCTACAACAGTTACCTGTGGTAGACGGTACTCAGTTCCTGGGCATAATAACCGAGTACGATATTCTGGATCAGAAAAATCCCGATGAGCGCATAGTGGATATGCCTTTGAAGTTGACCGAGATAAAACTGTCAGAAACCGACCACATCTACGAGGCGATAAAAGCGATGCAAAAAAACAAACTGAGCATTTTGCCAGTTGTCGATGCGCAGGACAAATACTTAGGCATCATAACTCAAGAAAGTTTGATCAATTTTTTCGCCAGCGCAAGCGCCTTACAAGAGCCAGGTGGCATTGTCGTTTTGGAGCTTAATCAAAACGATTACGTACTTACCGAGATTGCACAAATAGTAGAGACCAATGACGCGAGCATTTTGAACCTGTATGTCAATCAGGTACCAAATGCTTCTTTGTTAGAAATTACACTAAAGCTTAATCGCGCCGACTTAGAAGCGATAATTCAAGCTTTCGAGCGTTATAATTATAGCGTAAAAGCATTTTATCAAGAGGAAGATTATTCCGAGTTCTTACAAGATCGTTACGACTCATTGATGAACTATCTGAACATCTAAGCAAAATTGACTTTTAATCGACATTTAGTTTTTACCCTACTATGCTTCTTTTTATTTGCATCGTTTGGTACTAGCTATATCACTGCACAAGAGTCAGAATCGATCACCATAGATTACATTTCGGTTCTTGGAAACAAACGCACCAAGACCGCTTACATCTTGCGCGAAATGACCATCGTCCCTGGCCAGCAAATTAAGCGCGCCGAACTCGACACCTTACTTAAAGTAAACGCCAATCAGGTTTACAACACTGCGCTTTTTAACGAGGTCTTAGTAGAACCAGTGTACAAAGATGGTGGCCACGTAGATGTTGAAGTAAAGGTGCGCGAGCGATGGTACGTCATACCTCTGGTCTACTTCGAACTTTCTGACCGAAGCTTTAATGTATGGTGGAAGCAGTTCGACGCCGACCTCTCAAGAACGAAGTATGGGGCCGGGGCAGAGATAAGTAATATGCGCGGGCGTAACGAAGAATTAAAAATTGATTTTCGACGAGGCTTTACTCGACAATATCGCTTTCGCTACAAGTTCCCGTTTATAAACAGAGCGAAAACAGTTGGTTTAGAGTTACGCTATTTCTATGTGTCTCACGATGAGCGACATTTTACTATTCAGGGCAATAGGTTTCAGTTCTTTGATCTCGAAGCACAAATTGATGAGCGTCAAGAATACACTGTTGCCTTTACGCGGAGAAAAGCCATTAAGCATTCGCAAAAACTCCAATTCGGTGTGCACACATTTAAAGTAGCGCCAGAAATTATTGAACGCAACAATGATTTCTTTGAAGATGGTAGAACCGAGCAGCGCTTTGCCGAAATAAAATATGTTCAGCAATGGGACAATCGTGACATAACGCGTTACCCACTAAAGGGCGCCCTAGCGCGTTTCACGCTACATCAAAAAGGTCTGGGTATATGGAATGATTTCAACCAAACATATCTGGAACTACACGGCAGCAAGTACGTACAAGTAAAACCAAACACCTACCTAGCCGGTAACATAAAGGCAGCTACATCCTTTCCTGGTAACCAAGCATTTTCTAATCGTCTGCGTGTAGGCTTCGAATCAAATTTTATACGTGGCTATGAGGAGTTCATCATAGAAGCAGATCACTTCATAACCGCCCGAACCGCTGCCAAACAAATGGTGCTCAATACTACATGGAAACCCAAGTGGATTAAATGGGATCAGTTTAACCTCATACCGATAAAGCTCGTCCTAAAGGTTTACGGCGAAGGCGCTAGACTCTGGGGCTACGACGACCTAGAAAACCAAAACTCCCTTAACGGCAGTTATCTGCTGGGTACAGGAGTGGGCCTTGATATAATCACCTTTCACGATAGCTTATTCAGTTTAGAATACAGTCTGAATCGAAGAAGGGAAAGAGGTATCTTTGTACACTTCAACATTACTTGGGACAAGGAATGAAAATAGGATTGTACGGCCGCGTGCTGAAACCTCAGCACAAAGAATTGCTAGAACTTTGGGTAGCTGCATTCGCAGAAGACTGCCATTTGTTTATTCAGCAAAGTTTTTTCGATGTCATTAAAGATCAGATTAACATTCCCGATTGCGTTAAGTCCTACGAAAAGCTCGAAGGAGTTGAGATAGACTATTTGATTTCCTTTGGTGGCGATGGTACTTTTTTAGATAGTGTAGAAATGCTTGCCAATCGCCCCCTACCGATAATGGGAATCAATACCGGTCGCATGGGTTTTCTAGCATCGGTTGATAAAGACGATATAAGTCGTACAATAAAAAGGCTGGAAAGCAAATCCTACGAAATAGAAGAGCGCATGCTCCTGCATCTTAAGAGTGATAAAAATTACTTTGGTACCACGCCATATGCGCTTAACGAGTTTACCATCCACAAGAAGGACACCAGCTCAATGATTACGATCCACGTTTACAACGAGGATCAGTTTTTAAATTCCTATTGGGTAGATGGGCTCATTGTTTCTACTCCAACCGGCTCTACTGGATATAGCCTTAGTTGCGGCGGGCCAATCATCAGTCCCAAAACCAACAACATCGTTATTACACCGGTTGCTCCGCATAACCTAAACGTGCGTCCTATTATTCTTTCAGACGATAGTCAATTGAGTTTTGAGGTAGAGGGTCGCGAAAGTGAGTTTTTGTGTTCGCTCGATTCCCGTAGCGAAACTTTTCGCATTAACGAGCGATTAAAACTTTGCAAGGCTGATTTTAAGGCAAAGCTTATTCGCTTTGATGATTACGATTTTATGGAAACATTGCGTTCAAAGCTGGGTTGGGGTTCGGATACGCGTAAGGGTTCGTAAAAATTTTATGATGTTTTGGGCGCGCCCCACTCGCTTCTGCTGCTTCTCGCAATTTGCTTCTGCCGCAAGCGGCAAGCAACATCGCTCCGGGCGCAGCAAGCTCGGGGTCGGGCTTTCGGGGCTCGCTCTGTTCTGCTGCTTTCACGCATAAACCCTCTAGCTCTAAGGAGCTAAGGTTTATGGTTCATCAGCAACAGGAGCTCAGACAGACCCCTCTATCCCTCGCGCAAATTGTCTGAATCAGGATTCCTAGGATTTCCGGGATTGTCAGGTCGTTCTTATTGTCATTTCGAGCGAAGCCGAGAAATCTGTGGATTCGTTAGAATGAAGTATTGCAGCCACGATAGGAGCGGTTATGAGGTGCTTGCAAAATGTAGAGAGCCCCACCGTGCAGAGCGACCAGAGGAAGCTCCTGCCAAGGTGATGGGCGAACACTTTTTGCAATCGCCGAATTTGAGCGGATAGCGTGTTGCTGCCCAAATTATATAAAGTAAAAAGTGGTTCAACTTAAACCCAAACCAAATTATCATTGCTCAACTTGCTCTCGCCATTCCAACGATAAGCAGTCAGCAAACCACCCTTGGCAATACTAAAATCTAGACAACAAACATTTGGCTTTTGAATGTGCGGAGTTCCCTTCATCCAGTAGTGGCCAAAGAAAAATGGAATATCATTTTCTGGATAAGTCAAAATCGTATCAATAGTTTCTTGGGGGACTAGAACATCGGGAAAATCTCCACTCAGTCCAAGTTCATTATAGGTTTTACCCTGAGGGTCTTCCCACCACTTAACGCGCATATCGTTTCGTGGGCGGCCATCGGAATCTTTAAAACTCATGCCTTCAGGAAGTTCAATTTCCTGACCTACCAAACAAGAACCGATAGTATCACGCTCCATAGTCCCTTCTTTACGCGATGCTTCAAGAAACGCGGCATTCATTACCCCACCTCCATAATTACTTTTCATGTATTCTATCCTCGCACTATCCCAAGATGCGTGGGCTACACGTATTCCAGACAATTCAAGAAAAAGAGGAAGCTCCATCATCCACCTTCGAAAATCGGAATAGAGGTCAGGGTCATTTTTGAAATTGAGCAAGGACTTTGCCTGTTGTCTTATATTTTTGAAAGTCCGAGCGCGGTAATAGTCACCGTTCTCGTGTTGTTCATATAAGCAAATAGCATTGTATTCGTGATTGCCCATTACGGCAAAGGCGTGATCGCCTTCACACATAGCGCGCGCAATGGTCAGCGCTCCACGGCTATCGGGACCGCGATCAACGAAGTCTCC
>CAZZIZ010000151.1:0-8003 GCA_964654535.1 uncultured Chitinophagales bacterium
TTTTCTTCTGGCGTCTCACCAAGTATGGCGTTGAGGTCTTCTTTGAAACCCATGTTGAGCATTTCGTCGGCTTCATCTAGAACTACGCGCTGAACATCTTGTAGGTCAAGTTTGCGACGCTTGATTAAATCGACGCAACGACCAGGAGTAGCGACAACAATGTGGACACCTCTTCGCAAAGCACGAATTTGTGTTTCAATACTTGAGCCACCATATACGGCAAGAATGGAAAGGCCTTTTACATACTTGGCAAAAGACTCAAGATCTTTCGAGATCTGAATACAAAGCTCACGGGTAGGAGCGAGGACAATACCTTGAACAGCATAATCTTTCACATCGATGTGGTGAATGAGCGGAAGTCCGAAGGCCGCAGTTTTTCCTGTTCCAGTTTGAGCGCTGGCAATCAAATCTTGATCGGAGTTTAGGCAATGGGGAATAGCCTGGGCTTGGATAGGCGTAGGTGTTTCATAGCCCAGCTCACTGATGGCTTTGATGATGCGCTTGTCAATACCTATCTCTGCAAATGATTCCATTCTGTCTTCGATCAAATTAAGCCACAAGATTACCACAATTCTATGCCATATGCCTTGACATTCCCTGAAGATGAACACTAATAGGCAGACATAGTCTGCGTAATAGCGATTATTTCAATCCAAATTTGATTTCTGCATCAACATCGGGGATAAATAGAAATGAGTAGGAGCAATTTGCTTGAAGGCGATTCGCTAGTTTTACGCAAATATTCCTATTGTATTCCCTTATTAAATCCCTTCTTTTCCTTTTCCCGGCCGAACGCGCTCACTATTTAGCGATGGATTTACTGGCCACTTTTCGAAAGCTGCCGCTGATACTTCCAATGCTTCGAGGCAAAAACCCTTTAGAACAGAAAGACCTGGCAAAACAAGTCTTCGGACTTGATTTTCCTCACCCAGTTGGACTAGCCGCAGGATTCGACAAGGATGCGCGTTGGATAGATGCACTTTCGGATTTGGGTTTTGCCTTCATTGAAATAGGTACGGTAACTCCGAAGCCGCAGGCAGGCAACCCGCAACCAAGATTGTTTCGATTGAAAAAAGATCGCGCTTTGATAAACCGTATGGGTTTCAATAACCAAGGTGTGCAGGCTGCGGTCGAAAGATTGAAAAAGCGAAATTCGAAAGTTATTGTCGGTGGCAACATTGGCAAGAACAAAGTGACCCCAAACGCTGAGGCGGTCAACGATTATGTTATTTGTTTTGACGCGCTCTTCGATTATGTCGATTACTTTGTGGTAAACGTAAGTTCGCCAAACACTCCTGGATTACGCGAGCTGCAAGAAAAAGGCCCGCTCTTAGAAATCTTAAACGCCTTACAAGTTCGCAACCGCGCGCAGAAAAACACCAAACCTATTTTGTTGAAAATAGCACCCGACCTAAACGAAGACCAACTCAACGATATAGTCGACATTGTAAAAGAAAGCGGCATCGATGGATTGATTGCAAGTAACACCACGATTGATCGTTCGGGTTTACAAACTTCCGAAAGCGAAGTTTTGGAAATTGGAAACGGGGGTTTGAGTGGTGCACCGGTTAAAAATAGATCGACGGAAGTGATTCGTCATTTGAATGAACGCTCGGGTGGCACGATTCCTATTATAGGTGTAGGTGGTATTGCCAATGCAAAAGACGCGCAGGAAAAACTAGATGCTGGAGCCAGCTTAGTGCAGGTTTACACTGGCTTTATTTACGAAGGACCAGGTATCGTTTCGAATATTGTTCAGGGTCTAAAATAATTTTCTCTAAATCACTTGGCGATTTTTTTTGGGAACAGCTATTAGTTCTTGCCCATATTATTTGTATATTACATAAAATTACATAAGTATGAGAGCGAAATGTTTAGTATGTCTTTTCTCCATCTGGATTCTACCTATAGTAGTCTCGGCTCAGGCTGAAGTGACCCTGATAGAATTGCAAGAAACCCAGAGCGCGAGGGATTTCAAAGACATTGGCGAAGAGGGGTATATGCTCGTTGGGAAAAATGAAGAAGGTTCTTTTTTATTTGAGAATGCGGCTATAATGCTATTTGATAATGATCTCAATTATCTGAATTCATTGTATGCCTTTTTTGATTCAATGGAATTTTTAGCTGAATCTGTTTTTCGAGATGCAGATGGAAATTTCTTAGTTTATGGATTTGTAGCGGATGAAGATGGATTTTCTAATTTCCAAGCTGTGGTCATTCTAGATTCACAAGGAAACATTATAGAGCAAACTCAAGTGCCGGAGATTATTCCGGGACTTATCCTTTCGTCTCAATTGCTTTATAACGATAATCTCTATATAGCTGGCGTTAACGGGGAGGCTGAATTAGTTGTAGTTAAAATGAATCTCGATGGTTCTATTGAATGGACTAAGGCCTACTCAGGCTTGGGTTCTTTTATCCGAGTAAATGATATTCAATTTGTTAACGACAAATTCTATATACAGGCGCGGAAGTGGAATGACCAACAAGACGGTTACAGTGCTTCAATATTTGAGTTTGATGCTTCCTTAGATGAATTGATTTGGCAAACCGAACATCAACAACAAGACCTCAATTTTAGTGATTATGCGAGTCTTCTGTTTGACGATGACGGAAGCTTTACAGCAATTGGCTGGATAACGGATCCTGTAACAGATAATCTCAATCAATCCATTATTCATTACAATGCAGATAAAGAGATAGAATGGGAGCAATATTTTGGAGACTACGATTTTACGATTGCAAAAAATATATTTCATCACCCTTTGGAGGGATACATCATTAGTGGTAGCATTAAAGTTAATGATGAGCCTGACGGTAGACGAGTTTATATCGCTCAAATGGACGCCGGTGGCCTAGTAACAGATATAAGCATGTATCGTGGGTCAGATCAAGCGGAAAATAATTCTGCGATCGAAGCCATACAGTTGGACGATGGAGATATTATTCTGGCGGGTAATGCATCTCTATTTTTTGCGGGCGATTCTCCTTCTAATGTTTTCTTTGTTGAAACGACGGCCTTCGGTGTATCTACTGGAATTGGCGATGCCGAACTGAATTTCAGTGCTGCCAATGTTTATCCTAACCCTGCCGAAGATCATTTTTATCTGAGCTTAGACGAAGAATTCAACGGGGAAATAAGAATTGAGTTGTTTGGTCTTAACGGCCAAGTGTTACAGTCGGAGACTTTTACCAAAACTCCCGACCAAGACCTGAGAGTGGATTTAAACATAGTGTCGACCAATAAACTATTACTTGGAACCATCACTAAAGAAGGTTTTGAGACAGAGCGCTTTTTGCTTCAAAGAAAATAGCCCTTAATCCCGCGTGAAGGATAGAGGCGTTTGTCTGAGCTCCTGTTGTTGATGAACCGTAGCACTTAGCTCCCTAGAGCTAGAAGTGCTAAGCGTGAAAGCAACAGAACAGAGCGAGCGCCGAAAGCCTGACCCAAGCCAATTTCTTGCTGCTTTAGCAGCAGAAGAAATTTGCGCAGGGGCACGCCCAAATCCTTAAAATCTTAAGCTAGCTCAACATCTAACTCGTCTTCCCTTCTTCTGACGTAAAGCGCAATAGTAGTCAACAGGGAAAGCGCCAAACAAAGTAAACCCCATTCTGATGCTGTCGGAATTGGGTTGGTAGTACAAGCTGCACAAGGTCCTTCGCCCATTAGAGCGGCCATAACGGCCGGATTGTCTTGATCCGATATGTTCAAATTGTAAGTAGTGGTTCCATCTGCTGGTAGGAAAACGTTGAAGTTGAATCCGCTGCCATCGAGCGGGTCGCTTGCATTGATAAGTGCAGTTAAAGCCGCCGGTGACAATAGCACACCCGTGTCGTCGTATAAATCTGTACTAGCAGCTGAGTAAGGTCCTTCGCCCGGAAATCCTGGCGAAACGAAAATGGTTATTTGCGCAAAATCGTTGAGGCCATCGCCATCAGTATCTATACCCGCGGCACAATTACAAGCTCCAGTAGTTAAAGAAAGTGTACCGGCTGCCATTCCAGCACAAACACAGTTTGCATCTATAGCATCATTGGCAGTTGCTGGATCACCATCATCGCAAGGATCATTGGTAAACAAGCAAGAACCATCATCAGCCATTGCCGCTGGATCAAAGTTGCACGCCGTGGCATCGGTACAGCCATTGCTAACTATTGAACCCGAGCAAGCGCATCCTGGATCGATTATATCGTTTATGGTATTTGGATCGCCATCGTCACAAGGATCATTTACAAAAATACAAGTGCCATCGTCGTTGGTAGCTGCGGGATCAAAGTTGCACGCTAGCGCATCTGTACAACCGTCTACCATCATAATTGGGAATGGACAAGGGTCTCCTGGATTCCAAGGAACAACACCAGCAGGTCCGGCGAATTCTGTAACGCCGCCTATGGCTTGAGATTCACAGGCATTATTATATACAACGCAGTCGCAACCTATTACTTGCAAGAAGATACCAGGACAGATAACATTCGGATCAATTAAAGTTGCATCAACGCAGGTATCATCTACGCTAATAGTTGCTTCAAAACCACAAGTACTTACTATTGCGGTCGCATTGAACTCAACCAGCAAATCCGTACCGCTTACCATATAGGTAGTTGTGGTTAAGTCGGTAAGAAATTCTACAGCAGCGTCTGCTCCGCCTGCGGAGTTATCAAAAAGCACTGCACCAGTTGCAAGATCGGTAAGACGCAACCAGTCGAAGTTGGAAAATATCCGCATCGATGTAAAGGTCAATGTAAATGGACCTGGGGCAGTTACCGTTGTGGTTGTAACGCAAGCTGCGTTCGGATAATCTCCCGGGTCGCCCGAATCGGTCGTGGTACAATTGCCACCAATTCCACCAGTATTGCCATCACTAGGATCGGTCAGGATATCGCCGTCTGCGATCATAAAAGTTTCGGTAGCACAAGCAGTTGGTGTAACCACTTGAGCAGAGAGGGAAACGCAACAAAGGCTTGCCCAAACAATGGCAAGAGTTTTTAATCCATTCTTCATATCAGTCAATTAATTCGTTTTCTTTTAAGCAATTAAGAACTGTAGTTATGGCTTGATACCTCTCGTCGAGCGGTTCACCGCTTTCTTCCGCCGCGTTTAGTTCAGCAAGAAGTGCATCGGCTTTTTCCACGCTCATGAATTCTTTCACTATAGCAAAAGTGCCGTCGGGATTGAGAAATAGTTCTCTTTCCAATTGGATTTGTTCTTGGCTTGGAGCAACTTCTAATTCGTGGGCACATGGCGAATCCTGCGCACCAAGGGTAAGGCAGATTCCTAAAAGGAATAGGCTAAAGGATATTTTCATCTTAATTGGTCTTAGAACTCCAATATAGGAGCATCATAAGATAAAAAGACCCACAATTAGATTCTTGATTGAAATCTAAATATTACCCCGATTTCTGCTTGTCTGAAACAAAATGAAATCTACAATTCCCTTATGGAGAATTTTGATTTGTTTAAAATGAGTAGGAGGTTATTGCTCAAAAGCAAACTGGATAATATTCGCTCCCATTTGCAAAGCTTTGGTGCGAATTTCCTCGGGGTCGTTATGAACTTCGGGATCCTCCCAGCCATCGCCCAAATCACTTTCATAAGAATAGAAACAGACCAAACGACCTTCGTGAAAAATACCGAAGCCTCTTGGCGCCTCGCCATCGTGTTCGTGAACCTTGGGCAGTCCGTTATTGAAGTTGTATTTCTGGTGATAGATAGGATGGGAGAATGGAAGTTCCACCAGTTCTTTGTCCGGGAAAACTTGTTTCAGTGCTGGTCGCACGTATTGATCCATTCCATAATTATCGTCGATGTGCAAGAAGCCACCCGCCAATAAATACAAGCGCAGATTTTCTGCCTCGTCGCTAGAGAGCACCACGTTGCCGTGCCCAGTCATATGCAAATAGGGTAGTCCAAAAATTTCAGGACTACCAACATCTACCGTTATGGGGTCTTCGCTAATATCCATTCCCAACTGACGGTTGCAATACTTTATCAGATTACCCAAAGCCGTGGGATTGGAGTACCAGTCCCCGGGCGTATATTTGAGGAGGCCAAAGGCAACCGTACTTTCGGGTGTATTAAAACTGTTGGTAAGTACCAAACAGCTCAGGAGGATTATGTATAAAAAGCGCTTTCTCACAGTCTAAAAATACGTAGTATAGCCATTCATTGCAGAATAGATTTTTTGAGAAGAGCGAACGCGACATTTCGGGTATTAGGACTTATAGCTTTGGTGGCGTTGGGTTTACTTGGTTTACAGGGATTTGATCTCTATAAAGACATTTTTAGCTCCAATACTACTAGTCCCAAAGGCAAGAGCCATCAGCTCAAAATCACGAAGGGAACCAGCCTAACTGGCTTGTCGCAGCAACTGTTGGAAAGTAATATCATCGAAGATGGCTTGTCCTTTGAGCGAGTGGCGCGGCTTATGAAGTTCACCAAGGTAAAAGGAGGGAGCTACGATATTGCCGGTGATATGAGCAATAGGGAGCTGATCAGAAAACTTAGAGCGGGCAAGCAAACGCCCATTCGCATAATGGTAAAGAGCAGTCGTCACCTAGATCAAGTAGTTGAAAATCTAACCGAGCCACTGCAAGCAGATGCCGCCACGGTCATGTCCATTTTGCAAAGCGATAGTCTTAAAAGCTTAACTGGATTCGACCGGGCCAATGTTATTTCACTTTTTCTACCAGATACCTACGAGTTTTATTGGAACACCGATGAGGTCGATTTACTAAAACGTATGAAAAAGGAGTATGATAAGTATTGGTCCAAAGAGCGCAAAGCTAAAGCGAGAGCCCTCGGCATTACTCCCAGTGATGCGATTATTCTTGCTTCTATAGTCGATGAAGAAACTGCCAAGGTTGATGAGATGGATGACATAGCAGGCGTTTATTTAAATAGACTAAAAAAAGGAATGCGCCTCCAAGCAGATCCAACGGTTAAATATGCAGTAGGCGATTGGGCCATCAAACGCGTCTTGGACAAACACTTAGCGAAAAAATCACCTTACAATACATACATTAATACAGGTTTGCCTCCTGGCCCTATTCGTTTGCCAAGCAAACAAGCCTTGGAGCAAGTACTAAATCCTGCAAAACATAAGTATTTTTATTTCTGTGCGAAGGAAGATTTTTCTGGTTACCATAATTTTTCACGCACTTTGAGTGAGCACAACGCTCACGCCAGAAGATATAGAAACCAACTTACTCAACGCGGAATAAGATGAGAGTTTATTCGATTTTGTTTTTAGTACTCCTCCTCAGTGCTTGTAATTTAGGGCTGAGCGATGCTCCATTTACGGGAGAATACCTTTTTACTGACATAGTAGTAGAGCCATTGGAAACTGGCGCCAAGGCGGAAATATTAGTAGCAAGAATAACTGCCGCTGGAACGGGAACGCACAAATATTTGGGTGACGTGACATTGCGATTACAGCAAGACATTAACTTAGAAGATTTCACCTTGGTTCACCGCATTACCATAACCGATAAAGAAGATCAAACGATACTTTTTGTAGGTCACGGAAACCTGCTTCCTAAAGACGATGTCGGCAATTACATTTACAGCTCTTTGGAAAATTTAGTGGAAGGCGATAAGCAATACGAATCCGCGCACGGCAAGTCAACCAGCCAAGGAGAAATTCTCCTCGACGCGCGCACCGTTTCCTGTGTACAGAAGGGCATCTGGTCTTACAGTCGGAACTAGTTTCATTCAAACGTTTAAATAATTTTTTGGGCGTGCCCCACTCACCTCTACGGCTGCGCCGTAAGTTCGGGGTCGGGCTGTTCCAGCGCTCCGCTTCGCTACGGTCGCTTTCTTGTTTCAGCAAAGCATGTACTTCTACCGCTAAGGCGGTAAGTACATACTACTTCAGCAAAAGCGACTGCTCCCATTCGGTCGCACGCTTCCCATCCCTCACGCATATTCGTCGCAAGCCTAATTCGATTTAGCCGATTTCAGGAACCAAAAGTATAAGTGAAATGTTTATTTAAAACACCACTTA
>CAZZIZ010000152.1:0-7949 GCA_964654535.1 uncultured Chitinophagales bacterium
GGGGCACGCCCAAAGGTTTTTATGTGAGCAGCTTTATCACTCGAAATGTACAGGCGTTAATACTTCCCTCGCCCCTCTCAAGAGGGGAATCTCGACGATTGCCTTCGGCAATCGCATTCACAAAAAAGCTTCAATAATTCGGAGCAGTCCCAGACTACTAATCCTTACTCGGTGCCGGCAATAGATTTTCGAATTGGTACTTGTTGACAAACTGACCGATCTGTGCGGTGAAGTCGTTTTCGCCTCCGTACTCGACGCGTAAGATGCGTGACTTCTTGCTGTTGTGGTAATCCCAGGATTCGAATACGGTGTAGGAGTTGTCGGAGGGGTTAATGTTGAATCCACGCTTGAGACCTTCACGGTAGAATTCTTCACCCTCAACTTTTAAAACTGTTGGGGGATCGAACTTACCGTTTTTGACGTAGGAGTTCATGCGCGAGTCTACTTGGAAAACATTGATCGGTTTGGTGAGTGGAACTTGGTCGTCGTTTTTTTCGACGCGCACGCGCATATTCATTTTCTTGTTCCCACTTTTTAGGTCAATACTTTTTTCTACTTCATGCTCCGTATCCTCGGGCGCTTCAGTCCAATAGAACAGGCGCATATCGTCAGCCTCCCAAGTTTTTAAATCGTATTCTAAAAGCGAACCTTTGGTTAGGTTATTGACTTTCATATTGCTCGGGTCACGGGGTGCTTCTTTTATTTTAGCAAGAATTTCTGGGTCGGTTACGTATTGTTGACTCGACCCAGCACCAACCGCTCCTGCACTCATTTTTAGTGCTTTCGCTTCATAGTTCTTTTTTGCAAAATAAAGGCCGACAGCTGCAGCGGCGAACAAGATCATCATTATGTAATTGCCATTAAGCATACCAGACATTGCGCCGAAACCGCAAAGTATTGCCGCGCCAATAAAAGCGTAGGAAATCGTTTTGTTATTCATCGCTAAAGATTTTTACTAAAGTAAGTGCTTCTCCAGACTTCTACTCGCGGTCGAGATAGAAGGCTTCGGTTAATTTTAAGTGTTCCGTGGAATATTCTCCTTCGGCGTTCCGAATGTTAAGCGTTTCACCAATTGCCTCCCCTTCTTCAAAAGTCCACTCACTTAAAATAAATGCTTTTTCCTTTCCCTCTTTATTGTAAGCCTTTAGTTTTCGAAAACAAAAAAGTGCATTGTCCTCCGCATATCCTTCGAACTTTACTTGAACATGATCTGGCAGGATCAAGGCGAACTTGCCATCTGAGGTAAGAAGCTCAACAACCGATTCGGCTAGGTCTTGTAGGCTAAAATGAATGCCATGTCGCGCAACTGCTTTGGATGTGTTCGGACTGGGCGTGCTATCAGAAAAGTAGGGCGGATTGCATATTATAAAATCATACTCACTCGGATGCGCATGGCTGAATTTTACCAAATTTGTGAACTGAACACTCATTTTATTCGCCCAAGGTGAATGCTCGAAATTTTTCTTGGCCTCTTCACAGGAATCTCTATCGATGTCAATGGCATCAATAAATGCTTCCGGATTTTTCTGCGCGCACATCAAAGCCAGCAATCCCGTGCCGGTTCCAATGTCTAATATTCTTTTTGCATCCCCAGGCTGCGCCCAGGCACCTAACAACACTCCATCGGTACCAACCTTAAAGCCCTTTGAATGCTGAACGTCGAATTGTTTGAAATGAAATGCTGACAATGGGCTTAGACTTTTTTGGAATCATTCTTTTCGTCGAAACTTGCCATATCACTAAGCACAAATACTTTTGCGCCAGTGTCGGTAAGTTCGCGGTGGAACATACCATCTCTGGTTAGGTTTTCTAAAGTGGCTTGCGATTCTTCTCTGCCCATACGGGTTTCCGCTACAACTTCGGGAAGGGTTATTCGCCCTTTCTTTTTCATGGCCAAACGAATGACATCCTTTTCGGGATCATAAACTACGTCACTACCTTCCAAATAGTTTCTGGTGCGTACGAACATAACCGCAATGCCAAATGAAATTAGGGCGATTAGAACTATAGCCGGAATCCAAGTTATGATGTGTCTCACGTATTTGGTATTACAAAAAACCCGCCACTAAAGGCGGGTTCAATAAATTGTATTTTTAAGCGCCGTCTCCGTCAACGGGTGGCTCTGCTCCTGGCTTTGCCGCCCCTAAACCTAGACGCTCTTTCATTTGTAACAGGGCATCTTCTGCAGCAATTTCTTCGTGCCCTTCCAATGCTTTATCTATTTCCATGTCAACGGTACGTGACTCGTTAGAGATGTCTCCGTAAGCTTCGGCCAGAGCTTCTTGCTCTTCTACCTTTTCTTTCATACGCTCCAACATTGCTACCGTACTCGATGTATCGACATCGGCCAACTGCTTGTTCAAGTTTTTGGTAGCCGCAGCTACTTTCACTCTCGCCTTTAAAGTTTTCAGCTCGTTTTCGTACTTGCTGATATTGCTACGAATAGCTTTTACATTGGTTTCTAATTTTGAAACTGATGTGTCAAACTTTTCAACCTCGCTCTTAGAGCGCGTAACGTGCTGTATGCTTTCTTCTTTTCTAACCAAAGCTTCCTTCGCTAAGCTGTCTGCTTGCGTGGGATCGAGCTCCCCTCTTTGCGCTTTTTTCAAAAGCAACATTGCTTTACGCTCGTAGTCTTCTGCCTTTTGCTTATTGTTCTCCATATCGTTACGAGAACGAATGGCCATTGACTTTACTTCTGCCAGAGCTTCTAGACTTTTATCCAGATCTTTTTTAAGATCGCGGATACCTTGCTCCGTCATTTTAATTGGGTTTTCTAATTGGTCAACGGCGTTATTGATTTCCGCCGAACCCATTTTGAAAAATCTTTTTAGTATTCCAAACATCTATGTGGTTTTTAATGCGCTTTTGAAAATTCGATGATCTCATCTGAGTACTCGCTCAGAAGCATACCAAGAGAGTTGATTGAACCCTCTAACTCGTTTAGGTCTAAGTTCTCTAACTGAAGCGTGTCACGGTAAATAACTTTGGTGCCACCTTCATCAAGAGCAAAGGCTCCATGAATGACATCACGGTTTTTTACCAATAGCTCACGGAAAACTTGCTCGCTGGGTGCTTTCATTTCAAATAGGAATTGCTCCATTATTAAAATCGGATCGGCCAGGCCAATAACGAGGTTCTTAACCCCTTCTTGTTCCTTTTCTACTACCATCATTCCCTCGCTTTCGTTTTCATCGGTTATGTTGCAACCCAGCTCGAGGAGGTAGTTTTTTACTTTCTCAAAAGAATTATCCATTCGGTTTAAGTATTTAGGTCTTTTTGTTTTAGATACCAAAGAAGCGCAATCCTTGCCCTTCATTTAGTATGAGCAAAAATTTTGCCCAGCCTTTAAATTATACGTTTTTGGGCGTAAAAGAGTTTCAAAATCGTACGAGTATTAGCATTTTTTATTCTTGAACGAATCTTCGGAGCCGAAACTCTCTAATGACCGCTTTTAATTCTTGGCTGCACTCAATTTTTCTTTCAAAAAGCGGCCCGTATGCGACTTCTTCAACTTTGCCAAACCTTCAGGTACGCCTTGATACATCAATTGGCCTCCGCCCTCGCCACCATCGGGGCCCAGGTCTATTACCCAATCGGCCGCTTTTACGATATCCAAATTGTGTTCGATGACCACAACCGTGTGTCCTTTTTCAACCAATGCATTGAAAGCCTCCAAGAGCTTATGGATATCGTGGAAGTGGAGCCCTGTGGTTGGCTCATCAAAGATGAACAAGATGTGATCCTTGCTACCACCTTTACCCAAATAAGACGCCAGCTTAACTCTTTGGGCTTCGCCTCCACTCAAGGTGCTACTTGCCTGCCCAAGTTTTACATAGCCCAGGCCCACTTGAGCCAATGGTTCAATACGCATTTGAACATGCTTGGCCACTTCGAAAAACTCCATCGCTTCGTCTACACTTAGGTCCAACACTTCTGATATGTTTTTGTCGTTGACTTTTATGTCGAGGACTTCTTGCTTAAAGCGCTTTCCATTGCATTCTTCGCAGGTCAAGTGTACGTCGGCTAGGAATTGCATTTCCACTACCACGGTTCCGTCGCCCTTGCATTCCTCACAGCGACCACCTTCTACATTAAAAGAAAAGTGTCGACTGGCATAACCGCGCACCTTTGCCAATTGCTGATCGGCAAACAAATCGCGGATAGCGTCGTAGGCTTTTATATAAGTAACCGGATTCGAGCGACTAGAACGACCCAATGGATTTTGATCAATAAGCTGAATCTGTTCTATCAGTTTATAGTCTCCAGAAAGTTTACCGTGCTTGTGTTGTGACATGTCTACTCCATCGAGCACCCCACGCATCATTGGATAGAGAACTTCTTTGACCAAGGTAGTTTTACCTGAGCCACTCACGCCGGATACTACAGACAGTGCATTGAGGGGTATGTCTACGTTTATTTCTTGCAGATTAAATTTGTCCGCACCCCGAATTTTTATGCGATTGATAACCTTGCGTCTGTTCTTGGGAACATCAATGGCCATCTTGCCGGCTAAGTACTTTCCAGTTAAACTGTTTTTGTCCTTGAGTATTTTCTTGGCGTCGCCACTGTAAATAACCTCACCGCCTAAGCGTCCAGCAAAGGGCCCCATATCTATAATGTGATCGGCAGCGCGAATAATATCTTCTTCGTGCTCCACTACTACAACCGTATTACCTAAATTTCGCAACGAGCGTAAAACATTAATAAGCCTTTCTGTATCACGCGAGTGCAAACCAATACTCGGCTCATCTAGTATGTACATCGAGCTGGTCAGATTACTGCCCAGGGTTCGAGTTAAATTAATGCGTTGCATTTCTCCGCCCGACAAAGTGTTGCTGGCGCGGTTCAGGGTCAAGTAACCCAAACCAAGATCCATTAAAAACTGCAGGCGATTGCGCACCTCGGTTAGAATTCGTTTACCAGCTTCTTGTTCGTTCTTTGGAAACTTGATCTTCTTAAAGACTTCATGCAAGTCCTTTATCGGCATAAGCAGCAACTCCATAATATCATGCTTACTGACTTTAACATATGTGGTGTCCTTACGCAAGCGCGTTCCCTTGCAATCGCGACACAAAGTCCGACCACGATAGCGGGCCAACATAACCCGATACTGAATTTTATGCGTCTGGGTTTTAAGGTCAGCGAAAAAATCGTTAAGTCCGTTAAAATATTCGTTACCATCCCAAAGTAAATCGACTTGCTTAGTAGTAAGCTGCTTTATCGGTTTATGAATCGGGAAGTCAAACTTGCTGGCTTGTTTAATTAAGCGCTCGTTCCATACCCGCATCTTTGGCCCGCGCCAGGGAGCAATAGCCTTGTCGTAAATAGATAAATTAAGATTAGGAAAAACCAGCGTCTCGTCAATTCCGATAACCGAGCCAAAGCCCTGGCAATTACGACAGGCACCAAACGAGTTGTTGAAATTGAAAAACTGAGGGCTCGGCTCTTCGAAAGTCATACCGTCTAGTTCAAAACGATTATTGAACTCCTTGGCTTTGCCTTCCATTACCTGAACGATGCAAGCACCCTCGCCTTCATAAAAAGCAATCTGCACCGAATCAGCAGAACGACTTTCTAAGTCAGCATCTTCTTTGCTAATCACTAAGCGATCAACCACAATCGCAACTTGCTTTTTCTTTTTAATCACCGTGGGCTTCGCGTCTTCAATGCGCATCACCTCGCCGTCTGCCCACAAACGCACAAAACCTTTTTGTTGTAAAATTTGTAGCTCCTTGGTTACCGAGCGTCCTTTATCAAAACTTGTCGGAGCAAGTATTAAGACTTTCGACTTTTGTTTCAGTCGTACTATATAGTCTACGACATCGCTCACCTGATCTTTCTTAACGAGCTCACCACTTAGCGGAGAAATCGTTTTACCCAAGCGACCAAACATTAAGCGCAGGTAATCATAAATCTCAGTAAGCGTGCCGACAGTAGAGCGGCTGGAAGCGTTGGCAGTCCTTTGTTCTATGGCTATGGCCGGAGCGATACCTTTTATATACTCTACGTCGGGTTTGTCCATTCGCTTCATAAACTGGCGCGCGTAAGAAGAAAGGCTCTCTACATATCTGCGTTGTCCTTCAGCATACAAAGTATCTATAGTAAGAGATGATTTACCCGATCCAGAAACACCTGTTATGACAACGAAATGATTTCGCGGTATGGCCACATCCACGTTCTTCAGATTATGAACGGAGGCCCCTTTTATGATGATAAAATGGCGCGGATCGAGCTTTTCAATTTTTTTAACACTTCCTGACATCGGCTAACACATAAAAGTAGCACTTTGGAATTATTTTTGAACTAACAATTGTGTCGGAAGGCCTTTACACTTTGCAACCTTTGGGCTATATTTGACAACAGCGAAAGCTATTTAACCAAAACAAAGACATACTCTATACGGACTAACTCTACTTTTTTTTAACAACAGTTTTAATTCCAATCGGCTATCAGAGCTGATTCTATCACTGTAAAAAGTAGAATTATGAGTATGCATCTAATTTCAGATCAAGACCTTGTAAAGAAGTATATGGCAGGCCAAGAAGAGGCATTGTCAATATTGGTAGGTCGTCACAAGCAAAAGATTTTCACCAGCATTATCCTATTCACTAAGAATAGAGAGCAGGCAGAAGACTTATTTCAAGACACTTTCGTAAAGATCATTGACTCACTTCGTAGAGGCAAATACTATGAGGATGGCAAGTTTTTACCTTGGGCTATGCGTATCGCGCACAACCTCTGTATAGATAACTACCGCAAAAACAAGCGTACTCCGGTAATCTCTAAGAGCGATGACTATGACATCTTTGAACTGCTAGGGCAGTCCGAAGGCAATGGTATGGACAAAATGATCGCCGATGAGACCAAAACCAAGGTTCGCAAGCTGGTAGACGCTTTGCCAAATGAGCAAAGAGAAGTAGTCATTTTACGCCATTATGCCGAGCTGAGCTTCAAGGAGATCGCTCAAATGACCAATGTGAGTATAAATACTGCCTTAGGCAGAATGCGCTATGCATTGATCAATATGCGTAAAATGGTCGAGGAAGGTAAAATATCGGTGAACTAGAGCAATAAGATCTTTTAGAGGGGCGTTCTAGCAATGTCTAACGACAATTATGTTAAATATTGTGAATCAAACTTCTAAAAGAGCCTATGGCAACAGCAATTACCCTAAAGACGCTTTTGCGTCACTATTATCAAGAAACGTCCCCGGAGCAAAATGATCAAATAGAGTCAGCCATCGCAAACAACTGGATCCTTCAAGAGGAGCAGCAAATGATGCGCGAGACCCTAAATGAACTAGACAGTCTTAAAGAGACGCCAAGTGCCAAAAGCATAAACGCAATCCTAGAGTACAGTCGCTTGTCAACTCCCATCGACGCTTAAAAATTTTATTTCCCATACCCTACCCAGGTGGCTCTCTTTAAAAAGGAGCTGCCTTTTTTTATGTCTCAGTGTGAAGGTTTATATGATGATGTGTTGGGCGTGCCCCACTCACCTCTGCTGCAAAGCAGCAAGTTCGGGGTCGGGCTTTCGGGGCTCGCTCTGTTCTGCTGCTTTCACGCAAAACACTTCTAGCTCTTCGAGCTAAGTGTTTGTGTTCATCAGCAACAGGAGCTCAAACAAACCCCTCTATCCCTCACGCAAGAAAAACAAACCTAAGGCGCATTTCCAATGCGTCTTGATCGTGTAGCAGCATTTGCAATGCTGCCACTATAGTTAATACAACCTAACTAATCCAAACCCAACGACCGCCGATGTCCGAACGTCGGCATTGCAAATGCCGAATAATATTAAGTGCGCATTGAAAATGCGCCCAAGTGGGAGAGGATGAGATAAAATGTCATTTCGAGCGAAGCCGAGAAATCTGTGGATTCGGCTGCAAGGCGCTATGAAAATTAAGAATGCTCGAAATCACCTAAGCAATTTCACCTGTTGCATAACAC
>CAZZIZ010000153.1:0-5199 GCA_964654535.1 uncultured Chitinophagales bacterium
CTTTCCGAAGGAAGAAGCGATTTGCGAGTTGCGCAAGAAGGGGCACGCCCAAAACAAATTCCAAAAACCTTAATGACTAAAAACCTGCCCCGAAACTTTCAAAGCCTCCGCAAACTCCGCCATATCCAAACCCAGTTTATTGCCACGACCCTCAAGCAACTTCATCAAATTCTCCGTCGCCAGGTTGCCGACCAAATCATCGTCGGCCATTGGGCAACCGCCATAACCACGCAAAGCACCATCGAAGCGTTTGCAACCTGCATCATAAGCTGCAGAAACTTTCTCTTCCCAGTTATCCGGGCGCGTATGCAGGTGTACGCCGACTTCAGTCTTATGAAAATCATCGAGAAACTCAGCCATCATTTTACCGATGACCTCAGGCGCACCTGCGCCGATAGTATCGGCCAGACTAACAATCTCCACGCCCTTACTAATAACCCGATCCGTCCAGTGTGCCACAATTTCAGGATGCCACTGTTCACCGTAGGGATTGCCAAAAGCCATAGACATATACACTACTAGCTTCTTGCCGTGTATCTCACACAATTCGTGAATCTCGCTTAGTGTATTCAAAGCCTGCTCCTGATCTTTGTTGGTGTTGCGTTTTTGAAACTCCTCCGAAACCGAAAATGGAAAACCCAAATAGTCAATCTCGTGATAAGAAAGCGCGTCCGTTGCTCCGCGCAAGTTTGCTATTATAGCTAGCAGTTTAGTATCCGTATTGTCGAGGTCTAAAAGCGACAACACATCAGCAGTGTCCTTCAATTGCGGAATCGCCTTCGGCGAAACGAAACTACCAAAGTCCAAAGTGTCGAAACCAACCTTCAGAAGTGCGTTTATATATTGCGCTTTCAGTTCTGTTGGTATAAAGTCGTGGATGCCCTGCATAGCATCGCGCGGACATTCTACTATTTTGAGAGGCTTAACTTGCATACCCCAAAGATAAGAGCTTCCCTAAACTCAATTATGTATATTTAGCGCTTCAAAAAAAATAAATGAGATATAGACGATTAGGGAATTCTGGCTTGAAAGTAAGTGAGCTTTCATTTGGCTCTTGGCTGACCTTCGGAAAACAAGTTACCGATGGTACCGCCGACAAAATGATGAAGGTGGCCTATGACAATGGCGTTAATTTTTTCGATAATGCAGAAATATATGCGCGTGGAAAATCCGAAAAAGTAATGGGTAAGATCCTCAAGAAAATGAAATGGGATCGCTCTAGTTATGTCGTCAGTAGTAAAGCGTTTTTTGGTAGGGGAGACAAGCGACCAAATATGACTGGGCTTTCCAGAAAGCACCTCACCGAAGCCTGCAACGAAGCGCTCAAAAGACTACAAGTAGATTATCTCGATTTGTTTTTCTGCCATCGTCCAGATAAAGAAACACCAATCGAAGAAACAGTATGGGCTATGAATACGCTCATTCAACAAGGCAAGATTCTATACTGGGGAACCTCAGAATGGTCAGCGCAAGAAATACAAGAAGCGCATTACTGGGCGGCCAAGAACAATCAACTTGGGCCAACCATGGAGCAACCGCAGTACAATATGTTTCACCGTCAGAAGTTTGAGGTCGAGTACAATCAACTCTACAAAAACTTCGGATTGGGTACGACTATCTGGTCGCCACTGGCCTCGGGTATCTTAACCGGCAAGTACAACAATGGTATGCCCAAAGAAAGTACACGTCTAAAAATGGATGGCTTAGAATGGTTGCGCGATCGAAACCTCTTAGAAGACCGCATTAAGAAAGTAAGAAAGCTCGGTGACATTGCCGAAAAGCTAGACCTAAGCTTACCGGTTTTCTCCCTGGCTTGGTGTCTGAAAAACCCGAATGTAAGTACAGTTATTGTAGGTGCGTCACGCGTTATTCAGCTCAAGGAAAACCTCAAAGCTGTAGATGCTCAGGATCTCCTAACAGATGCTGTTATGGCCAAAGTTGAGAAGGTGCTGAAAAACGCACCGGAACATCCGCTGTTTTAAAAGTACTCTTAGGAAAGAAGGATGCTTTTCAGCTCCTTGTAAGTAGTTTTTTCAGCGTCGTTTAATACCAGATCAACGCCAGTGATTTCTTGAACTTTCTGAACCATTGCGGTTTTACTTTCAGGATTTTTCAACCACTTGTCTTTCATTTTTTGCAAGTACTCGTTGCGCTGATCAGACGAGTGCGTTTTGTACTCGGCCATAACCAAATTGAATTCGCCGGCAGAAGCTTTATCTTTTATCATCTTCTCCTCAGCTGGCCCGATTTCGTTATCAGCGCTAGCCGCATGGATTAAGACGTAGGTTAAAAAGTCTAAGTATTCCTCGTTTTTATTATTATGCATATTCAAACGTTTTGTTCGAAGTTATTGATTTTACGACTGTGAGCCGAATATTCATCCCTCAATTCAAAGAGTTCCGTCCTAATTTGTCTACTTATGCGGTCATATTTATGATGTCCCCTCCCTATTTAAGAGAGGGTCAGGTAGGGTTTTCGCCGTGTAAATCGGGACTTTTAGTTTCTGATAAATTTATCTTGGGCGTGCCCCTTCGTCCTTCTTGCTGCGCAAAGGACTCGGGTCGGGCTTTCGCCAGTCGCTCTGTTCTGCTCCCTTCACGCATTGCGCCTCTAGCTCTAGTGAGCTAAGCGCAAAGGTTCGTTAGCAACAGGAGCTCCACAAAGGCTCTATCCCTCACGCAAATTCACGCCTTAAAACCCTAATTTTGTCTATTCTTTAAATAAACTTAAGGCCAGCGAAGGCGTCAAAAACCTTGGCTTTCCGTCGTATTATTGCCAGCTAGCTTAACTCAAATGCAGAAACTTTTTTTCATACTAATCGCTTGCTTCTTAGCCTTACCAAGCCAAGCACAAGTGTTAAAGTGCAATGTTGAAGATCCTCCCTTCTACGGCTCTACTGTAACCTTAAGTGCGCTGCGCGGTAATCTGGAAACAGAAGTTGCTCAGACCACTATAGATCAAAATGGCCACTTCGAATTTTCACGTGTAGGTTTAGAAGAAGGCTACTATCGCTTAGCGCTCAACAAGAATCAATATGTCGATCTTATCTTCTCAGATGCGGAACCTGTAATCGATATCACCTTTAAGAGTTCCAACCTAGGAAAGAGTGCTTACATCAATCAGTCGACCGAAAATTTTGCGGGTATCAATTGGGCTTTACTTTTCGAAAGTAATATGAAGAGCATTAATGACTTGAAAAGAATGAGGCGCGACGCCACGAATGATAAGGATAGGGCTTACGCCGAAGCTTCCATTGACAGCTTTTGGGTTTACGAGCAAGACCAACTGGAGTCTATGCTAGCGAAGTATCCTAATACTTTCTTTAGTCGCGTTACCAAGTCATATCGTTCCAACTCCTATCAAGACTATTTGTCCAAGGGGCAAAGCGTAGCCGATGTACGCAACTTGGAAAAAATCAGTGCTGGCTTTTTTGACCATGTAGACTTCAACGATGAAGCGCTTATTAACTCTCCGGCCTTGAAGGATATGGTTTGGCGCTATATAAACAACTACATCAAAAGAAACAACTCTGTTGCGGTGTTCCGAGCTATTGATAGAGTAATGGATCAGGCGTCAGTCAATGAAAACGTCTACAATTTTTGCTTAGAGTTTATGCTCGAGAGCGTAAATCGTACTGGCCCCAAGGTCGTGTTTCAATACTTGGTAGAAGAGTATCTACTCGCCGGCGCTTGCGTGGACGATATGGCCCTCGACGATGGCGTAAAGCTTTTGGCCGACGTCTACAATAGTCTCTTGCCTGGAAATGTAGCTCCGAATACAGTAATCAAATCCTACGACGGCCTTTCCTATAATGTTGCGGATGAAGCCGCCAAGGCAAACGCTACGATACTCTATTTCTGGTCTTCTCATTGCAACTATTGTAGTACGGATTTGCCTGAACTCAAAAGGATGTATCAACGCTTTGAAAAGAAGGGCCTCAAAATAGTAGGGGTTTCTGTAGATACGGATATCCCTGAGTATCAATCTGCTTTAAAAGAGAAAGCAATGCCTTGGACGAGTATCTGCGAAGGTCAAGGCTGGGCTGGCCCTACCACTGATTTGTATAAGATTCACAAGACGCCCGCTTACTACATTTTCGATGCCAATATGAAGATTATTGCTAAACCGGGACGTTCGAAAGACATCGAGTCCACCTTACTAAACATATTGGGTGAATAAAGTATTTTAGCATCTTAATATCACCAATGAAAGAGAATACGGAGCTCATTATTCAGGAGCTGAAAAATAAGGCTACAGTAAAGCAGCAAGTTTATCGAAACATAAAAGACAACTTTCAACAAATGAAAGATTGTGCTTCGATGATGGTTATGGAAATCAAGGAGCGAAGCGCTGATATCGACGACAGTGTAGAAGTTGAGTTTAGAGATATAAGTAAATTCGAGTTTCAGGTAAAACTGTCTGGAGAACTCTTGGTTGTTTCAATGCACTCCAACGTGGTAAAGTTTCCCGCCGATCATATCTTGAACACACATCCATATGTTCAAGAAGAATATTCCCGACAGTATTTTGGTGCCATTACTGCCTACAACTTTTTAGCAGACTCGCTTAAATATAAGCGCATGCACGACCCCGGTTACTTAATTGCTCGTATGTTCGTTAACGGCGACAACCATTTCTATATTGAGGGAGTACGTCAGTTGAACTTCTTATATCCGAATGTGGCCGAAAATGTTTTGAGCATAGGAATAATGACTCAGTTTATCCAAAGTAGTATGTTAACTGCTATGGAAAACGATTCTATAATGCCGAACTTCGACCAAATGCGCGTTATCAATGTTGGACAAAAGCAAGCAATGACAATGCTGGGCGGCATCGAAAAAGTTGGCTTCCAAATGAGTGCCAAGCGAGATTAAAAACCGAACTATATTTTAAGGTAATTGGTAAGTTGACGAGTAGCTCGTCCAGCTTCCATCTGCACATTGCAGTCTAACCCTAACTTGTGCTCCTTCTTGTTGTATTCCCAAATCGCTGCGTAAGGCTGCGTAATGGTTTACCGTACCAAAGGCAGAAGACCAGCTACCAGCCGAGCTAGCACGCCATTGAACTTCCATTTGCAAAAAGCCAGTGATGAAGTAATAAAAGTACCACTCATCGTGATCCAACGCGTCGGCGTCTACTGTGCAAGCGCCTTCCGTACTAGGAGTTGTGCCATTAGTGCTAAAAGTTACACTATTGGAA
>CAZZIZ010000153.1:5299-7935 GCA_964654535.1 uncultured Chitinophagales bacterium
CGTTTTCTGCTGGCGCTATTCCAGTAGTCGCGAAGGTCTGAGTTGCTGCGTAGGCAGACCAGGTTCCGTCGGCACAGGCTTCTCGCACAGAGAATTCATATTCCGTACCCGGAGTCAAGCCCTCGATGAAACGATAGCTGTCTTGAGAAACTTGAGTCTCTATCCAAGCATCCGCATTGCTGATTCTATATCTAAACTGATTCATCTGATCCGAATTGAAATCAGACCCAATCAAATAAGCGTAAGTATCTGTAATGCTCGTAGCAATAAAGAAGGCTGGTGCGTCGCAGTTTCCAGTATTAGGCGGATCGCCTTCGGTGGTAAACGTAGCAATCTCGCTGTACTCCGACCAGATGCCTGGCGTACACTGGTGTCTTACTCTGTACTCATAAGTGGTACCACTGAGAAGGTCAGTCAATTCTGTAAAGTGGAGCTGCGCAATATCTGTTTCGCTCCAGTCGCTCGTATTGACAACACGGTATTGCCACTGGTTATCGTTCGGGCCGTAGGGCTGACCAGTGGTAACCGTTGCATTGCTATCACCTATACCTCCGGCGTTTATTTGGTCGACTTTTAAACCAATACAAGCAACACCAGGAGTAGTGAAAGTAAATGAGTCAGAATAGTTATTCCAAACTGTTTCGCTGCACATTGCTTTTACCTGGAACTCGTATTCCGTTCCTGCAAGCAAATCTTCGTAGTCTCTGGTTAGTTCGTTCGAGACATCGCTTTCTATCCAGTCGCTGTCGCCGACTTTTCTTAGTCGAAACTGATTAGTGATTGTACCGGCGTAGTTGAATAAAGAGAGCTTCGCTGTGGTTTCCGTTTTAGTCGCGACATACATATCTGCACTTGCCTCGTAGTCTTGACAATGGTCTGCAGGGAATACGTTGTAGATTAAATCCATATCCGCGTAGAAAGCGTTGGTGCCGCCTTCTTCCCATTCCCATTGAACAGTGATGTCTTTGTACCAGCCGTTACCATTGCCTCTCCAGCCCCAGTTCATGTGGTAGAAATCTTCGTCGTCGTAACCGTCTATTAACCAAGAGTGCGCGCCACTTCCGAAAGCATCTGCGCGCATAATGGTTGGTCTATCGGCGTCAAGTTCACTTCGTATGAGGGCATACCATTCAATACCCGTAGGGTTTGTAGCTCGCTTTACGAATTGCGCACTTCGGTCGAAGAGGTAATTGTAGACTAAGGCTTTTCTTACTGTAGAAAAGTATGCAGCAGTATAAACATTACTGAACTCCGTATTGATACTTACCGCAGCGTGATAAATTGCTTCTGCAGTTTTGTCATCGTAGTTAAATAGTTCATCGGGCATACTTGACCAAGGGTAGGTAGTACTTCCAAAATCTACGGACTGAGTGCCATAGGTGTAATCGTCGTAAAAATTAGTACCATTCCCTCGGCTCGGATGGCCGTGGTACTTTAACAATTGGACTAGTGCTATAGTGATACATCCCGCAAAAGTTTTATCATCTACGCCAAACTGATCAGCAGGGCAGTCTGTGTTATAATAAGTGTCTTGTCCCCACTTACTTGTGGTTAGTGGCGCTACAATTGTGTCGGGAGTTTTAACACTCTTCGCATTTCGGAAGTTATCCCACTTTGATTTGAATCGATCAATAACTGGTTCGTCGATTGCTAATTGATTTTCCATAGAACGCCCCATATTTCTTAAGTATTCAACGCCCGGATTGAAGTCTTCGTTGAAGTCTAAATCGTTTTCTGTTGAGTAGGCGAGAATTGGGTCGAATCGTTCGTTACCAGATACAACCACAAATCCGTCGGATTCAAACTTTACGATATGGTATAAGTTTCCAATACCGGCTTTACTTTCGGTATGGGTCGAAGCGACCTTTACATTGGCGCTTTTGCGACTATCGTTTTTCTGCTTGTAAAACTGCAAGGCAATTTGCTCCGCAAATTGAAGATCAACGGATTGTGCAGAAGAAAAACATGGAACTAATATGATGAGAAGCGGGAAGAGTTTCTTGATCAATTGTTTCATAACATTATTTGAAAAAGAACCCCTAAGCTGGACAGCTGCCGCGAAGATACTTCAATATTTGATAAAATGTCAAGTAATAACGTTTTTGACTTACAGCTTAGAGTGTAAATGCTTGATGGATAGTGCATTAAACGTCCAAGCAGAAGTGGTTTTTTTGCGTGAGGGATAGAGGCCTTTGTGGAGCTCCTGTTGCTGAAGGCAAGAAAAGCTCTTAGCTCCTAAGAGCTAGAAGAGCTTTTTGCATGCAGCAGAACAGAGCGACGGCCGAAAGCCCGACCCCGAACTTTGGCAGCGCAGCAAATTACTTTCCGCTTGCGGAAGATGTAATTTGCAAGTTTGCCAAGATGTGAGTGGGGCACGCCCAAATATTAATGTCTGTGATTCTTTTTAAGTAAAGGACTGTTGTAACCTATACTCTTAAACACCATACGCGTTCTTGCTTTGATACTTGGTTTTGCGTTTTCGAGCAATGCCTCGACTGCGCCAATAAATTCATTTCGTAAATCGGGGTACTCTTTAATTAGGTCGGCGAGTACAGTCATTGCGTAGACTTTGAAGGCGACATCGCATTCGTAGTCTGCCAAATATTGAAAGCAAATTTCGACGATGGTGCCTTTGT
>CAZZIZ010000154.1:0-6576 GCA_964654535.1 uncultured Chitinophagales bacterium
AATGTTAGGAGCAAACGTACTCCTTTGGAGATTGTTCTGGGTTTGAGTTATCGTCTTTGAAACAAGATTTTCCTTATCATTTCAAATGGCACCAACTATCGACTTCTGAAAAAACAAAAGGACTGGTCTTCTACGAAATAGTAGGAATTACGATCCAAAACGGTTTTAAGCTTCTTTAAGACTTTCACTTGGCCTTACTTGTCCGCGCATATTGTTAATATATTTTTTAGCTCAAGTGCTTGTTAAATAATGTGAAGCCCAACACAGAAAAGACTAGACGGCGTTCTTTTACGGGTCAGAGTTCGAGTCAGATAAACTGACTTTTACTTGTTAAAGCAATCACGTATGTCAGAAGAAAAACGAATTGCAGAATTGCAAATGAATCTTGATGAGCTATTAAGAGAACAAGAATTGTTCTCACAAACGCTCTCAGAACTGCAACGCAGTCTCAATGAAGTAAAACAAGGGTTCAGCGAGATCAATCCGCTAAGAAGTCCTGATTTAGAAACCGAGAAAGTAGAAGCAAAAGAACCGCAGCCGGAGTTACAGCGAAAAATTGTTTCAACTTCAAAGAAAGTTGAGGTGTCCACACCTAAGCCACTGGCCGATGCGCCAGTCAAAAAAAGACCTTTGTTCCAATGGCCGGAGTTTGGATTCAACTGGGAGAAGTTTGTCGGAGAAAATCTAATTAACAAACTGGGTATTCTCATTACCATCCTCGGAGTCGGTATAGGTGTACGCTATACCATTGAACACGATTTAATCGGCCCAACGATGAGAATCGTTTTAGGCTATTTGCTTGGTGTTGTGCTTTTAATCTTTGGTTTCCGTCTCAAGGAACGCTATCGAAGTTATAGCGCGGTATTGGTAAGTGGAGCGATGGCGATTATGTATCTGGTCACATATTTCGCTCACACTGAGTACTTGCTGTTTTCACAGACAATCGCATTCGGTTTAATGGTACTCTTCACCATTTTCACGGTGCTCGCGGCCCTGGACTATGATCGGCAGGTTATAGCGATAATTGGTTTGATAGGTGCCTATGCCGTTCCATTTTTGTTGAGCAATAATGCGGGCAATCCAATTGTACTGTTTTCCTATGTGGCGATTGTAAACATAGGTATCGCCGCGGTTGCTGCTTTGCGCTACTGGAGGGCACTTCAATATGTTTCTTTCTTTGCGACGTGGGGAATATTTATGAGCTGGTTTGCCGAAGGGCTATTTATCGAAACGTTCAATCAACATAAGGTCGCTTTTATTTTCGCGGCGGTTTTCTTTGCGCTTTTCTACTTCATATTTGTCTCCTACAAATTACGCCGAAAGGAAGACTTCGCCTTAGTCGATATCCTTTTCGTAATTGCGAATGCCTTCATCTTTTTCGGAATCGGCTATCAGATTCTCACAATGCTAAAAATTGGAGACAATTACCACGGCCTATTTACTCTTGCCAACGCGATTATTCATTTCGTTGTAGCAGCGTGGATTTTCAAATATCGACTTGGCAGTAAGCAACTTTTTTACACGGTAGTTGGCTTGGTAGTGGTTTTCGCTACCATAGCCGTTCCGATACAACTCGATGGTCACTGGGTTACGTTGTTCTGGGCGACCGAGGCTTTGGTTTTATTTTGGATTGGTAGAATAAAAGGTCAAGTATTCTTTGAACTTACTGCCTATGCCTTGATGCTTTGCTGCTTGAATACATTGTACTTGATGTGGGCGCCGAGCATTACCGACCTGTCTTATCCTAGTTTGAGCAATACTATAATGACTCCATTTTTGAATCATCGTTACTTGACTGGTTTATTCGCCACTGCTTGCTTTGGAGCGATTACCCATATCCACTTTAAGCATAGTCGAAACGAATCCGAAATTGACAGGCTTAACATCTCTGTCACATTCCTGAACTACGTTTTTCCAATAATATTGATTGGCATGGCGCTGATTAGTATCCGCGTAGAGATTTCTCAGTTTTGGTCCAACTTGCAAATAGCAACAAGCATTGAGGTATCCAACGGATACTTAGGAAAATTGACTACAAAGTTCAACCCCGACTTGAGACATTTTAAAAAGATGAGCATGGTCTTCTTTAGTATGTTTTCTCTAATGGGATTAACCACGCTCAACTTGTATAAACTTAAACTCAAGGATATCGCGAAAATTAATTTCGCCTTAAACCTCGTGGGGTCCTTTTTCTTTTTATTCGTCGGTTTGTGGCACTTAAGTGAGTTGAGAGTGAGCTATTTGGATACATCATCTTCACAGTACTTTGATAAGAGTGGGTTGCACATAGGTCTGCGCTATGTTTTTATAGCTTGCTTTGCTTTATTCTGGTGGTTCACGTCCAAGTATAATAACTGGTCTTTTAGCACTAGAAAAATTCGCAAGGGGTTCACGCTATTTTCTCTGCTCATTTTACTTTGGATAATAACCAGTGAATACTTGCACTGGATGCATATGGGCGGCACTTCGCGTTCCTACAAACTTGGTGTTAGCATAGTATGGGGCGCTTATGCCTTGCTGATGGTAGCTTATGGAATTTGGAAGCGAAAGCGATTTATCCGTATTGCCGCTATTGCTTTGTTTGGATTGACCTTAGTGAAACTGTTTGTTTTTGATATCGTACATCTGGAGACCATACCCAAAACCATCATTTTTATTTCTTTAGGCCTCTTCTTGCTGATCATATCATTTATGTACAACAAGTACGTGGATCATATCGATTATGAAAACCAGGAGCTAAAGCTAGAGGATTCAATTAGTAGCAATGAGTAAATTGAGAAATGGCGCGTTAGTACTCTTGCTCTTCCTTACGATAGGAGTTTCCGCGCAAATCAAGGAGTATCAGTTCAAGCGAAAAATTGAACTAGGAGATGAAACGTGGAACCGTTTGAAGATTCCTGAAGAAATATTGGATGAGGCAAAATTCGATTTAAGGGATCTCCGCGTTTATGGTGTATCTACTAATGACACAGTATCAGCACCTTTTGTTTTGCGTGACGCCAAGCACAGCAAGAAGATAAAGGAACGTAGCTTTGAACGTATCGATGAATCTAAAACATCTGGTGGCTGGTATTACACATTTAGACTGGAAGAGGCAGCTGATGTAAGTCAAATCAATCTGCGCTTTGCCGAGAAAAACTTCGATAAGCGCATACGGCTCGAGGGAAGCCATGACCAGATAAATTGGTTTGAGTTACTAGACGACTACAGAATACTCTCAATTAAAAATCAACATACTGACTATAGCTTTTCTCAATTGGATTTTAAACGAGCCAGCTATAAGTATTTTCGACTTTTTGTTCCTGGGAGTGAGCAGCTAGATTTAACAAGGACCAAGGTACGTTTGTGCAGTATTGTTGAAGGTGATTATGTTAATACTCCATTTTCAAAAGCTACTTTTCAGGAAATTGCCGACGGAGAATGGTCGGAGTGGTTCTATGAATTTGACAAACCTGTAAGTCTGAGCAATGTAGAAGCAAACGTAAAAGCAGACTACGATTTCCACAGAAAAATACAAATAGATGTAGTGGTGGATAGTATCAGCAATAAGCAAGGACTGGTTTATCGCTATAATCAGCTTTATCGGGGTGTACTGAGTTCCTTGGAAGTCCCGAAATTTTTTTTCCCTCAAACTCGAGTAAAGAAATTAAGGGTTCGCGTCTATAACGGTGATAATGAAGCTCTTGAATTAGATGATTTCGTTTTTAGATTCTACCAAAAAGAGATGCTTCTACGTATAACCAAAGCTGCTGAGTATTACCTGTATTACGGAAAGCAAAATGCCAGCAAGCCTAGTTTTGATATTAGTCAGTTTGATTTGGAATGGGATAAAGCAGCAAAGGCCGTATTCGGACCACAACTTCAGAACGCTGCCTTAACTGAGCCCGCAGATTCTTCTTCCTTTCAGTCGGGCTATTGGCTTTGGGCAATTATGTCTCTTATAGTTGTTTTGTTGCTTTACTTCTCCTATCAGATGATTTCGAAAGCGGGTTAGCGTGTGGGCATTTGAAATGCCCGAATAAATTGAGCACTCTTCTGGTGATGAGAGCAAGATGTATATAGTTAACCAAAGTACACGACGCGAACCTTGGAGTTCCTTATGTTCTTGTTTACAACCCTATAGGATCTTTTCGCGTGAGGGATAGAGGGGTTTGTCTGAGCTCCTGTTGCTGGCAAGCGCCGAGCCCTCAGCACCTTAGTGCTGGAGGGGCGATGCGTGCAGACAGCAGAACAGAGCGAGCCCCGAAAGCCCGACCCCTTGCCGCAGGCAGAAGGGGGCACGCCCAGATTATTAGCTTCCAAATGGAGCGTAAACCTGCTCCGAATCACCAACAAATGTTAAGAAGGGCGGAAATGTTTATAAAGGCTTGGAATGTGCTTCGCAATTGGCGTTTTTAGCCGATTTAGTACTTAAAAATGTCCGTACATTGTTGTCTGCAAATCTGCAAATCTATGACCTCGACGGTTGACGTATTTGAAGAAGTAAAAGGAAAGTTCACCACTTTTCTTGAGGAGAATGGGCAACGTAAAACCACGGAACGTTACGCCATATTGGAGGAGATATATCTGCGCGATGATCATTTCGACGCGGACGATTTACACCTTCAGATCAAAGCGAAAAAACTGAACGTGAGCCGCGCTACGGTTTACAACACTTTGGACTTATTGGTTTCGGCGGGGCTGGTGGTGAAGCATCAGTTTGGCGAAAATATGTCGCGCTACGAAAAAGGTTATAAGTACAAACAACACGATCATATTATTTGTAAGAGTTGCAAAAAGGTTATTGAGTTCTGTGATCCTCGGATTCAGAAAATAAAACAGACGATGGGGGAATTATTTCACTTCCAAATTAGTTCTCACTCATTGAACCTTTATGGGATATGCTCCGATTGTGAGCAGGAGAAAAATACTTAAGAGAGAATGGAATTTACGTATAAGGCTGCTGAGGCCTATGGATTGTTGAGTTTTGCTGGTAGAATGAGCGCGGTTAACTTTCCCCACGACATAGAAGACGCCCTTACAAAATCTATTGATGATGGTATGGCAAATTTTATCCTCGACCTTGATAAAGTCGAATTTGTAGATAGCAGTGGTTTGAGTACATTGTTAACCATACTGACCAAATCCAGAAATGCTGGCGGTGAAGCGATATTGATTAACATCCCTGAGAATCTCTCGAACTTGTTGATTATAACGAAGCTGAATTCTATATTCACCGTTAAGGAAACGATGGCTGAGGCCGAGGAAACTTTTTTAATAGCTAAAACATAATTTAAAATGCCGGTAGATGTATTGTTGGGTTTGCAATGGGGTGACGAAGGAAAAGGAAAAATCGTCGACTACTTAGCAAGCCGATACGACATAGTTGCTCGTTTTCAGGGTGGCGCAAACGCAGGTCACACGCTTGTGATTAATGGTGATAAGACGGTCCTCCATATAATTCCTTCTGGTGTATTTCATAAAGACGCGGTAAACCTTATTGGCAACGGCGTGGTGATTGATCCAGTTACTTTGATGCGCGAAATTGATGGACTAGAGAAAAAGGGCATTGAAATTCGCTCGCGCTTATTGGTTTCCAAAAAGGCGCATTTGATTTTGCCTACGCATAAGATTTTGGATGCTGCTTCTGAAGCGGCTAAGGGTCGTGAGAAGATTGGTTCTACTTTGCGCGGTATTGGTCCTGCTTATATGGATAAGACGGGGCGTAATGGTTTGCGTGCAGGTGATATTACTTTGGAAAACTTCCGCGAGGAATACGAAAAGCTTAAGAAAAAGCACTTGAGCCTTTTGGGTATTTACGATTATCAGTTTGAACTAGAAGACTTGGAAATTGAATGGCTGAACGCTGTTGAAGCGATGAGCGAGTTGAAATTGGTAAACGGCGAGGCCTACATACAAGAGGCTTTGGCTGCTGGCAAAACCGTATTGGCTGAAGGTGCTCAGGGTGCAATGCTTGATGTTGAGCACGGTACTTATCCTTTTGTTACTTCTTCTAACACGATGAGTTCCGGCGCTTGCGTTGGTTTGGGCATTTCTCCTCGCCAGATTGGTGATGTTTGGGGAATTAGTAAGGCTTACTGTACACGCGTGGGTAGTGGCCCATTTCCTTCGGAAATATTTGGTCCTGTATCTGAGGAGCTGCGCACGCAAGGAAGCGAGTTTGGTGCGACGACTGGTCGTGCGCGTCGCTGCGGTTGGATTGATTTACCTGCTTTGAAATATGCAGTACAATTGTCTGGCGTAAATAAGTTGGTTATTACCAAGGCGGACATCCTTAACGAGTTTGACGAAATAGAAGCTTGCATAGCTTACGAATACAATGGCGAACGTCAGGAGGCGGTGCCTTATTCTTATGATAAGGAAAAAGCGGTTCCAATATTCCGTCGTTTCCCTGGCTGGAAATGTGCTTTGAGTGGCATTGATAACTACGAAGACATTCCACCAAACTTGAAGGATTTCTTGGCGATGGTGGAAGAATACATTGGTGTAGAATTGAGCTTATTGAGTATTGGGCCTGGACGTGAGGAGCTGATAATCAATAACGCCACCAAGGAGATGTCTATTTAGACACGACGC
>CAZZIZ010000154.1:6676-7916 GCA_964654535.1 uncultured Chitinophagales bacterium
TGATTCATTGAGGGCTTCATTCTGGCCGAATAAGTTTAGGAATATTACCTTTTATAGGTAGCGGCATTTGTATAAAGTGTTCTAGCTTGGCAGTATGAAATCTAGCCTGTTATTTTTATTGATCTTCCTCTCCTCCTCTTTTCTATTCGCTCAGGATTTTTCTATTCCTGAAACTGCTCCTGAGTTTAAGAAGGGAGAGCTGTCTGCATTTTTGCAGAGTCAGCTGGAGTATCCCAGAGAAGCGCGTGATCAGAAAATAAAAGGTTCGGTACTAGTTGCTTTTACGGTAACGGAAAAAGGTGAAGTTGTGAATCCTGAATTGCTTAGCAACCTTGGTGCCGGCTGCGGTGAAGAGGCGATGCGCTTGGTGGAATTGACTAGTACTTACTGGACTCCGGGCATACAAGATGGGCAGTACGTGAGTGTTCGTATGCACGAACGTGTTTATTTCGATCCTAACAATACCAAGGAGATTGTCCGAGAAAAGCCTATGACTTCAAAGGATAAAAACGAGCGCACCAGATCGGATCGAATTCAAACGTTGTTTAATTTGGGAATGAAGAATTTTTCGGAAGAAAAGTACTCTAAGGCTCGTCACTACTTCAATCAGGTTTTGTCCTTGCAACCAGACGATGAGAATACGATGTACAACTTGGCTTTAACTAAAGTGAAGTTGAAAGATATGGATGGTGCTTGTGATGATTTGCTTCGACTTGCGGATAAAGGGAATGAGGATGCTAAGGCGATGCGGGAGAAGGTTTGTAAGTAGGTTTTCTTAGTCGTTTAGTCGGCGTATCTGACGATGAGGTCGAACACACAGATTTCTCGGCTGCGCTCGAAATGACTTACGCTTTTAATAAATGACCGTTACGTTCCCCTGACCTTGAATTTCTATTTCGCCTTCGCAACTAGGCCCTCGTAATTTATAGATCCAGGCATAGACACCCATCTCAGCCATTTCACTGCTTACTCTACCCGACCAGCCTTTGGTTAAGTTGTCACTAAAGAAAACGCGATCGCCCCAGCGATTAAAAACGGAAAACTCTAATCCTGTTCCTTCTGGCCCCTCCACGGTGATTGGGCGAAAGATATCATTGACACCATCACTATTGGGAGTAAATGCGGTAGGAACAAACAATGGCTGAAGCTCCTCAATGTCTTCGCGCATAACATCAAAGGCCACATCTATAGTAGAGCAAGTATCGCTGATGCTAACATTGTAAGTCCCTTCTTCTCTGAT
>CAZZIZ010000155.1:0-7859 GCA_964654535.1 uncultured Chitinophagales bacterium
AGTTTGGGACTCACAAGACCTAGGTCTTCGCTCGCTGACCAAGTAACTAGCCTCCCGATGGCGCTAGTATTCCTACGCTAGCATTTTCGCTGGCGTGAGTGTTAAGTGAAAGGCTATAAAAAGTTGGCCATGTCACTCGTGCCTTAGATCCTCAAAGAACGTACTGCAAATCATACTCAATCTGAGATTAGCAATCGTCGGCATAAGTGACGGGGCTAGGCTTCGTAGCTCGGCACTTAACACTTACGCCAGCGGGGGCACTCGTCAAGTTGATTAAGGAAGTGCTCATTTTACATTAACTTAACTGTCAATACATCAAGTCATGATCAACGCACGGCCTACTTTACAGTTTTTGATTCCAGTCTTCCTGTTCCTCTTTTATCAAGTTGCGAGCAGTCAATTTACGCATAGTAATGAGCAGATATTGAGTGCTACCGATATTACCTCCCCTGGAGACATTGCAGTTGGTGATTTAGATGGTGATGGCGACGAAGACTTTGTGTACCGAGATAGTGAAACTCAAAAAATCTTTTGGCAAAAACAAGTGGGACCAGGTTCGTTTGCTTTTGCCGAGGCTATTGAAGCTCCCATAGACTTTGGCTTTACCTACTCACTTAGATTGGCTGAAATGGACGGCGATGGTTTTATCGACATTGTCCTGACTTCTGTCGGTGGAACTAGTTGGATGAAAAACATGGCCGGAACGTCCTTTGAGTATCAAGGCAACATAACGTCAGCGTCGCAGTCGACGCGCGATAGCTATGTGGATTTTAATGCGGATGGCTTGATGGATATTATGCGCCTCCAGGTATTCTCGAATGTAATTTTTCAAGGCGGTTACGACTATGATGAAGAGGACAATTATTTTTCTACAATAGAAGTACTGTATTTGGAAAATTTGGGTGGAGGAGTCTGGGATGAATATTCCGTTTTCTACGACGATACCTACAACGACCTTACGCGAAAAGACATCGACGTGGAAGATATTGACGGAGACGGCGATTTAGATATGGTTTTTGCCTATAGACAGGAAAACTCAATTAAGTTTATCAAGTGCATTAACAATGGAGTGGACTTGATCCCCGACGACGAGATTAGTTTCTCAACTACTGACACGAACTATGATTTTGAATTGATTGACTTGGATAATGATGGTATGAAAGATGTTTTCTTTAGTTCCTCGGATTGGCTAAAGGTGAATGCCAATGCTACGATGGAACTGATGCCAGAATTTTTTCCTGATTTCTATTTTTCGAGATGGAAGTTTGCGGATATAAATAATGACGGCATCGAAGATTTTCTTTATTCTGGATCTTCTGGTGGCACGGGTATTGGCTATTTAGTGGGCTCAGGTGCTTCCACCTTTTCTGATCCCGTAATCATAAGCGATGAGGTGCCATCAACTTATGCGCCAATAAATTTGCAGAATGGTGAATTGTCCTTTGTAATTGGTTTCCAAATCGAAGGTGTCTCACTACTGGAAAAGAACCAAAATGGCGTGTATGAAAAAGAACGTATAGGGCGTATAGGCGTAGATGAATTAGCGTGGATTAACTACTTAGATCTGGAGAACGATGGCGACATAGACGTAATCTGTGCAAGAGGTGTGGAGGCAGGACTTTCCTACTTCTTAAATGATGGAACCAACAACTTTGGTGAAGAAGTGATTTTAAATAGTGCTACTAGTAATTTGAGTGGCGTAATAACTTATGACCACAATAACGACGGAATACTTGACCTATTTTACTATGGTAGCGAGGACGATGAAAGTTCCTTTTTTGGATGCCTGATTAATAATGGAGATTTAACTTTTACCCAAGGTCCGGCGATTGTTTACGATGAGTTTGTACAACAGTATGACATCGCCGATTTTGATGGCGATAATAAGCCTGACCTGGTAGTGGTCAGTGATTATAAAATCATGATCCACAAAAACGTTTCGGAAACTGTTGCGTTCGAAAACTTCGAGAACATAAAAAATATTAGTAGCTCGGCATTTAATTTGGATCATATTGACATGGACAATGACGGAGACTTGGATATTGTTGTCCATTTGTCCACCTCTTTTAGATGGTTTAAAAACAGCAATGGTCTGTTTGAAGAGGTCCCTTCGACTGGAGTAAGTCAATTTCATTTTCCGTCCGCATTTATTGATATGAATCAAGACGGCTTTCCTGAGCCTGTTTCTATTCGCGACAACCAAATCTTAATTTATTTCAATGATGGTACCGGACAGGTTTTTGCCGTAGAGAGCTTTCCGGTTGCAGAAGACACCGATCATACCACCCTAAATATTCTTGACTTGGACAACGATGGTCGATTGGATTATTTGCTATCAGGAAAGCAAAAACCGATTTGGTACAAGGGCTTGGACCAGTTCAGCACACTTGTGACTGAGTCGCGGGATTTGTTTGCAGGGTATGACAACTCTTTCACGCAAGGAAACATATTGCTCGCAGACTTGGATGGGGATGGAGACGTCGATTTGGTGTCTTGCGATTTGTTTCAAAAGAGTGTCAGTTGGTTCGAGTACTTGGCAGAAATACCAGAGTCAAGTTTTACGTTTGACTTTTTTCCTGGTTACAACAACTGCATTCCAGATACTGTACAGTTTTATAACTCATCGATCGCGAATTTTGCTGTTGATGAATGGGTATGGGATTTTGGAGATGGCAATACTTCTAACGAGCTTTCTCCATTGCACATTTACTCTGACACCGGTACATTTGAATGTACCCTAAGCGTTTGTAATGACAATGGTTGCAGTGAAAGCTCCTTACTTACTGGCGCCACTGTGGGCGTGGCAATTGAACCCAATTTTTCAATTCCTGAAAATGGATCAATACACGAAGCCTTAAGTTTTATCGACACTACTGAGGGCATAACCAATTGGTCTTGGGTTTTCGGCGACGGAGCTGTATCGGATGAACAATCGCCCACACACACTTACACCGAAGCGGGAACGTATACAGTTGAGTTGTTCCTTACCAATGCGAACTTTGTGGATTGCACCTTCAGCAATGAGCAAATCATAGTAATAGAAGGCGAGGCGAGTGCGGTACTTCAATTGGAGCCGAGCATTCAGGTCTTGCCAAATCCTTTTTCGACTTACTTAGAAATATTGGGTTTGCCAGAAACAATTGCAGCGTATGAACTGGTTAATGCTACAGGAGAAACTGTCCAGAATGGTGTAGTGTTCAGTTCAAAGGTGGCGATAGAAAATGCGATTCCCAGTGGAATATATTTCTTGAAACTTGTTGTTTCTGAGGATGTGGTTTTGGTTCGAAAATTGGTGAAGTAGGGGTTCAAACGCTTCCCAACTCTCAGTAGTTTGAGCCTCCCGCTGGGGCAAGTGTTAAGGGAAAGGCCGTAAGCGTTGGCTGCTTCACTTGTGTCTTAGGTCCTCAAATGTACATACTGCAAATCAAAGTCAATCTCAGATTAGCAAACCTCGGCACAAGTGACGGGGCTAGGCTGCGTGGCTAGGCACTTAACACTTGCTCCAGCGAGGGATTTGTTAAGCGAAATGCTTACACCTTGCACCAGTTAGAAATAAATTAACATACTACTTTCCTATCTTAGAACAAACAAATAAGAATGCTCCCAAACTCAACACTACCCTTCTTACTTGCAGTGTTCATGTCTATTTCGATGATCCAAGACACGAGTGGCATTAGTAATTTTGCTGACAAGGAGTTAAACCTTTCACCGGCTCCAGCTGACACCATCAATACATTTCTTCGCAAAAAATCGAAAAAATTATCAAGACCAAAAAATGAACTAATCATTCATCAGTTAAGCGATCCCTATAAATTCAACCCTGTGTCTGGTGAATTTGGCGGCCCTCAATTAGAGTACATGTATCAATCGCTACTATCAGTCGACCAGAATACGCTAGAATTGATTCCGTGGCTGGCGAAAGGGGTTCCAGTATTGGAAAGAAGTCTCGATTGTGAAGAAACATTGATAACTTTTGAAATAAAAGAAAGTGCAACTTGGGATGATGGAACATCTATTACACCTCGCGATGTAGAATTCAGTTTAATGGCTGTTCTAAATCCTAAGATAAACACAAACGATTTTTACACTAAGTCTTATGGCTCCATAGTCGATTTTAAGTACTACCCAGAAAGTCCAAACAAATTTTCTTTTGTCTGCACTGAAGTTTTTGCAGGCTGGGACTACGTCACGGGAAGAGACTTATGGATTATTCCTGAAAAGAAGTACGACCGTGAGGGTCAATTAAGCAAGCTTCATTTTGCAGACTATCTTGCACTTCTGAAGCAAAAAACTCTTCCTGATTCTATTGTAGACTTTGCTGAGCACATCAAATTAAAATCAAGCCAAAATCAAATTCTCAATTACGGTTCGGGACCTTATAAATTAATTCAATATGAGCGCAATGTTAAACTTGTTTTAGAGCGAAAGAAAAAATGGTGGGGTAAAGATTTTAAGGATGAGAACAAATACTTCCAAGATGGTCCAGACAAGGTAATTTTCAAAACGATTAACAACATTACCGATGCCATGATCGCAATGAAAAATAATGAGATTGACATCATAGAAAGTGTTCGTCCGAATGATTGGGTTCACTTAGAAAAGTCGAAAGCATTTAAGAAAAATTTCGTTCGTTCTTCTCCGCCTTATGCCATGTTCTCATACATCGGTCTGCCTGTAAAAAACCCCTTACTTTCAGATAAGAGAACTAGACAAGCCCTTGCGCATTTGGTAGATACTAAATACATTAACGACAATCTATTATATGGTCTGTCAAATCGCATTATTGGTCCTATCCATCCCACTCAGACCAAATCATACCATTCAGAAATTGTTCCGTATGACTATGATCCAACCAAAGCCAAATTGCTTTTGAAACAGGCTGGGTGGAAGGACGCTGATAATGATGGCATACTAGAGAAGGAAGTTAACGGTGAGTTTGTACCCTTCAAAATTTCTTTTACCTACAACAATGGCAACGAAATTCGCAAGGCAGTTGGTCTTTACTTAAAGGAGTCTTACAAGGAAGTAGGTATTGAAATTGAAGTCTTGAATTCAGAATGGTCGGTTTTCTTAGAAAATTTGAAAGGGTTCAAAATGGAACTGTTTTACGGAGCCTGGGTTCATGACCAACGACCTTCTGACCCCACCCAGCTCTGGCATACAAAAAGCATTTATGGCGGCTCAAATTATTGCAGATTTGGTAATGAAGAATCTGATGCTTTAATAGAAGAAATAAAAAGCGAACTTAACGTGGAAAGAAGAGATTCTTTGTATCACGTCTGGCAAGAGCTCTTACACGACGAATCTCCTTATATTTTTCTTTATACAACAAAAAGAAGAAATGTAATTCATAAACGATTCAAGAACATTAATGAAAGTGTGGTGGATCCAGGATATTGGGGAGGTGGTTTTCAATTGAATTAAGTAGTTTTTTTCCACGCTGGCGCGAGTCTTCCTACCCGCGCCGGTGCAAGTCTTCTTACGCTTACGATCTCTACTCTTTTTTTACTAGCATTACTTGATCTTCTAAGGTCGGCACGAGTGACGCGACTTGACTACGCGGCTAAGCACTAAACACTCGCGCCAACAAGGAACTTTTACATTCGATTTGAAGGTCAGAATAAAGCGGACAAGCGTATAAAGTTGTAGGCATCGGTTAAAAATTGCTTTTCTTTAGGGTTTTTCACCCAATACCTAATTCATGAAACTCTCTACATTCTCACTCCTGTTGGGGCTTTGCCTCTTGTTTTCGAATTGCTCATCTGATGATGATTCTAGTTCCGAATTTTTACGTGCATCTATAGAAACAATTTCTTTTGATTCTTCTGGCGGTGACAATGCCGTAACTGGCTCACTAATCGACAGTGGGGATGAAATTACTTTCTTGGTTCAAGGGACCAATGACAGCGCTGACATTATGATATTGCTCATTTCCGATTACCAAGGTGTGGGCACTTATGATGTGGGTACTACTGAAGAAAGCAGCGGTACGGCATCTTTTACCGAAAGTAGCAGTCTTAGAAACTGGAGTTCGAACAGCGAAGGAGGATCGGGAACCATAATGGTTACGGAAGAAACGGCTAATGAAGTGAACGGTACTTTTGAATTTATGGGAGTAGAAGGTGAGGATCAATCTTCTTCACGGTCGGTTACCAATGGTAGCTTTCGAGCTGGTTTAGATTAATGGACATTGACCAATAGTAATTCATCATTAGTGGTTACCAAACAAACGATTAATTTCAAATTTAATTTTTTACCTTGTGTTAGGTTTAAATTTATATACCAATTCGATGAACAAATATCTTATTCTAGTTACGACACTCATTTTCAGCCTTATTTTCTCCTCATGTTCCGATGATGATAGCCCTGAAACCAATACCATGGAAATGGAAGAAATGGTGGAAAATGACGACGCACCTCTATTTGCTATGACCGCTGTAATAAATGGACTTCCGTTCCAGGCGAATGACGTTTTTGGTGGAAATGGATTTGCGTTCACGAACATTTACCCTTGGTTTCCAATGGAAGATTTCGTGCTCTTGCAAGCACGGGAAGGAGGCGTTTTTGGTGCTAAAGAAATAAACCTATGGTTAAAGAGATCTGAAATCGTGGTTGGCTCTGAAGTCATCATTGAAAACTCTAGCTCTCTATCTCACTTCGTAGAAATAATCGACAACTCCGATAATGAAATAGAAATCACTCATGAAGGAATGATAGTGATTTCTGAAGTAGATCTCAGCACAAAAGTCGTCAAAGGCACTTTTAACTTTAAAACAATCATCGATGTTGATGACCCTACACCTGAGATATTTTCTACAATTTCAGATGGCACGTTTCATTTCAACTATGAAGATTAGAATTGCCATTTACCCAGGCTGGTGCAAGTCTTCCTACGATTACGATCTCTACTCTTTTTTACTAGCATTACTTGATCTTCTAAGGTCGGCACGAATGACGTGGCTAGGCTGCACGGCTTGGCACTTAACACTCGTGCAAGTGTGGGATATTTGAATACTAAACTGAATAAAACAGTTAGTCACTTTATGAAAAACACAAAGTCACATTCTTCATTGCTCTATCTGTCATAACATGACCAATACAGCAAATTTAAACATATCGTATTATCGCCAAAGCATTCTTAAACAGTAAGTAGCTGTTGTCAAACAAAAACCACTGTACTGGAACAATGACTAAAACAAAAAAACAATATTGAATTGCGGAGGCCAAGACTAGTGGCATGCAGCGCCTTGATGACAGTACATTCTACTCTTAGTTTGGGAATAACTACACCTTTAACCTCCTAGAAATAACCTTTATGCTTAAGACTCCCCCAAAATCAATCTTAAAACTACTTGCCTTCCTTTTAATTTGCAACCTAGCTCAGGCGCAGGACAGGACATCACTTTCTGAAACAGAAAATGACCGCTCTATCAACTCCTTAGAAGACCAAGTTCATTCTACATACGCCGATGCCCTTACAAGCTACATGGATGAATTATTGGATCAAAAAGTAAATCCTTACGAAGTAGGGATAAATAAAAAGGGCATGCCAACTTATACTCGGAAAAGAAATATACCCGAAGGCTTTACGGCAGCTGCGCAACCAGAAGAAGGCTGGTTGGAAAAAAGCAACTGGCAAATAAAGTGCTCTGTAGTGCAGGAAAAAATGCACGAAAAAATGGTCTCAGTCCAATTGAACGTTGAGTACTTTGAACTAGACTCCGAGTCAAAGGCCGAGTACTACCCTTTCTATATGGCACTAGTATTTTCGAATACCATAAACGGCTGGACTTTACTACACGAGCAATGTGTTTGCGTTTGCAATTGTTCCTGCACTCCGCTAATGTCGAAAAAAGAGC
>CAZZIZ010000156.1:0-7847 GCA_964654535.1 uncultured Chitinophagales bacterium
CCTTTGCCTTTTCCATTGGTCCATTTTCCGAGGACGTAGTTGCCTAATTTTTTTGCCATTGTTATTGTTTAGCTAAAACGTGATTGATCGCGAACTTTTTGTCTTAATAAAGGACAAACCGCATAGCGCTCGTCGTGGTATTCATTGTATAATCCGTCGAGAAGCGTTACCACTTTCTCGATACCAATTTCGTCTGCCCAAGCGAAAGGACCTTTGGGGTAGTTAACGCCCTTAGTCATTGCGGTGTCTATGTCTTCTTGCGTTGCAATGCCCATGTACAAAGTGTCCGCGGCTTCGTTGATGATCATTGCGACAATGCGGTCACATATCATTTTGCCTTTTGCTTGGTGCGTATCTGGCTTCATTCTGGAAGGATCCGTAATTGGTTTTACCTCTCCGTTTTCGTACTTGTAATATCCTCTTCCACTTTTACGTCCGTGGTAACCTGCTTCTGACAATCTTTTTTGTGTGAGCGATGGGCGATAACGCGGATGCATATAAAATGCTTTCCAAACCGTTTCGGTTACAGTATAATTAACGTCATTTCCGATAAAGTCCATTAGTTCAAAGGGTCCCATTCTGAATCCGCCTATTTCTTTCATTGCCTGATCGATAGTAGTTACATCGGCAATGCCTTCGTCGTATATGCGCAAGGCCTCGCTGTAAAAAGGACGAGCTACTTTATTGACGATGAAGCCGGGACTGTCTTTTACTTGTACGACGAGCTTTCCCCAACGTTCAATTTCAACTTTCGCCTTTTCTAATACGCTTGGGCTGGTTTGAATCGCGGGAATAACTTCCACCAATTTCATCAAAGGTGCAGGATTAAAAAAGTGTATGCCAATGAAACGTGCTGGCTTGTCTATTGCGGCAGCTAGGGAAGTAATACTCAAGGAGGAAGTATTACTCGCCAAAATACATTCTGGCGAAACGATAATAGAGAGTTCTTTAAAAACTTGATGTTTGATTTCTGCGTTTTCGATAATCGCTTCGATAACTAAATCGGCATCTTTTAAATCGACCAAGGCGTTGATGTATTTTATGTTGCCTTGAATCTCATTTTTCTTCGCTTCGTCTATGCGTTCTTTTTCAATTAGGCGATTTAGGATTTTCTCCAATTTATCGGCGCTGCGTTTTAGTGCTTCAGGGTTGTTGTCGAAGACACTTACTTTACAACCAGCGGTGGCGGCCACTTGCGCAATGCCACTTCCCATAGTTCCCGATCCTATTATTCCTACGTTCATTCTGTTCTCGATGTTTCTTCTGAGCCTAAGTCAGGCATTTAAAGTAATCAAAGGGTTCTAGGCATTCGTTGCATTGAAACAAAGATTTACAGGCCGTCGAACCGAATTGGCTAATCATTTTAGTGTTGGTGGTTTTGCAGCGCGGACACTCAACCAACTTTTCTCCATCGAGCAGGGCCCTCTTGTCTGCTTCCGCGGACAAAGGCGCTGCGATACCATATGCTTTTAATTTTTCTCTTCCGGCCTCACTTATATCGTCGGTGCTCCAGGCTGGTGAGAGAATTAACTCGACCATTGCTTGGTAACCTGCTTTTTCCAAGGCAAGTTTAATGTCTGCAGCAATCGTATCCATTGCTGGGCAGCCAGTATAAGTTGGGGTTATATCTATTGCAACTTGCTTTTCAGTTTGCGCGATGCGCTTTACTATTCCGATATCAAAAATACTTAGTACGGGAATTTCCGGATCGGTAATTCCTTTAAGAATATCCATGACTTCGGTATTGACACTGGCGACCTCCATTACCACTCCATATTTGGATAAGCGCGTTGCATGTATTGAAACTCAGCTAAGATGTAGCCCAAGTTTTCTGAGTGTATTCCATCCTTGCCTTTTACAACTCTTGGTTTCGTTTCGGGTACTGCAAGGTCAGCTTCAGAAATAATGCTTTCGTAGTACTTTGTACAGCTCGATTCAATGGCCTCCAAGTCGGCGCCAATGCCTGCTTCTTTCATCTCGCGTTCAGTTTCGGTTTCCACGAATAGTTCGTGAACAAATGGATACAAATGGTTCAGCGCATCAGTCATTCTTTTGTTGCCTTCTTCCGAGCCAGCACCCAATCTTTTTACCCACTCAGAAGAAAATCGTAAGTGGTAAGCCGATTCTTTAACTGACTTGTTTGCAATCGCGGCAAGAGTTTCGTCCGAGCTATTTTGTAAAGCCTGGAGCAAATGATGGTGATAAGTATCATAAAAGAACTGACGAAGAATTACATGAGCAAAATCTGTGTTTGCTTGTTCGACCAAAACTGTGTTGAGATAGGCTCTTTCTAATCTTAAAAAGGCAATCGTGTCTTCGGTTTCGCTGCCACTTACTTTAGCGGCATATTGAAAAAGATTTCGCACCTCACCAAACAGATCAAGCGAAATATTGGTTAATGCAATATCGGTTTCCAGAGAAGGACCGTGCCCGCACAATTCTGAAAGTCTATGACCTAGGATCATAGAATTATCACCGAGCATTAGTAGATACTTATACAAATTGTCTTTTGAAGCGCTCATTTAGATATGCTTCAGTTCAATGGGCAATTCATAAAAAGTTGGATGGCGATAGACCTTGTCTTTTGCAGGTTCGTACAACTCGCCATGGTTTTCCGGATTGGAAGCGGTAATGTGTTTTGATTCTACAACCCAAATAGAAACCCCTTCTTGTCGACGCGTATACACGTCGCGGGCGTTTTCGATGGCCATCGTTTCATCTGTGGCGTGGAGGCTACCGACATGTCGGTGATCGAGTCCATTTTTACTGCGAATAAAGACTTCCCAAATTGGCCATTCGTTTTTGTTTATGTTTTTATCGCTCATTAGACTGCTTTTTTAGTGGAGGCTTTTTTGTTGGCGTAGCCCATTGCTGCTTCGCGTACCCAAGCTCCTTCGTCCCAGGCTTTGTTGCGCGCGGCGAGCCGTTCCTTGTTGCAAGGACCGTTGCCTTTTACTACTTGCCAGAATTCATCCCAGTTTATTTCTCCAAAGTCGTAGTGTCCGCGCTCTTCGTTCCATTTCAGATCGGGATCTGGAATGGTTATACCTAGAACCTCTGCCTGAGGCACGGTGATATCGACGAAGCGTTGTCGCAACTCATCGTTGGTTTTGCGCTTGATTTTCCATTTAACAGATTGCGCGGTATTGGATGACTCTGCGTCTGGTGGTCCGAACATCATTAAGCTTGGCCACCAAAATCGATTCAGAGCATCTTGAGCCATTTCTTTTTGTACTTCCGTTCCTCGACAAAGTCCCAATAAGATTTCATAGCCTTGGCGTTGGTGGAAGCTTTCTTCCTTACATATACGTACCATTGCGCGGGCATAAGGTCCAAAAGAAGTGCGAGTGAGCATTACTTGGTTAATAATGGCGGCACCATCGACCAACCAACCAATCGCTCCCATATCTGCCCAAGACAAAGTAGGGTAGTTAAAGATGCTTGAGTATTTCGCTTTACCAGAATGTAATTGCTCAAACATTTCGTCGCGACTGATGCCCAATGTTTCCGCGGCGGAGTAGAGATACAAACCGTGACCCGCTTCGTCTTGCACTTTTGCAAGCAAAGTGCATTTTCTTTTTAGCGTTGGAGCGCGACCTATCCAGTTACCTTCGGGTAACATTCCAACAATCTCGCTGTGCGCGTGTTGCGATATCTGACGGATGTGCGTCTTGCGATATTTTTCGGGCATCCAATCTTTGGGTTCGATTTTTTCGCCGCGATCAATGCGCGCTTGAAATTGTTCTTCGAGAGATTTGATATCGTCCATTGAATTCAATTTATTGATCAAAATCTACCACCACCTTTTTACTGGTGGGTATTGCTTGACAAGTTAATATATAGCCTGCGTCTATTTCGTCGGGTTCTAGTCCGTAGTGTACCAACATGTTCACATCGCCTTCTACTAACATTGCTTTGCAGGTGCAGCAAACTCCACCTTTGCAGGCGTAGGGTAAGTCGGCACCATTGTTAAGCGCGCCATCGAGTATATTGTTGGAGCCAGTTTCAAGGCTATAGTTGAAACTTTTGCCTCCTTCAATTATGCTGATTTCTGATTGTTCGCCCTTTAGTTCATCAGCTATCTTTGCTTTAGCAGCTTCAGCGGCTTTGTTGTCGCCTGTTCCGAAGAGCTCGAAGTGAATGTTCTTTTCGTCCACGCCTTTGGCGGTTAGAAAATCGCGTACCATAAATATCATTGCTTCCGGACCGCAACTGAAGTAATGATCTATGTCATCTACTTCGCAAATAGTTTTGAAAATGGTTTCGAGCTTTTCTTCATTTAGTCGACCATTTAAAAAAGGAACACTGCGATGCTCGCGCGTTAGGAAATAGAAAATTTCAAAGCGTCCTATAAATTGATTTCTCAATGCTTCTAGTTCCTCTTTACCAATAACCGAAGCGGCAGTTTGGTTAATGTAGAATAGTTTGAAAGTGCTTTCTGGTTCGACACGCAAATGTGTTTCTATTATCGACAGCATAGGGGTGATGCCGCTACCAGCCGCGAAGGCGGCGTAATGTCTGCTTTGCTTGGAGTCCGTTTCAACGAAGAACTTTCCGTCGGGGGGCATTGACTCGATAATGTCCCCAACTTTTAAAACCTCGTTGGCGTAAGTTGAAAATTTTCCTTGCGGTACTTTTTTGATTCCGACTTTCCATTCGCCATCCAAAGGACAAGAGGCGAGGGAGTAGGAGCGCTGAACAGACTCTCCCTTTATCTCTGTTTTTAATGTGAGGTACTGACCGTGCGTGAAAGCGAATTGCTCACGCGTTGACTTTTCGAAATTGAGACTTACGAAGACGCAGTCTTCAGTCGTCTTTTCAATCTTAGAAACAGTAGCAGGAAAGAAACGATTGCTCAACTATCAATTGTTTGTTTAAAGCTAACACTTGTTAGTTAAATTTGCAAGAATGTGCTGTAAAAGCTGGGTTTGCTGTATACAGATGGGCTTATTCTATAAAATGCTGGAAAACTAGAATAGTCTTGAGTCTTATTATAGAAAATTGTAAAAAACTATAATAAAGATTATCTTTGTTATAGAAAATTGGATAAAACTATAATAAGGTGAACTATTATTATAGAAAAGTGGTTAAAACTAGAATAATAAGAGCGCTTATTCGCAAAAACGAGCAAAACCTAGAATAAAGAAAATGAGAACCTTCGATGCAGGAAATATGCTAAACCAAGGAGCTTACAAAAGCTTTCAGCCATCTATGATTCATAGACAATGGCACTTGGAAGATATGGAGCTTATCACCTTGTTGAGTGAAGCCGATCAGCATTTAGGTCGTTTGGATATGTACTCGCACTACATTCCCAATATCGATTTGTTCATTCGTATGCACGTTTTTAAGGAAGCAACGCAGTCGAGTAAAATTGAGGGAACGCGTACAAACATCAAAGAAGCATTGTTGGCTGTCGATGAAATTCCGGATGAAAAGCGAAACGATTGGGAGGAGGTTCAAAATTATATTGCTGCCTTAGATGCAGCGATAGCCAATTTGGAAACCTTGCCTTTTTCTTCTCGACTCATTAAGGATACGCACGCCATTTTAATGCGTGGCGTTCGTGGTAAACACAAGCAGCCAGGCGATTTTAGAAAGAGTCAAAACTGGATTGGTGGAGCTAACATTGATAAAGCGATTTTTGTACCGCCGGTGCATACCAGCATTGCAGAGTACATGGGCGATTTGGAAAAGTTTGCCCACGACGAAGCATTTTATTTTCCAACGCTTTTGAAAACAGCTTTGATGCACTACCAGTTTGAAACCATTCATCCTTTCTTAGATGGCAATGGTAGAGTGGGTCGATTAATGATTACGCTTTACCTGGTTGAAAGAGGTATTCTGAAAAAGCCAGTTTTGTATTTGTCCGATTACTTTGAGCGCAACCGCAGCGCTTACTACGACCACTTGACATTGGTGAGAGAAAAGAATAGTCTCTTGCAATGGTTCAAGTTTTTCTTACGAGGCGTTATTGAAACGGCTAGACTTAGCACCGCCAATATGGATGCTATTTTGAAACTGCAAGTTGAAGTGACAGACAAACTGAACAGTTTGGGTAGCCGCGCCGCCAATGCGCAATTGCTCGTAAACTACTTGTTCCAGCGACCATTGATAGATTACCAAAAAGCGATGGAGGTGACCAATCTTACGGCATCGTCCGTGAATAGATTGTTGAGTGCTATGGAAGAACTGGAAATCATCACGGAGTTTACTGGAGCAAAGCGCGGTAAGCGTTATTTGTTCGCGGATTATCTGGGATTGTTTGAATCGATTTAAGAAGCGCCCTGGTCTCTTGCTAGAGATTGGGGTGTTTTTTGAACTGCTTTGCATGGCAACTCGCCCGCGATCTATTCTATCACTAATTTTTTAATAACAGAATGCTCTCCAGGTGCATTGACTTCCAAGAAGTATAAACCAGAAGCCCATCCATTCCTTTTTAAATAGAAGTTCGAGCTACCAGGCGTCCCGCTCTCCAGAATTCGTCCATTCAGGTCGTAGAGCGTGTAGTTCCAGTTTTCGTAAGGCGAAAAGATTTTGGTTCCGTCTAGAAACGGATTGGGTGAAATATTGATTGATTCGTCTGTGCTTGTTTCAATTCCCACGGGCCAAGCAATTTCAATGGTGTCAATTGCAAAGCGAGTACAATTCACGAAAGAACTATCTGTTGCAATAAATTCAACTTGATAATTCCCAGGTGCACTATATGCATGAGTTGGACTCTCTTCTAGGGAGACTTCTCCGTCACCAAAAATCCATGAAAAATTGCTAAATCCGACAGAGTTGTTTTCGAAAACTATGTTTTCGCCAGGGATGCCTTGGGAGGGAAACGAATAATCGAACAAGTGGTTAAAATCAATAACTTGTTCAAGCGTGTCGCAGCTCAAGGAGCTACAAGCAGTTAAACTAACTGTATAACTTCCAACGTCTTCAAAAAGAGATGTGTTTGGTTCGAAAGACGAATCCTCAACTCCATTTTGGAATTCCCAAGAAAAAGAACCGTCAAGGAAGTTTCCTGAACTATTATTAATAAAAGTACCAGCACAAGAGTTGTATGAAAAATCTGCTACAGGCGGAACATTGACTTGGTGGTAGTAAACCAGCTTTTTTTCATCTGCGATTAGAATATCTTTTCTTTCATCGTTGTTTATATCAGCGATTAGAAAATCTTCAATCGGCTCATCAAACTCGACTATCGCATCAAAGTTAGTTGCGCTTTCAACTTGTTCCTTCGCAACGAGTAGATCTCCATCTTGGGCAAAAATTAAGCGTTTTTGTTCAATATTGAATAAGTCACTACGGGTTGATTTAGCTGCATAACCTAAGGAAACAATTTCCTGAGTTTCTTCTGGTTCCTGAAATTCAAAATCCCCGAGATTTAAAAAAGAAGTAAATCGAGTAAAGGAAATATTCGGATCGGTTAGTTGTAAATCCGGCAATCCATCGGAATTAGTATCACTGAATTCACATCGGCTGAAATCTTCACTAAATTCTCGTGTATTAACCAGATCAAAGTTATTAAAAGAGTCTTGCTCAAAGAATCCAAGAAGCATTGGTTCTGAATTGGGTTTGGCCGCAATGGCAAGATCCTGAAGTCCATCATTGTTTACATCTAGAATGTGCAAAGAAGTAGTCGGTGAGATGAAATTATTGACCTCATAAAAACCAATCGTTATGGTTTCGCTTTGCTCGAAGTCAATAATTTTTACTGTAGTTGGCGTTGCAGTAAATACTACTATCTGAGTTTTTCCATTGTCTAAAAGATTTCCAACGGTGAAATCTAGAATGGCAGATGAAGGACTTTGTGATGAAACAAATGCAGTAACATTTGAGTAGTCACTATCTCC
>CAZZIZ010000157.1:0-7821 GCA_964654535.1 uncultured Chitinophagales bacterium
TGCGCCCATTAATCTGTAGTCGCCGTCTTTGGTGGTGCTCAATAGATCATCGAAAAACCACTCTAGGTTCCGTGCGCTTTCTTGTTCTATATGTTTGCGTATATGCCTTGGTTGCGGATGTTTGAAAGCAAACTTGTCATAATAAGACTGCATAATGCCATCAAAGTTCTTTTGCCCCAGATAGTTTTCTAGATAGCGAAAAGACATGGCGGCTTTCATATAAACCATTAAGCCATAATTGACATCGGTAAGATGTGTCGAATGCGAACAGACTGGTTGATCATAATTTTTTCTAGACAAATAAACGCCCAACCATTGCGTCAATTCATCTAAACTGTATTCGTTCAAACGAATTTTATCAATCAACTTATTGCTTATACCATAAAAGTCGCTAAAGGTGTTTGATTCGTACTTCTCTCGAAAGAAACGTCCTTCGTAATAGGAGTTGATTCCCTCATCCATCCAGGGATAATCTCTTTCGTTGCTGGCAAGAATGCCATAGAACCAATTGTGGCCCACTTCGTGAACCATCACACGCTCTAGATTTCTTGCAGTATCGCTTAGTCCAATTACGGTAATGGTTGGGTACTCCATACCTGCGCCAGCACTGAGAGCTGATTGAACGGCTGAAACTTGGTTGTAAGGATAAGTGCCGACCTTTTCTGAATAAAAAACGGTTGCTTCTTCGAGATAAGTGGGTGCTGAAGACCAAAGCTCCGCTTCTTGATTTGTAAAAAAGCTCCAGGTATTAATAGGTTCATCGCGACCTTTTAAATTGAGCTCTGTTTTTAGAACGTGAAAGCGCTTGTCCGCAAACCAAGCGAAATCGTGCGCATTGTTTAACTGATACTGGATCGTTTTATAATTTTCTGACGAAGCTGGAATAACTAAAGTGGTGTCGAATGATACAAGTGCTCTTGTTTCACGATCTTTTTTTGATAGCCATTCCATTTCGCTTTCAGTCTGCAGATCGCCTGAAGCGGCTACTACATAATTTTCGGGAACAGTAATGCGCACATTGAAGTCTCCAAATTCAGAAAAGAATTCACCTTGGTCTAGGTAAGGCATGGTGTACCATTGATTTTCTCTGCTTTCATCTTGCTCCCAATTGTTTTCGCTAGGCGCGTAAACTGCTGGTTTAGGATACCACTGAGTTATCTGGTACGACTGATCGATGTGACCAAGTCGCGAAAAGCTCTTGGGTATTTTGACAGAAAATGGAGTCTTAATGTTTATCGTGGTGCCCGGCATCATGGCTTGTATCAAACTGAGTTCGACAATCTCATTGTTCTGGCTATAACTTGCTAATACTTTTTGTTCATCTACCTTGAAATCAAATCCTGCTATATGCCCCCTTTCACTTTTGAGGGAATAGTAAAATTTGGTACTTCTGTGATTTAGTTTCTGCTTGGCAAAATCTGTGGATTGATCTTTATAGGCATTTGGCCAAAGGTGTAGGAATATAGATTTAAGTGTATCTGGAGAATTGTTGGTATAAGCGATATTGATTTGCCCTTCTAATCGATGGTTAGAATCGTCTAATGTCACGTCAATATTGTAATCGGCCCTTTGCTGCCAGTTTTCGCTTTCGTCAGCCGGTTGAGCCGATGCATATTTGACATTGGCGGCCATTATCCACGCTATTACGAATAATGCAATAAAACACCTCTTTTTCTGAATAATGATCAAAATATGTCTCTATTTGATGTTAATTTTATGTTAAAAGGAGCCATTTCGAAAGTTTCGACAATCTATATTAAACTAAATCGTTATCAAAACAACATCGAATCTTCAACAGTACCGAATGAATCCAGGCTACGCATTTTTTATATTAGTAAGACCCTATGAGCAAGAGAGAATTCGAAGATAATGGCATAAGTGAAGACAGCGCCGCATTGGTGAAGAAGTTTGAAAATATGCTTCACCAAGACAATAGCGTTTTTATAGATAAACGCGATTTCAATCAAATTATTGACTTTTATGAGGCCCGTTTCGATTATGCAAATGCGTTGAAGGCAACCTATATCGCAATAGAGCAACACCCTTTTAGCTCCTCCTTTCATTTACGCAACGGCCAATTAAAATATGAAGCCAATCAGTTTAATGAGGCACTAGAGGCGGTGCGCAAGGCTAAGGTTTTAGATGGCCAAAACTCAGACATCTTTTTACTGGAGTCTGAAATATTATGCGAACTGAATAATTCAAAACAAGCATTAGAAGTTTTAAATGAATTGCTAGAGTTTGTAGACGCTGAAATCATTCCTGATATCTACTTGGCAATTGCTGATGTATACGAACTGCAGGAGCAAGACGAATTGGAGATGCAATTTGTGAAAATGGCTTTGGTAATGGATCCTGATCACGAAGAGGCTCTGGGTCGCATCATTGATATGATTGAAGATGAGGTTGAGTACTTGGACGCCATTGATTTTCATGAAAAACTAATTAACGAAAGCCCTTACTCGTACTTGGCTTGGAACAATTTGGGTGAGTGTTATTACGAATTGAAGCAATATCGCAAGGCGATTGACGCATTCTCATATGTAATGGTTATTAAGGAAGATTTCGAGCCTGCAATACGTCAGAGTGCGGAATGTTTTTATGAACTCGATTTGTTTGAAAAGGCAATTGAATTATATAGAGAATGCGGTAAACTAAAAGAGGATGACGAGTATTTACTTTACAGCATCGGCTTGTCTTATTATCAACTCGATAATATGGAGCGCGCCTCTTACCACTTAAATAAGTGTCTCGACCTAGATGAAGATTTTTCGGATGGTCACTTTTATTTAGGAAAGATATTTGAGAAAACCGGGCGCTTAACGAAGGCCGAACACTATATGGAAGTGGCCTCAGAATTAGAGGAGGATAATGAAGATTATATTCAATCATTATGCGACTTAAAATTCACACTAGGCAAAACTGATGAGGGCCTCAATCTTCAAAGAAATTTAACGGATTTGAATCCTGAAAGTTTAGATTACTGGCGCGCTTTAATCAATCGATACATTCAATTTGAAATGAATGTTGAGGCATATACAACTGCTGAACTCTCTCTTGACCATTTCCCGGATAATGCTGAGATTCTCTTTATTCTAGGGATTTGTGCGGTTCTGGTGGGACGTCAAAAGGAGGCTCTAGATTGGGCACTTCGATCTTCTAGTTTGGATACAATGGCTTTTCAAATTCTTAAAAAGATGGATTCATCCTTGTTGGCAAATCCGGATATTAAAGCTATCATTGTGCCCTTTGTAAATTAGCAGAAAGCAATGTATTTCGGTTTAAAACACCTACCAGAGCGCACTTCTAAACCGCGCGATACTGGTTTCACAATGGTTATGGATAAGGGATTGAGTCTCCGTGAGACGGAGGACTTTCTTTCCATGTGCGAATCATACACAGATATAGTTAAGCTGGGATTCGGTACTGCCGTTTTTACTCCTTGCTTAGAGAAAAAACTTGCTCTTTATAGAGAAGCGGGTGTGCCTTACTATTTCGGTGGTACATTATTTGAAGCCTTTATAGCGAGAAATCAATTCGAGGATTTTAGAAAGTTAATAGATCGCTACCAACTTCAATATGTTGAGGTTTCGGATGGAAGTTTAGAAATACCTCACGATGAAAAGTGCGGTTATGTAAACAAGCTTTCTTCACAAGTTCGGGTACTGTCCGAAGTTGGTTCTAAGGATATTGAAAAAATCATTGCTCCCTACAAATGGATTGAGTTAATGAATGCTGAGCTTGAAGCTGGAGCATATAAGTTAATCGCAGAAGCTCGTGAAAGCGGTACCGTAGGAATTTTCAGAAAAACCGGCGAAGTACGAAGTGGTCTTATCGATGAGATTATGACCAAAGTCGATCGCGATAGAATTATTTGGGAAGCCCCGCAAAAAGGTCAGCAGGTTTGGTTTATTAAGTTCGTAGGAAGCAATGTAAACCTAGGAAATATTGCTCCTGCAGAAGTCATTCCTTTGGAGACTTTAAGAATGGGATTACGTGGTGACACCTTTGACCAATTTCTAGAGAAAGAAATGAAATGAAAAAACTGAACGTAGTTCTAGAGTCAATCAAGAATTTAAAAACCGTTGGGACTATAAAGTTCAGTGGACCGAAATTGGTACGCAAGGTTGTGGAGCCTATTGATTTTAGTACTGCGAAAAATATAGTAGAGCTTGGTACTGGTGACGGATGTATAACAAGATCTTTGCTCCAAAAAATGCGTAAAGATGCTAAGCTTCTCTCTTTCGAAATAAACGAGAAATTTTTACCCCTCATTGAGGATTTGAAAGACCCTAGATTTACTTTCGTTGGTGACTCTGCTGCAAATTTGGAAAAACACTGTGATGAAGCTGGAATGGACAAAGTAGATGTGGTAGTTTCTTCGATACCAATTTCGCTATTGTCCAAAGAAATGACACAAGTAATTATGAATGCCGTGGTTAATAGGTTGAAACCTAATGGTATTTTCATCCAACTGCAGTATTCACTAGTTTCCAAAAAAGTATACGAGGCTTCGTTTCAAAATGTAGACTTCAACTTTATTCCCCTAGCTGTGCCCCCTGCTTTTGTGTACGTCTGCTCTAACGAAGCGGCTGCCTAAAAAACCAAAACAACTACATGGAGACCAAACACTCTAACATATCCACCTTTTTTAAAGGTATGGGCATGGGTATAGCCGAGGTAATCCCTGGTGTTTCTGGTGGTACCATAGCCTTTATTACAGGCATTTATGAAACGCTCCTCCGCAGTATCAAATCGTTTGGCCCTTCGCTGATTGGCACTTTCAAAAGTGATGGCTTTAAAGGTTTATGGTCTGCAGTTAATGGGACTTTCTTGTTATTTCTTATTATGGGAATGATGGTCGGTTTTGGCGCCGGTGTTTTTGGAATTTCTCATTTACTCGAAAACCACCCGCTACTCTTGTGGTCCTTTTTCTTCGGACTAATATTGGCTTCCAGTATTTATATAGGCAGTCAAGTAGGTAAATGGACTTGGAAAGAAATTGTTTTAACTCTACTCACGACCGCGATTGCTTATTACATAACCATAGCGACTCCTGCACAAGGATCGGAAGCGGGTTGGTACATTTTTATTTGCGGTGTTATTGCGATTTCGGCACTTATACTACCTGGGCTATCGGGTAGTTTTATGTTATTACTGCTGGGTATGTACACTTTTCTTTTGCCGCAAATGAAAACAATGCTAAAAACTTTCTCTACTGACGCAATGATCAACGTTGGCATATTTGCTGGCGGATGCTTCGTTGGACTTTTTAGTTTTTCGCATATTCTTAGTTGGACTTTTAAAAACTATCGTTCTGCGACGCTAGCGGCGCTTACAGGATTTATGATTGGTTCACTCAACAAAGTCTGGCCTTGGCAACAAGTTCTTAAAACAAGAATGAATAGCCACGGAGAAGAAGTAATTGCTTTTTCTAAGAGCGTTTTACCGAATACTTTGAGTCATCTTTCAGAGAACTTTCTTTATGGCACCAACCCACAGTTAATAGCCTGTATTGGCTTGATGATCGTTGGAGCTCTTTCGGTTCTTGCGCTCAGTCGTTTTGATCAGAAAAAAGATCTCAGTTCTTGAAAACTTATGGTCTTATAGGATACCCACTCGGACATTCCTTTTCGGAAAACTACTTTAAAATGAAGTTCGTTAATGAGAATGTCGAAGGCTGTGTCTACAAGCTGTTTCCTCTCGAAAGGATAAGCGAATTACCTAAGCTCTTGAAGAATATAACCAGCTGCCGTGGTCTAAACGTAACCATACCTTATAAAGAAAGCGTTATTACTTATTTGGATGAGATGGATGAAACTGCGAAAAGTATTGGTGCAGTAAATACCATATTGTTTCACGAAGGCAAATCGAAGGGTTACAATACCGATGTACTTGGCTTTAGGCAGTCGTTCGAACCTTTGTTAAAAGAACATCATTATAAAGGCGCATTAGTATTGGGAACTGGCGGAGCGAGTAAGGCGGTAAAGTATGTGCTTGGTCAATTAGAGATTCCGTTCAAAATGGTTTCGCGGACTAAAAGCGATTTGGCTATATCCTACGCTGAGCTCGACGAAAAGGTGATAAATGAACACCCAATTATTATCAATACTACTCCGCTGGGCATGTTTCCACACCAAGCCGAGGCGCCTTCAATAAACTATTCGTTTTTAAACGGCAAGCATTTCTTGTTCGATATGATTTACAATCCAGAAAAAACGCTCTTTTTACAAAACGGAGAACAACAGGGTGCACAGATAAAAAATGGCTTCGAAATGCTACACATTCAAGCCGAAGAGTCCTGGAAAATATGGATCACTTCGTAGTCTTGTTTACAATTTTCGGATTAACAAAACCCGACTTTTAACTACTTTCAATGAGAATGATCAACAAGGAAATTTCCTTTGAGAATACTGAAATTGCATTTCGCAGCTTATCGGACAAAGAGCTAAAGCACTCCTATCGACTTTTTCAGCTAATGAGCAAAAGCAGCTTGGTACAGCTCGGGTCAAGTATGGCTCCTTTTATGCTAAAACTTCCATTCTTACCGGGTAAGAGTATCATTAAGAAAACGATTTACAAACAATTCTGTGGGGGAGAGACTATTCGTGAGAGCTTACCACTTATTGAGAAGTTGACAAAGTACAATGTCTTTACGATTCTCGACTATGGAATTGAGGCCAAGGACGATGAGGAAGAATTGGAACGAACAGCGCAACACTTGGTTAAAGGAATTGAGTTTGCAAAAAAGCATCCAGACGTAAACATTATAAGCAGCAAAATTACTGGATTAATTCGTTTTGCCTTACTGGAAAAAGTAAGTGCAGGTAAAACACTTTCGAAAAAGGAGCAAGCCGAATGGGACCGCGGAAAGCGTCGGGTAAAGTTTGTTTCCAAAGCGGGTCACGAATGCAATATTCAAATTTACTTTGACGCGGAAGAAAGTTGGGTACAGATAGCCATCGATGATTTGGTGACCGACATGATGCAGACTTACAATCAAGATTCCGCAATTATCTTCAATACCATTCAGCTGTATCGCCACGATAAATTGGCGGCGTTTAAGAAAGCGTATCAAAAGGCGCGAGATGGAAACTATTTTCTAGGTGTCAAGTTGGTACGTGGAGCTTACATGGAAAAAGAGAACCTCCGTGCCGAAGAAATGAGCTACCCTACGCCCATACAACCGAACAAAGATGCCAGCGATCGAGACTTCGACCTAGCACTTGAATTTGCACTTGATAATTTAGAAGGTCTTTACATTTGCGTAGCTACCCACAATGAAAACAGTTCTCGCTTGGTCACCGAGCTATGTCAACAGAAAAATATTTCACCTTCTGATGAGAGAATTTTCTTCGGACAATTGTTTGGAATGAGCGACAACTTGTCTTTTAACCTTGCGCAAGCAGGTTACAACGTTGCAAAATATTTGCCTTACGGTCCTGTCCGAGAAGTTGTTCCTTATCTTGTAAGACGAGCCAAAGAAAACACATCTGTTTCTGGTCAAATGACTCGCGAGTTGAGTTTCATTAAAAAGGAGATGAAGCGTCGCGCATTGATTTAATTTTTTTTCTCTTGCTTTTCTCGCGTGAAGGATAGGAGGCATACGACCAGAGGGAGTAGTCTCTTTTGTTTAGGCAGTAAAGACTTACCGCCTCAGCGGTAGAAGGATTTGCTTTGCCGAAACAAGATAGAGACCGAAGCGAACGCGGAGTGCCGGATAGCCTGACCTCGAGTGCAGCGTTGGCTTTCTGTTAGGGTGGCGAGGGGGCACGCCCAAAAAAACCACTTAATCCTTCAAACCAACTCTTCGTAAAAGCC